>JAFQHO010000038.1 GCA_017397925.1 Ruminococcus sp.
AATCAGACCGCCTGAGCCTGCGCCGATAAGCGCGCCAAGGGCTGCCGCGCCGAGGATGCCTCCAACGCCTGTGCATATAAGGGCAATTGCTGCGATACATATCACCACAGTTACAACAAGCTTCCAATGCTCCTTGCACCATTCGCTGGCATCATCGCAAAACTTCTCCCAATCGGATTTTTCGCTGTCGGGTTTGAGGTAGTCGTACTCCTTGTAAAACTCCTTTTTAGCTTTTGAAACGGCATCTGCTGCGGCGTTGTCGCGATTTATAGTCAAATCTATAAAATCGTTGACTTCTTTCTGAGTGGCTTCAAGGCCTGCTATCTGCTGCTCCTGTGTCTGCGACGATGTGGATATCTTGCTGATTATCCCGTCACATACGCTGCTGTTTATGCCGAGTATCTTCGTTTTAAGTGCGGTCAAATCCACACAGAAATCGCTTACTGCGGACTTTGCCTGCTCTATGTAATTGGACATACTGTTTATTTTGTCCTTGTATAATTCTATTGTTGCCATTTTTCACGCTCCATTTTTTCAGATAAAAGTGTTCTTTTTTCCATCATAATATATTTTATCTTCGTTAGTTACCCACGTACATATCGTATCGCATATATTTTTTTTCAGAAGATAATTTGTACCATTAATTTTAATATTCCTGAGCAAATTGGAAATATCATAATCCTGATTTATTAAATTGGATATTGTAATTAGCTCGCAGTCAATATTAAGCAGATTGTCAGCAATCTTTTTAAAATCATCAATCGAAATCGTAAAGGCTGCATTTATGAAATCGCCATCATAATCAATAATTTTGGGGAAAGGAATTAAAGAACCTATTTGTTCATTATATTCGGTTGAAAGATTTAAAATTGTAATCATAATTTTATCATTGAATAACTTATTCAATAGTATTGATAAAGAATTTGTATTTATATTGAATTTGATCTCTTTATGGATATAATGTTTCATTTGATTCGTTCTCCTCTTTATTGCCAAAGTCTCTAATAAAACCCATAAGTCATAATATATGCATTACTATCATTGATTCATTTCTGCTGCACTTTCATTTATCATTTCCATAATATCACAAGGTATTTCTTGCTTTAGATTTAGTAAATATTCAATCACACCTTTCAGCGCCATATTTACAGTAATAAACAGAATTATATCTATCATTTTGTAATCTCTGTAGTCTATTATTCCAATCAAATAATCGGTTATTAATGATTTAAGTTCTTCATCTAATTGATAAAATGCACATTGTTCCGCAATATTTGAAAGCATTTCTAATGAGTAAAAAAGAGAATTTTTTGCTGTAAGTTCATCTTTTTCATTTAAAAAAGACGAAAGATAATTTTTGACGGTTAAGAGATCTGCACCGTCAGGAATACGACTGTAATCCATAATATCACCACCAATGCCATGGGATTATTGGGATATGAACAATATTTTGTCTGTTGTTTCGTACCATTGTTCCGAGTGTAGTCATAAATTTGTTGCCATTTTTCACCTCTGCTGAAATTGTGTGATGTAAACATACCCCTCTATATAAGGGCAAAAATGCGCCTTTTTTCAACCATTTTTGGTTGATTGTCTGGTACATCACCACGCAAAGCTTGCACGAAATCTGCTTGCATATTTTCCGTCAGCCTGCCCAGAACTTCCTTGCCATACATCAAGTATGCCTGCGGAATTTCTGAACAAGCTGGCGAAAAATATGGCTTCGCATCTTCCGCACAAACTTCGTGTGTTGCTGTACCGAAAAATATTTTTTATTTTCTCTGTTTTAACTAATCATCAACAGATGAAATTGTGGGTATACAACAAAATTTGCTGTTATATATTGCGACGTTTGCGGTAATTTATTTTAAAGAATACGGGCAATTTTTATTCAGCCGCTGTCATAAATTTCTTATAATATGCCATATTGACAAGGCAGCCCTGCTTTGCTGATTCATACTGGCTTATCATTGCCTGCGCCTTTGATATTTCTGAATCAAGCTCGTCAATTCGGCTGTTTAATGTATGCAATTCCTGGGTGAGTCCGTCTATAATGCCCGAAATTGTGCTTTTTCCACCGCTGATAAGGTCGAATACCCCGTTAAGCTCTGAATTGGCACTCGTTGCATTCTCTCCGAACTTATTGTTCAAATCAAAGGCATTTATTGTATCTGAGCTTACCATATTCTTGAAATTTGCAGCGGCTTCCTCTACCTTTCCGTTTATCTTTGTAAGGTGGGAGAAAAGTCCGTCGCGGCTTGTTGTAGTGTTGTTGATTGCGTCGAACAAATCCTGATTTTTTCTGATTTCTTCTCTTTTACCATCAGCTGCTACGTTCTTGTTCTGGCGTTCTGAGCGGTATTGTGCGATTTTACCTTCATAGGAGCGGATATATCCGCAGTATTCGCCGTATTTTCTCTGCTCCTGGTTATAAAGCTGTGTTGCTTCTTCTACGGTCATAGTTATTTCCTCCATCAGTTAGATTTGGATGAATTTTCAGCCTATTTTATGGTCATCAGCAAGGTTTTCTTGCGTGAATACACCTAATTTAATTATATCAAAAATGTTAATGATTGTCAATGAAAACAATATATAATTTGGTAAAAAAATAAGGATAAAATTAAAAGGGTTCACAACAAAGTGAACCCCGGATATTGTCGAAAAACTTGAATTTCGTTCCGAAATTGCGGGCGAGCATTGCTCGCCCTTAAATATGCCTTTTTATACAGACTGAGGGCTTACATTTTGTAAGCCCTCAGTTATTATATCAGTAATCGCCGCTGGTGTCTTCCATCAGCTTGAATTCTATTTCGTATTCCTCGATATTTCCGTCTTTGTCAACCTTTGCACAGGTTGCAGGGACGGTATCTCCTGCGCCATAGCTTGCGCTTATTGTGTCGTACAGCTCGTCGTAAGTATCAACGTGTGTACCGTCAATCTTTGTTATGAAATCGCCTTTTTCAAGTGCTGTATTGGCTATATCACAATCCTGGCTGATATCGCTGATATATATTCCCTTGAATTCCTTGGGAAGCTCAAATCCCAGTTCATCTTCAATTGAGGCTGTATTTGCCTCGCTGCTCATATCAATCAGCGTTATACCTATGCGGAAACGTCCGCCTATAAAGCCGTTGCTGATAAGCTCCTCGATAATTGGCTTAGCTTCGTTTATTGTAATTGCAAATCCAAGTCCTTCGTAAAATCCGCTTACGTATTTTGAGGATGTGATACCGATAACCTGACCGAACATATTTACAAGAGCACCGCCTGAATTTCCGGGGGAAATAGCTGCGTTTGTCTGTATGCAATTCATCTCGAAACCTGTGGAATCACTGCGTATTTCGCGGTTTACAGCCGATACAATGCCGTTTGTAACTGTTCCCGTAAGACCTGCGGGATTACCGATAGCGATAACTTCTTCGCCTACAACGACTTCATCTGAATTGCCTAAAATAGCAGGAACAAGTCCCGATGCGTTGATTTTCAGCACAGCTATATCCGTTTTGGAGTCCCTGCCCACAATGGATGCAGAGTGTATTTTTCCGTCTGCGGTGTGGACATCGTGATATCCATCGGCTTTCAGTACGTGGGCATTTGTCACAATATAGCCTTCTTCGTTGAGTACAACTCCCGAGCCTGTACCTTCAAGTCTGTTTTGGAAAGCGTCGTCATATGTGTAAATTTCAACAATTGATTCTCTTACTGCGGCTGCTGCGCCCTCTGTTGAGTATCTGCCGTATTCGTCAAGCTCCTCTGCGATTTTATCGGCACCTTCAGGCTTTTCACTCTGATATATAACTATTTTGTCGGATGTGTTGAGGATCTTTATACGTTTTTCGCTGGTGACAATATCGTATACTATGCCGAAAACTCCCATAACAGCTGCAATAATCACAAGCATAAAGAAAAGAACAACTATTGTTTTTTCGCGTCTGCTGCGATTTTTAGCTTCTTTTGCCTCTGCTGCCGCTTTCTGGTCGGGTGTCATTACGGGGACATAGTCGTAATTATTGGGATAGTTTGCAGGATATCTCTGCTGATTTGGGTTGTATTGTCTGTAATATGGATTATTTTGCGGATTTTGATTATATTGCTGCGGATTGTCGTAATGTTGCTGTGGATTGGTATTTTGTTGCTGCTGAGTCTGATTATATTGCTGTCTGTTATAATCGTTTCGGGGGGGATTTTGTCCGTAGCCTGGGGGAGGGGACTGATATCCCTGTGTTTGCTGCTCTCCTGCAGGTGCAGACTGCTGAGTCTGCTCTCGCTGGAGTTCGTTGAATAAGTTTTCTCTGCGGTCCATATTTGCTCCTTAGTTCTTTTTAGTTCTATTTGTCTTTTTCTGTTTTGGTGCAGTCTCTTGGTATCTGCACTAAAAATTCCGTATACTCGCCATATACGCTCTTTACAACGATGTGACCATTGTGAAGATGCACGATTTTACGTGATATGGACAAGCCAAGTCCAAGACCTGTTGTATCTTTTCCTCTGGAGGAATCGGTTTTGTAAAAACGGTTGAAAACCTGCTCGATTTCGCTGTCCTTTAAGCCCTCGCCTGTATTTTTTATGCCTATGGTGCATATATCGTCCTTTTCCTCGAAGGTGAAGGAGAGTGTTCCGTTTTCGTTTACGAATTTTACGGCATTTTCCACAAGGTTATACACAACCTGCTGCATAAGGTCAGGGTCGGCAACGGCGAAAAGTCTGCTGCTGTCAAGCTCCTCGACCTGGAGATTTTTCTCCTCTATACGCTTTTCAAACATCAGTACAACCTTTATAACAAGGTCTGTAAGGTTTGTTTCCTGGAAATTCGGACGGAGTGTACCTGCCTCAAATCGGCTCATATTGAGCATTGAGCTTATGAGTATACGAAGTCGCTGAATTTCCTGTGAAACAAGTATAAGATATTCCTGCTGACGGCTTTTCTTTATTGTGCCGTCAAGAATACCGTCTACAAAGCCGCCTATGGTCGTCATAGGGGTGCGAAGCTCATGGGAAACGTTGGAAATAAAGGTACGGCTTGTTTCCTCGCTTTTTTCAACATTTGAAGCGAGAGTGTTGACAAGGTCGCATATACGCTTGAAATTCGGGGATATATCCGTTGAAAGCTTTTCTGTAAAGTTATCCTTTGAATATTCCTCAACAATACGGAGGAATTCCTCCTCAAAGCGGATTGTGGCGTTGATTTTTCTTCTGAATACAATAAAGCATCCTGCAAAAAACAGAAGGGCAAGGGATACATATGATATAAGGATTATCATTGTAAACATTTCTGCCTGTTCTGTTGTGCCTGCCGCGAGTATATAACGTGGAACGTACTTTCCGTCGCTTTCACGGAAAAAGAATTTTGTGATATACATAAAGGACGGAACGCTCTGTGAAAGATATTCAGAGTTAAGGTTGAGGATATCATCCTTTTCAAGCTGTTTGATCGTTGATTTTGAGAGATTTTTCGTAAGATTTCCGTCGGGAGAAGCAATACATTTGCCCTCAGCGTCAAATAAATACAGGCGAACTTCCTGTTCGCAGGCAAATTTATTGCTGAAATATGCCGCTTTCTGAATATAGTTGTTCTTATCCTGTGTGTATTCATCGGTAATGCAGCTGATATACAGATCTCCGGCGGATTTTACCTTATCAAGCTGTCCCTTGCGGAACATATCGGTGCTTATATTTATAATCAGCACACCAAGTATAATAAGTATACTTGCAATTACAATAATAATAAGTCTCAGCATCTGATAATAAGAGCTGTTTTTTGCTTTCAAGTCAATCACCACTTTCGTCGGGGATTATTGTGTATTTATGAGTATGAACCCTATTGCACAAATACAGGGGACAGTAACAGTTACTGCCCCCTGGTAAGAAGCAGGGAATTATTCTTCCTCTTCTGCCTCAAATTTATAGCCTACGCCCCATACTGTCTTGAGCGCCCATTTTTCAGAAATGCCTTCAAGCTTTTCACGTAGTCTTTTGATATGAACGTCAATTGTTCTGGAATCGCCGTAGTATTCAAATCCCCATACCTCGTCGAGAAGCTGATCTCTTGTATATACTCTGTTGGGATTTGCTGCGAGATAGTAGAGAAGCTCCAGCTCCTTTGGGGGTGTATCGATGATTTTGCCGTTGACTTTAAGTTCATAGCGTGTCATATTGACAGAAAGCTTTTCATAGCGAACTTCTTTTACTTCAGGCTCAACATTGATATTGCCTACGCGGCGTGTAACTGCGTTGATACGGGCAATAACTTCTTTTGCATCGAAAGGCTTTACAATATAGTCATCAGCGCCCAGCTCAAGGCCGATTACCTTATCGATTGTTTCGCCCTTAGCTGTAATCATAATAATTGGAACATTTGATTTTTTGCGGATTTCGCGGCATACCTGCCAGCCGTCGATACCGGGGAGCATAATGTCGAGAAGTACCATATCAGGTTTCAGCGCGTTGAATTTTACAACAGCCTCCTCACCGTCGTGAGAGAGAATAACACTGTAGCCGTCCTTTTCCAGATAAAGTCGGAGCAGGTCGCATATATTTTTATCATCGTCAACGATTAAGATTTTCAGACTTTTTTCATTTGCCATTTTACATACCTTCCTTCTTGTGAAATAAGTTAATATTTTAAGTATATCAGAAATGCAATTCTGATGATATATTTTTATAATATATTCTATTATACCGCAAATTAACAAAAAAGTCAATTGATTTCTGAAAAAATATTATGAGAATTTGAATAGAATTTGAATAGTCTGTAGAAAAAGGTGTTTCGTATAACGGACACGGCATGCCGTGTCTCTGATTTTGGTGCGAAATTCAGTTTTTTCAACAAGCACAACAGCCGAGGAGAATCCTCGGCTGTTATAATCAGTTTTTAGTTATATTTCCTCTGTTTGCTGCAGCTTCTTCAGCTGATGCCGCACCGTTGGATGCTTCCTGAGGTCTGAGCATAGGGGAGTTGGGGTCAATTTTCAGTATAAGGTTCTTGATGTTTTCATCTCTTGTGAGATTATATGTTATTTTAAGTGCATTAAGTGCGTTAGGATAGTCCTTCACTGTAAGATAATGTGAAGAAAGCTGAGCAGCAGTTTCGATAACCTGCTTGTTAGGACCGAAATCGAGGTCATATTTCTTCATTGTATTGATAATCTGCTGCTGTGTAGGTCTTATAATGGGTGAACCTTTAAGATCTGAAAGGTGCTTCATCTCCATTGGAATAGCAGGATTTGGTGCAAACATCATACTTGCTGTGTAGAATACGCCTGCATCCTCAAAATCAGCAAAGGATGTGAGAATATAGCCTACGTTTGCATAACATCTTGCGATTGCAATAGGTGAGGAGGCAATTTTCAGTGTATCTCTTGTAACTTCAATAACCATTTTCTTGTTGCGTATAAGCTTGTAAACTTCACAAAGCTCAAATCTGGGTGCAACGTCAACGGGATTATATTCGATAGCTGTTTCAAGAATCGGGATAGCGTCAATATTAGCGCCTGTTTCAACGAGAAGATAAGCGTAAGTTGTGATATACTGAGAGAAATCGAAGGGGCTTCTGTTCAGTATTCTATCGTCCTTGAAAAGAACCTGACAGAGATTATCCTCAAAGGGATTGCGGAGAGAAACAAACTTTGCATTTTCTGTATGAGCATAGTCAACAGTGATTTTCTTGTAGAGCTTTTCTGCAAGGGGAAGTGCTTTTACAGTCTGTTTTGCCTCAAGAAGCTCAACAATCTTCTGGTGGTACTGGTCAAGTCTTAAACCATCAAGATGTGTGAGATGCTCAATTTCCTTTCTTCTGCTTTCGGGCATATTTTCAAGGAGAAGTTCGCCGACAGCGTTAATTCCGTCAGTATTTCCCTCGTTTGCGAATTTTTCGCCTTCAGCTCTGAGAATTTTGTCATTTTCTTCCGGAGAATCTCCGAGCTTTGCACGGAGTTCCTTGATGATATCATTTTTATCCATATTTTCAACCTCATTTTTGAAGTTACCCTGCCGTTATGGCAGGATAACTATTTATATTTTTATTTTCTCTTTGCCATTTCCTTCTGGAATTTAGCGTCAATTTTATCCTGTTTTTTCTTAGCCTTAAGTTCTGACTTTGTAAGGAATCTGTCATCGGGCTGTACAGGTCTTGGTACTGGTGCAGCAGCAGGTCTGGGAGAATATGTGCTTCTTGCAGTAGGTGCCTTATATTCCTGATATTCAGGAACGTTTGTCTGTGCTTTAGCTTCTGCCATTTTCTTTTCTTTAAGTGAATTATCGCCAAGCTGTGAGAGTACATCCTCAACGGAGTTGAGTACGCTTGTTCTCTGCTGTAAGCCTTGTGTTTCTGTCAGGCTCTGGTTAGCGTATTCCTTAGATTCGGAAATAGCTGAGATAAATGCCTGTGAAGTTGCCTTTGTATGGGCATTTGTAGCGATTTTTGACACGTTTGCAGATATAGGTGTGCCCTTGGCAGCGTCAGCAGCGGCAATTCTCTGTCCGGGTGTCATATCCTTTGTGGATGTTGGAATTTCCTGTGCAGCAGCAATAGCATCGCGGAGACGTGTATTCTGATTGAATCTCTGGCCGAATGTTGTTGCTGTTGGAATCGGAATATTCTGTCCCGGAAGTGGTACGAGAACAGGCTGGCCGTTCTGGTCGTATCCCTGAATCTGCATCTGGATATATGAATATATAGGCTGATTAAGGCTGTCATAGCCTGTAATCTGAGGTACTGAGATAACCTGACCTACGGCACCGGCAGGTGCAGCAGGATTTGGAGCTGTTGTCTGAACGGGTACAGGCTTTACTGTTACAGGTGTTGGCTGAACAGGAGCTGCAACAGGCTGTACGGGAGCAGGAGCAGGCTGAACAGGAGCTGCAACAGGCTGTACGGGAGCGGGAGTAGGCTGAACAGGTGCAGGAGCAGGCTGAACAGGAGCTGCAACAGGCTTTACAGGCACAGGGGTAGGATGTACAGGTGCAGACTGACTTGGAACGGCGCCCACTGGTGTAGGCTGTGCATTGAGTGCTGACAGAGCAGATGAAATATCGTCGAGAACAGGAGCTGCAGCTGCCTGAACAGGAGCAGGTGCAGGTGCCGCCTTGACAGGAGCAGGTGCTGCCGCAGGGATATTTATCGCTGAGATAGCCTCTGAAATATCATCGAGAACGGGAGCTTTTTCTTGCTTAGGCTCGAGGTCCGGTGAAATCAGCTCAAATGCGTCATCATCGTCGTCATCGGATATATCCTCGAGAACGAGGTCATCGTTTATGGGAGCTGTCTTAGGTGCAGCAGGGATGTTCATTGCTGAAATAGCAGCTGAGATATCGTCTATAACAGGCTTTTCCTCAGCTACAGACTTTATTTCCTCAACAGGAGCAGGCTGAACAGGTGCTTTGATTTCAGGAATATCTCCGCCGATAGCGTCAAGTACAGGAGCTGTTATTTCTTCAACGGGAGCAGCCTGAACAGGAGCAGCTTCGGAAATATTTTCTCCGATATCTTCAAGAACGGGAGCCTTTATCTCTTCAACGGCAGGTTTAATTGCGTCAACGATAGGTTTAGTCGCCTCAACTGCAGGTTGAACTGCATCTTCTGCACCTGAGAAAAGCTGATTTGCAAGAGTATCCCAGTCGTTTTCGTAATTGCGTGCCTGTGCTTGAACAGGAGCGGGAGCTGTTTGAACGGGAGCAGGTGCAGGCTCGGGAGCCTTTGGCTGCTGTGGTATGTAAGAATTCTGCTCCATTGCCTGGAGAGCAGCTGAAATATCGTCAATTACAGGGGGAGCTGCAGGCTCTGCCGGTTCAGTCGGCTGTGTTGCCTCTGTTGCCGGACCTGATACTGCAAACTGAGCAAGGAAATCAGCTTCATCGTTCTGAGTTTCTTCCTGCTGAGGCTCATCGGGCTTCTGGATTGCAAACTGAGCAAGGAAATCGTCAACAGGAGGTGTTTCGGGCTGAGGAGTCGGAGCAGGTGCAGGCTCGCTTTCGAAAAGAGCCGGACGCTCTGCTTCAAAGTAGTTGTTTGCCTTTTCTTCCTCCTCAACAGGCTTCTGGATTGCGAATTGTGCCAGGTCATCGTTGAGGGCAGGAGCGCCGTTGGGCTGATAAGCAGGCTTTGGCGGCTCGGGAGCAGGAGCAGGCTGAACAGGTGTCGGAGCCTGTGTCTGTACAGGCTGAGGGGGCTGTACATTCTGAGCAGAAGTGATTTTAGCTGTTGTGTTTCCGAGTGGTATGATACCCTCGTCTTCAATGCCCTTCTTGGCTCTTAATCTCTCCTCTTTGAGGATTGCCTTCATTTCTTTCTGGTCTGATTTTATCATTTCCTTGGCGATTCTTGCTTTGCATCTTTCGCAGGTAAGCTCGCCTAAATCTGTCATTTTTCCACCGCGGCGGTAGCGTGTTGCATTTTCGGGTCTGAGCATATTAATGCCGCAGCCTGTTCGCTTGTCATTAAAGGTTCCGTGGACTTCATCGTTGAATGAAGTTGTTACAAGAGTAATATTCATAACCTTCTCCAATCCTGCTATCTCCTATAAGGAACAGCAGCCCGCGCTTTACGGCAGCGAGGGAAGCCGTTTTTTCTGCAATGATGGCAGTGTCGTACAACGCTGTCAGCTGTGTACGGATTACCTGCGCATACTTTCCATTCTATTATGTTCTATTATACCTCATTTCACAAAAAAAATCAACAGTTTTTTTATAATTAAGTGGTAAAAATATACTAAAAATTAAATTTTCAGCGGAAATAACAAATTGTTATTGATTTTTTTGTCCATAATTTCACGCATTGTTACAAAATTTGTGAATGCTTTCAACAACTCTGTTAGGATAATAGTCGCAAGTGGGTTCACTGTCGTATGGGTAAAATATATATGAAAATTTTCTTAAAGCTATTGCATTTCTTTTTATAATGTAGTATAATTAATAGTGTATTTATTTTTGTTGATACAATATTGAACGGAGGATTGTTATGAAACTCATTTCTGTGGTTGTGCCCTGTTATAATGAGCAGGAAGTGCTTCCTATGTTTTACGATGAAATAATAAAAGTCAGCGATGCTATGAAAAAAGAGCATAACGATATTGACTTTGAATTCCTTTTTATAAATGACGGCTCCAAGGACAGAACGCTCGAAATCTTCCATGAGCTTGCCGATAAGGACAAGCGCGTGAGATATATCTCGTTTTCACGTAATTTCGGCAAGGAATCGGGTATGTATGCAGGTCTGAAAAACTGCAGGGGCGATTATGTCGTTGTTATGGACGCTGATTTGCAGCATCCTCCTGCTTTCCTGCCTCAGATGTACAACTATGTCAAGGACGGAGAGTTTGACTGCGCTACAACACGCAGAGTAAGCCGTACAGGTGAATCTCCTGTAAGGTCCTGGTTTGCAAAGCAGTTTTATAAAATTATGAATAAGATATCCGATACCGAAATTGTTGACGGCGCTCAGGATTTCCGCTTTATGACAAGACAAATGGTAGACGCTATTCTTGATATGTCGGAATACAACCGTTTTTCAAAGGGTATTTTCAGCTGGGTTGGCTTTAAAACACAGTATATGCCTTATGAAAATGTTGAGCGTCCGGCAGGTACATCTTCCTGGTCTTTCTGGGGCTTATTCAGATACTCCCTTGAAGGAATTATGGCGTTTTCTACATTTCCTCTTGCTGTGTCGATTTTCTGCGGCATTATCAGTATTGTAATCGGCTTTATTCTTTTCCTTATAGGTCTGATTATTACTATTGCAACCTATTATTCGGGTTCAACCTTCTATATTATGTCCGCAATATTCGGTATAGGCGGCGTTCAGCTTGGCTGCATCGGAATTATGGGTCAGTATCTTGGCAAGACCTACCTTGAAGTTAAAAAGCGTCCTATATATATAACAGGTGAAACTGACGAGGATTACCGCAACAAAAAGAAGTCCGACAAAGTAAAGAGCGATGAATAAACGGACAAGGCTCGTTGTTTCGCTGCTGTTCATTGTACTTATAATACTTGCGGTTGCAATCACAAGGTTTTATTTAAATGCGGAAAATAACCCTGATATAAACGGCGGAAATGAAAGCATTGAAAAAATCCTTGATACAAATGAGGATGGATATTCCATTTTTTCCGACGAAAGCGGCAGCTGCGGCATATCCGAATCGGGACGTATTCTTGCAGTTCCCGAATGGGAAAGCCTCGCTTTTACGGGCGATAACATCTGCATTGCCTCAAAGAAAATCAATGGCACTGAAAAATACGGCTGCGTTGATTTTGAGGGAAATGTTATTGTACCTCTTATATACAGCAGTATTGAGCAAAAAACGGCGGCAGGGCAGATTTTCTATCTTGCAGAGTCGAAAGCGGATGAAAGCTGTGTCATTTATAATGAAAGCTTTGTCCCCTGCTTCGGCAACAGCTGGAAAAGCTGCACTTTCAGCGGTGATGAGCTGACGGTTGTCAATGACAGCGGCAAATATGTTTATAACATAAGCGAAAAAGGGAACCTTTTCAAAAGTGCAAATCTCTCGGGAAAAATTGCAGATTGTCCCTATGAGATTAATGTATACAGCCGTGTTCTTCTTTCAAAGCTCAATTCCGGTATGATTGAGAAAATGGCAGAGTTCACGGAAAACTATGTGGCATATGCCTTTGGCGGCGATGATGCTGCACTGAAAAATACAGGTGTGGATTTACGCAGATTTACGGCAGTTTTTCCGAATTCATCGGAAATCCTTCGGAAAAGCCTTAAATCCATTCCCGAAATACATATTTATAATGTCGGTTCGGAGGACGGAACTGCTTCTTTTGATGTTTCTGTCTCAGCCGAAGCCGTAATATTATATACCACGGAGGAGGGTAATACTGAACGTTTTACCGATACCATAAAGGGATCGGTGAGATTCCGTGGAAGCTATGAAACTGGTCTGGAGGCTGTTTCAGGTTCTTTCGAACCGCAGACTCCCGATTATCCGCAGGAGGAAACTACTGCACAAGTAAATCAACAGATTGGAGAATAGAAATTATGTCTAAAAAAGTTGCAGTTATTATGGGCAGCGACAGCGATTTCCCCGTTGTAAAGTCTGCTCTTACAGAGCTTAAAAAGTACGGTGTTGAGTTTGAGTGCCGTGTTATGAGCGCCCACCGCACACCTGCCGAGGCTTGTGAGTTTGCTTCAAATGCAAAGGCTAACGGCTTCGGAGCTATTATCTGTGCTGCTGGTATGGCAGCTCACCTTGCCGGTGTTGTTGCAGGTCATACAACTCTTCCCGTAATTGGTATTCCTATGAAGTCCGCTGCACTGGAGGGTATGGATGCGCTTCTTGCTACTGTTATGATGCCGCCCGGAGTTCCCGTTGCAACTGTTGGTATTAACTGTGCAAAGAATGCGGCAGTTCTTGCAGTTCAGATGCTTGCTGTATCTGACGAGGCTCTTGCTGAAAAGCTTGCTGCTGAGAAAAAGGCTATGGCTGAAGGCGTTATTGCAAAGGATAAGGCTTTGCAGAACGAAATTGCCAATATAATCAAGGGTGACTGCTGATGGGTGGATTTTTTGGAGCAGCCTCAAAAAATGACTGCATAACCGATGTTTTCTTCGGTACGGATTATCATTCACATCTCGGTACACGCCGCGGCGGTATGACTGCTTATTCCGAGGATAACGGTTTTCAGCGCTCAATTCACAGTATTGAAAATTCACCGTTCAGAACAAAGTTCGAGGATGATGTTGTAAATATGAGGGGTAAGCTTTGTATCGGATGTATCAGCGATACAGATCCCCAGCCCATTATGGTGCGTTCAAAGCTCGGTCTTTATGCTATATGTTCAATCGGCGTCATCAGAAACGCTGAGGAGCTTACAGAGGAGCTTTTACAGAACGGCTGTGCAAACTTTGAAACAATGAGCAGCGGAAATATCAACTCAGGTGATCTTATTGGTGCGCTTATTGCACAGAAGGACAATTTCGTTGAGGGTATCCGCTATGCACAGGAAAAAATTGAGGGTACAATGTCCCTTATCATACTCACGAAGGAATGCATTATTGCTGCCCGTGACAAGTACGGCAGACTTCCTGTTGTAATTGGCAAGAGATGGGACGGTTACTGTCTGTCTACTGAGTCCTTTGCTTTTCAGAAGCTCGGATATGAGACATATAAAGAGCTTGCAGCAGGTGAGATTATTAAAATGACCTCCGACGGTATTGAAACTATTTCCGAGGGTGACCCTTCTCAGATGAAGATGTGTACCTTCCTCTGGACATACTACGGTTATCCCACAGCCTGTTATGAGGGTGTAAACGTTGAGGTTATGCGTACACGCAACGGCGAGATTATGGCGGAAAACGATATCGCTGCAGGCAGACTTCCCGATGTTGACTACATCTGCGGAGTTCCCGATTCAGGTACTCCCCACGCTATAGGCTATGCCAACAGAAGCGGCATACCCTTTGCGCGTCCTTTTATAAAGTATACTCCTACCTGGCCCAGAAGCTTTATGCCGGCAAGTCAGAGTATGAGAAATAAAGTCGCTAAAATGAAGCTTATTCCTGTTCACGAGCTTATCGATGGTAAAAAGCTGCTTTTCGTTGATGACAGTATCGTAAGAGGCACACAGATGCGTGAAACAGTTGAATTTCTCTACGCCAACGGTGCAAAGGAAGTTCATATGCGTTCTGCTTGTCCGCCTATTATGTACAGCTGCAAATACCTTAACTTCTCAAGAAGCCATTCAGAGCTGGAGCTTATCGCACGTCAGATAATCCACGAGTTCGAGGGCGAGGAGGGCGTTAAGTATCTTGCGGAATACAGCGATTCATCAACTGAAAGAGGCGGAAAGCTCCGTGACGAGATATGCCGCAGATTAAAGCTTACATCTCTTGAATTTCAGACACTCCCGGGCAAGATAAATGCCGTGGGACTTCCCGAATGTAACCTTTGCACTTACTGCTGGAGCGGTAAGGAATAATATATAACTGGAGGATTTTTTATGAATAACAGTTTTTCCGAAAGCTACAAGAAGGCAGGCGTTGACGTTACTGCCGGTTATAAGGCTGTTGAGCTTATGAAACAGCACATCGCAAGAACTATTCTCCCCGGATGTATTTCCGGAATAGGTGGTTTTGGCGGTCTTTTCGAGCTTGATATGACAGGTATTTCTAAGCCTGTACTTGTTTCTGGTACAGATGGCGTTGGTACAAAGATTAAGATTGCATTTATTATGGACAAGCACGATACAGTTGGTATTGACTGTGTTGCTATGTGTGTAAACGATATTATCTGCTGCGGTGCAAAGCCTCAGTTCTTCCTTGATTATATCGCTTGCGGAAAGAATATTCCCGAAAAGATTGCTGAAATCGTTTCAGGTGTTGCTGAGGGCTGTGTACAGGCCGGCTGTGCACTTATCGGCGGTGAAACAGCTGAGCATCCCGGTCTTATGCCTGAGGAGGAATACGACCTTGCAGGCTTCTCTGTAGGTGTTGTTGACAAGGATAAGATTCTCCGTCCCGATACACAGAAGGCAGGGGATGTTCTCATCGCTATCAAGTCAAGCGGTGTACATTCAAACGGATTTTCTCTCGTAAGACGCGTATTCGATGTAAATGAGCAGAATCTCGCTATACACTTCGATGATTTAGGCGCAACTCTCGGCGAAACTCTCCTTACGCCTACACGTATTTACGTAAAGGCTATTATGAACCTTATTGACACAGTAAACGTGAAGTCTGTTTCCCATATCACAGGCGGCGGCTTCTATGAGAATATTCCACGTTCACTTCCAAATAATCTTGCAGCTAAGATTGAGCGCAATGCAGTACAGGTTCTTCCTATCTTTGACCTTATTGCAAGAAGCGGAAATATTCCTGAGCGTGATATGTTCAACACATTCAATATGGGTGTTGGTATGATTGCCTGCGTTGATAAGAACGACGCTGACAAGGCAATTGCAGCTCTCAAGGCAGCAGGCGAGGACGCATATGTTCTCGGTGAGCTTGTTGAGTCAACAGAGGGCGTTATTATTTGTTAATAGGCTAATCCAAAATATAACGATTGGAGTGCAGGCATATGAAAAGATTTCTGACAGCATCCGCAGCGGCAGTTGTGACGGCTATAGGCATTTCTTCTGTGCCTGCATTTTCAGCAGGTGTACCTATGGACTTCACAGGTGACGAGCGTGTGGATGTCTTTGACCTTATATGCGCAAGAGAAAGCGGTCTTGAAGCTGAAAAGCTCCGACTTATGGCTGATTTTCTCCTTGGAGTTGGTGACGGCTACAGAGATGAAGATGTGGGAGATATTCCCAACGATTTTACCATTGACGAAAGCTGTATCCTCGAACCAAAAGGCACCATACATACAGGTGACGGTACATACTACGGCGGCGGTTACGTGGGCGGCTGTGCAATGCTTGACCCTGTTTCCACCGATTACTGGATAGTTGCTATGAATCTTGCGGACTACAACGACGCACAGCTTGCAGGGGCTTATCTTGAAGTAACTGGAGAGCTTGGCACTATAAATATGCTTGTTACGGATTTGCTCCCTGAGGGCAAAAAAGGTGACCTTGACCTTTATGTTGATGCGTTTCCGCTCATTGCTCCTAAGGAAAAGGGCAGGGTACCCGTGTCCTGGAAGATTATCCCCCTTGATACAGCGGAAAATGCCCCTGTATGCTACAAGTGGAAAGAGGGTACAACGGAATTCTGGTGCGGAGTTCAGGTGAGAAATCACCGCTATCCCATAACAAAGCTTGAATATCTCAACGAAAATGGCGAATTTGTGGAGATAAAACGTCGTCCGTATAATTATTTTGAGTCAATGGAAATGGGAAAGGGTCCCTTTACATTCAGAATTACCGACATTTACGGACAGGTGATAATAGACGAAAACATACCTTTGTCTACCGATGATACGGAAATAATACAGGGACACGTTCAATTCCCGAAGTGAGGAGCAGCATATGAAAGTTGAAAAGGCTGATTATATATGGGCGGTAGTTTCGTTCATAGCCGTGGGAGTTACATATCATTTCGGTTATCTCCTTTATGGTTTACTGGGAATATATGCCGCAATGGTACTGCTTTTCCTTTATCATATCAAGAAAATAAAAAAACGAATTGAAAATACAGAAGCCGCATATGGTAAAATAACAGACTACCGTACAGAAAAGACGACTAAAGAATATTACTATCCCGTAGTTGAGTATGAAACGGCTGAAAACGAGCTTATTTCTGCCGCTTATACCTATCCCGACAAGGAAAAAAGGTATGAGATAGGGGACGAGGAGCTTGTAAGATATACTCCTGATGACCCGATGTTTTTCTATTTTGCAAACCGCGAAAATGAGCTTACGGAAGTTTACTACAGGAGCATATTTATTGGCGGCATAGCTGCGGCAGTCATTGTTATAGCAATTATTGCGCTTAGTTTATAGTAAAAGGAGTGATACCGATGAAAAATATAGTTGTTCTTGTTTCGGGCGGCGGTACAAATTTACAGGCACTTATTGACGCTGAAAAGTCAGGAGAGATTATCGGCGGAAAGATTACCTGTGTTATATCCTCCAACTCCGAGGCATATGCTCTTGAAAGAGCAAAAAACAACGGTATATCCACAAGAGTAATTCCGAGAAAGGATTATTCAGACTCAAAATCCTACAGTATGGCAGTTCTTAACGCTCTTGATGAGGAGCAGGCAGACCTCGTGGTACTGGCAGGTTTTATGACAATTCTTGACGAATGCGTTACAAGTAAATACGCTTACAAAATTATCAATGTTCACCCAGCGCTTATTCCTTCATTCTGCGGAGAGGGCTATTACGGACTTAAAGTTCACGAGGCGGCTCTTGCTTACGGAGTAAAGGTCAGCGGTGCTACAATTCATTTTGTAAACGAGGAGGCGGACGCAGGAGCAATAATCCTGCAGGGCGTTGTAAACGTTGAAAAGGACGATACCCCCGAAATCCTCCAGAAGCGTATAATGGAGAACGTGGAATGGAAGCTTCTTCCTAAGGCGGCATCTCTTTTCTGTCAGGATAAAATTGAAATTATTGAAGGAAAGGCATACGTAAAGGAGTAAGCCTATGAAGCTTTCGGTTATTACGGAAAATCAGCGTATACAAAAGCTTTTTCTTAGCTTTATGATGTATGCCTTTCTCGGCTGGTTTTATGAGGTTTTTCTTGAAGTTGTAGTTTATCGTTGGGGATATTCCGATAGGGGAGTATTATTCGGTCCCTATTGTCCTGTATACGGAGTAGGAGCAATTCTTTTCCTTGGTGCATTCAGACCGCTTATGAAGAAAAAAGAGCCTGAATGGTTCAGATTTTATGTAAAGCCGATTATCATATTTCTCGGCTGTATGGCAATTGCTACCTCGGTGGAGCTTCTTGCAAGCTATATGCTGGAATTATTCACGGGGGCGTGGCCGTGGCAGACATATGCGGATTATGAAATAAACTTTCAGGCGAGAATTGCACTCAGCCCGTCAATACGTTTCGGATTGGGCGGATTGCTTTTCCTCTACATAGTTCAGCCGTTCTATGACTGGCTGTTTTCAAAGGCAAAGGAAAAAACGCTGAATATAATTGCAGCGTGTGTTGCATTAATAGTCCTTGCGGACTGTATATATACATTTATTATCAAGTGAGGAGTAAATTATTATGATTAAACTGGATTTAGCAAAGGAATTAAGCACAAACGCATACCCCGGCAGAGGTATCGTTATCGGCAAGTCTGAGGACGGCAAATATGCTGTAACAGGCTATTTCATTATGGGAAGAAGCGAAAACAGCCGTAACCGTGTATTTGTAGAGGACGGCGAGGGAATCCGCACACAGGCATTTGATCCCTCAAAGCTTACTGATCCCCACCTTATTATATACGCACCTGTAAGAGTTCTCGGCAATAAGCTTATCGTTACAAACGGCGACCAGACAGATACAATTTACGAGCTTATGGATAAGCAGTTCACATTTGAGCAGGCACTCCGTACACGTGAGTTCGAGGACGACGCTCCCAACTACACACCTCGTATTTCAGGTATCCTCCGTTTTGACGAGGACGGCTTCAACTATGCTATGTCAATTCTCAAAAGTGCAAACGGCAACCCCGATTCATGCCAGAGATATACATTCAGCTACAATGACCCAATCAACGGCGAGGGACGTTTCATTCACACATATATGGGTGACGGCAATCCACTCCCAAGCTTTGAGGGTGAGCCTAAGCTTGTAGGCATCAGCGGAAATATCGACGAGTTCACAGATATGCTCTGGAACAACCTCAACGAGGATAACAAGGTATCTCTCTTTGTTCGCTTTGTAAATCTTGAGGACGGTTCTGTTGAAACAAGAATTATCAATAAGAATAAGTAAGACTTTTTCGATGAAAAGAATATATGCTATATTCTTTGCAACAGCAATGCTTGTGCCGCTTGTTTCTTGCAAAACAGACAAAGAATCTGCTGATGTGACAACATCTGAAATAACTGTGACCAGAACCGGACCGCCGGAAAAAAGTACAGATGATTATTACGATCTGATCGCATCTTTTAAGTTCAATTATGATGATGTTCAGTTCAGTGATGGTTGTCTTTCCTCTGAAATTCCCGAAACGGCTGTAGTCAAAGAAAGTATATCATATTTTTCAAGAGACTATGAAAATATCAAAACCATAAACAATATTGAAATATACTGTGATGAATATGATAATGAACTGCTCAGACTGGAATCAGTAGATGGCGGAAATTTCTATGCTGTAAACAATTATAAATACGAGTATGATGAAAACGGCAATAAAATCACAGAGTATTATATTGATGAGAACAGCGAAGACGTTACAAAATATCAGTATTATGATGACGGTAAAATTGTAGTGTCTGAAAGAAAAACCGCTGAAGGGAATTTCAGGGAACGTGATTATACGGAATATGATGAATACGGAAATATAATTTTAAGTTGCCATTCGTCATATGATATATTTGAAAATGACACACTAAATGAACCTGTGGTTCGTGAATTACGAAATATACGCTATGACAGCAGTGGAAACATTTTATCATATGATTTTTATTCTTACGGCAATGAAAAGCCTACTTCCTCATTTGTCCTTACTTATGATGATAAAAATCGACTGTTGACATCAGAAGAGTATTTTACGGAACACGACAAGTCAGATTACGATTATTGCGAAAAGCTTGAGTATTCATATGAAGCTGATTGTGATGAACCAACTCTTTTCGTCAAAACCGAAATGGATACACCAGACCATATTGAAGGTACTGTTACTGAGGAAAGGGAATATGATGAAAAAGGGCGTGTTGTGTATTATAAAAGCTATAATTCAACATATGACAATGTTGTGAAAATTATAGAAACCGAATATGAAGAGTTAAAATAGCAATTACGAATTATAAAAAGGAGGACATTATTATGCCTGAATATATATCAATAGAAGAATTTGAAGATAGTATATCCCTTGCTTTTTATATCGAAAACGACAAAGTAATGGCAATCGGCGAAAAAATACAGGAAATCAATGAAAATGCCTATATGAACGGCTATAACTGGGAGGCTGTTCTCAATTGCTATATTGAGAATAAAGCACCTCAGCTTATGGGTTCCTACGAAGCTGACCCCGAAGCAGGTATGTATGCTGCTTACTTTGAAAACAAAGAAGAAGCAGAGGCTATGGCTGATATTATTGAAAAGCTTGTTGAAAATGAGCTTATAGAATTTGTTAGTTCGTATGGTGATGAAATAGAATGGGATTAACAAAAAAATCGGAATTGCAGTTTTTCTGTCGAGAAATTTTCCTGCAAAAAAATTTTTCGATTTCTGTAACACTTTGAAATTTTGAAGTGAGTATATGTTATGAGATGTGAAATACATCGGAAATATTTAATTACAGAAAGAGGAAATTATTATGAACAAGAAGATTTTTGCAATTCTCGCAGTATGCGCAATGGTTATGACAGCTTGCGGTCCAGTAGTTGAGGAATCCGCACAGTTACCCGAAACATCCGAAAAGACAACAACTGCCAATGTTGAAGCTGAAACAACAGTTGAGGTTGAAACAACAACGGCAGCAGATTCTGAAAAAACAGCAACAGCTGATTCTGCTGTTGAAAATGCAGCAGGCGGAAATAACAATTCAGCTGAAACAACAGCAGTTCAGACAACAGAAAAAGCTGACCCGAATAAAATGGCTGAGCTTGATTCTGCATCAATAAACTATGTTCCGACATATACAAAAGAAGATACTGTATTTCCCGAGCTTTCTTATGAGCTTCAGGCAATCCCCGAAATCAATACTGATTTAAGCCAGTTTGATATACCCGATTTTGTAGATGCAGAATATAAAGTAATTGAAGCCTGTTATTACGGAGCAGAGCTGAGTTCCTATCGTTTATGCCTTGCAAACAGCCATAACGATGAGGTTTTCAGTGCGGTGTATTATTTGGATGAAGAATACTGGTCGGCTCCTTATTATAAAGATTATGAGTATGACGCAAAGGGAAATATGACATTAAAGCAGGAATACGATCAAGATAAAGTAAGTGATACATACACATGGGAATACGATGGAAATGGTCGTATAACAAGACAAACACAAGGCGAACCGGGAACAGACTTATTATATTACAGCAATAATACCTATGACCAGTATGGAAATCTGCTTGCTACAGAGGGCATAAGTGTTCTTAACGGTGAAGTCAAGGATACATATACATACGAATATGATGCAAACGGCAACGCAGTTTACGGCAAGGGCGATGTTACAGATCCCTGGTTATTTAATGAATTCCGACAGAAATTTGATGACAGAGGAAATGTAGTCGAATATGTGGGTAAATGTCGAAAAATATATGAAACCCACAGAGAATGTGCTTATGACAATAATAATAATTGTATCTACGAAAAGTATTTCACTTTAAATAATCCCGGTGAAAAGGAAACAAATTCAAGTGTAAGTGAAAGACTTTACGATGATAACAATAACTGTATATATGAAAAATGGTATACATTGGAAAACGGTGAGATGAAAAATTCTGGTGAGAATTACACCCAGTATGATGAAAAGGGACGTATTCTTAAAGAACATGAGCATCAGGCAGGCGAAACAGACAGCACAATCATATATTTCTATGAGGAGCTGTCATAAATACAATTAAAATTCAAGGAGGACATTATTATGTCAAATGAAATGCAGTTAAAATACGGTTGTAACCCAAATCAGAAGCCTTCAAGAGTATATATGGCTGACGGCAGCGAGCTTCCTATCGAGGTTCTTTGCGGACGTCCGGGCTATATCAATCTTCTTGACGCACTTAACGGCTGGCAGCTTGTAAAGGAGCTTAAAGCAGCTACAGGAGTATGTGCAGCAACATCATTCAAGCACGTTTCTCCCGCAGGTGCAGCAATCGGCAGACCTCTTTCTGACGATTTAAAGAAGATTTACTGGGTAGACGATTTAGGCGAGCTTTCACCCCTTGCAAGCGCATATGCAAGAGCAAGAGGCGCTGACAGAATGTCCTCATACGGCGATTTCATCGCTCTTTCCGACAAGGTTGACGTATGCACAGCTAAGATGATTCAGCGTGAGGTTTCCGACGGTGTAATCGCTCCCGATTATGACCCAGAGGCTCTTGAAATCCTCAAATCCAAGAGAAAGGGTACATACTGCGTACTTAAAATTGACGAGAACTACAAGCCTGCACCAATCGAAACAAAACAGGTTTACGGTGTATCTTTCGAGCAGGGCAGAAACGAACTTGACATCAATCGTGACCTTCTTGCAAATATCGTAACAGAGAACAAGGAAATTCCTGAGGATAAGAAAGATGACCTCCTTATCTCTCTTATCACTCTCAAATACACACAGTCCAACTCTGTATGCTACGTTAAGGACGGACAGGCAATCGGTATCGGAGCAGGTCAGCAGTCAAGAATTCACTGCACACGTCTTGCAGGACAGAAGACTGATAACTGGTGGTTAAGACAGTCCCCACAGGTTATGGGACTCCAGTTTGTTGACGATATCCGTCGTGCAGACCGTGACAACGCTATTGATGTATACATCGGCGACGAGTACGAGGATGTACTTGCAGAGGGTACATGGCAGAATATCTTCAAGGTAAAGCCTGAGGTATTTACAGTTGAGGAGAAAAAGGCTTGGCTTGCAAAGAATACAGGCGTATGCCTTGGTTCTGACGCATTCTTCCCATTCGGCGACAATATCGAGCGCGCTAAGAAGTCAGGCGTTGAATATATTGCAGAGCCCGGCGGTTCTATCCGTGACGATAATGTTATCGAAACCTGCAACAAGTACAACATTGCTATGGCATTCACAGGAATCAGACTTTTCCACCACTGATAAATTTTTGCAGATTTTTTTGCAACCTTTCCGTGTTCTGCGGTGTATTACATATGTAGGGGTGCATAGCACCGCAGACGCAAATTATTAATGATATAAGGAAATTTATTATGAACAAAAAGATTTTATCAGTATTTACCGCTATGTCCGTATGCACATTTGCAGGCTGTTCAGACCTTGACAAGGACGGCAATCTTAAAGAGGCTTTCAGCTATAAGACAGTGACAAATGAAGAACTTGGTATAAGCTATAAAGTAAGAAGCGACTTCCTTGATGCTGACAGGATTTTAAGCGATATTGAAGATGCAACTACTGGTGATATGTACGTCTATGATTTTCAAGGTGATGTGATTTTTTCAATTTCACCTTGGATGGCAGGAATTAAGATGAATACCCAGACAAAGATTGACTGGCGTAAGTATACATTTTCTGAATACGAGAACATTGCAACTGAAATAATTGAGGATGAGGAATACGATATTATAATATTTGCAGCAGATCATCCACAAGAAGATTGCGAAAACAGCGAGGAAGAAACACCTACCAGGTTTATGGATTTCATTATAAGCAGCGAGGGGCATCCGCTTGATAATTTCGGGGTGCAAGCTACTTTTGCCAAGGACAAGGATGAAAAGCTTATGCGTGAGCTTGGACTTGAAATGCTCAGAAGTGTTGAGTATATCGGTGAAGAAGCAGCAACAGAGCCTGTTTTGAACTTTGATTGCGATTATTTTTCTATAGAACTTCCGTCTGATGAATTTAAATTCAGGTATTCTGATTTTGACGAGCTTGAAAAGAATAAACAAATCATAAAATACTGTTACAGCGAGAATCTTGCTCAATATATGGGCAGTATTACAATCGAAGCATTAACTGATTCAGAATATACATCAGCAGAGGAATATCTTAAAAATACCTGTGATGAGTTTATGAATAAAGAATCAGATGTTGAGCGTGAAATGATTGAAGAAGTATCTGAAACAGAAATACTCGGATACGACGGTTATCGTGCAATATATGAAAAAGATGCTTTTGGCAGTTTACCAATTTACAATTATACACATTATGCCTTTGACAAAGACGGGCTTATTTACAGCATTAAAATTGTTGTTGTTGATCTGGACGGTCAAGAAAAGGTACAAGCCGACTTTGAAAAGCTTATAGATTGCATAAAAATAAAATAAAGGGATTGTTATTAAAAAGGGGAATTATTATGACTAAGAAATTTTTATCCGCAACTATGGCTTTATCTATGGCTGTATGCACATTCACAGGCTGTTCCGACCTTGACAAAGACGGTAATCTGAAAGAGGCTATAAGCTATGAAACGGTTGAAACAGACGAGGTGCGTTTTAAGGTCAGAAGCGATTTTAAGGATATTTCAGATTATGATGGCGGCTCCGAGGGTATGTATTCATATGAAAATGTGAATGTATTTTTTATAAATGCACCTAAATTTTATGATACAGAAAAATGCTCACCCGAAACCTACATTGAATATTTAAATCTGGTGCATTATAATGCAGAAGATTTAACATCTGATATAATATACGGCGATGAATATGATATTGTGGAACACAGCGGTACCGAAGAAGGTTGCAGAATCACCACCTACACTATAAATCGTCAGGGACATGATTTGAGCGGATGTGAGATAATGGTTACATATCCCGATCTCAAAGACGAGGAACTTATGCGTCAGCTTTCCTTGGAATTGATTGAAAATATGGAATATATCGGCGAGTCTCGTGAAATAGTAACAAGCTTTGACTGTGATTGTTTTTCTATGGAGCTGTCGGGGGATATGTTTGACTTTACGCCTAATTCTAATCCCGAAAAAAACAAAGCAGTTGCGAAATATCAGTATTATGACAATTTCTGTAAGAGATTAAGTAAAATTGAAGTAACTGCATTGGCTGATTCCGAATACAGTTCCACGGAGGAATATCTCCAAAGTCAACTGGATAAAGCTGTTGGCGAAGATTCATCGAAAGAAGAAAGAATAATTGAGGATATAACGGAAGCGGAAATTCTCGGTTATGACGGCTATAGCATTGTTTATAGAATGAATTCTTTAGACGGATTTCCTACAAATACTTTTACGGAGTATGCCTTTGAAAAAGATGGCATAATTTACAGCGTTGAGCTGAAAGTTGCAGATAATGACGGAAATGAACAGGTACAAGCCGATTTTGAAAAGCTGATAGATTGCATAAAAATAAAATAACCCCCATAAAAAAGGAGGAAAACCAATGAAGAATGTACTCGTAATTGGCGGCGGCGGTCGTGAACACGCAATTATAATGAAGCTTGCAGAGAGCAAGCAGGTAGACAAGATTTATTGTGCCCCAGGCAACGGCGGTATATCCAAATATGCTGAGTGTTTCAACGTAGGTGCAACCGATATTGAGGGCGTAGTTGCTCTTGCTAAGGAGCTTAAACCCGATATGGTTGTAGTTGCTCCTGATGACCCTCTTGTTCTCGGAATGGTAGACGCATTGCAGGCTGAGGGCTTTATGACATTTGGTCCAAAGGCAAATGCGGCTATTATCGAGGGCTCAAAGGTATTCTCAAAGGAGCTTATGAAGAAGTACAATATCCCTACAGCCTTTTATGAAGTATTCACAGAGTCCGACAAGGCTATAGCATATCTCAAAGAGCAGAACAGCTACCCCGCAGTAATCAAGGCTGACGGACTTGCTCTCGGAAAGGGCGTTATTATCGCCCAGAACGAGGAGGAAGCTGTACAGGCTGTCCACGATATGATTGACGATCTGAAATTCGGCAAAAGCTCCGCAAGAATTGTTATTGAGGAATATCTCACAGGCCCCGAGGTATCTGTACTCTCATTCACAGACGGCAAGACAATGATTCCCATGATTTCCTCAATGGATCACAAGCGCGCATTAGACGGCGACAAGGGACTCAACACAGGCGGTATGGGTACAATTTCCCCCAATCCCTGCTATACAGAGGAGCTTGCAAAGGAGTGTATGGAGAAGATTTTCATTCCTACAATGAACGCTATGAACTCCGAGGGACGCACATTCGAGGGCTGTCTTTACTTCGGACTTATGATAACACCAAAGGGACCAAAGGTAATCGAGTACAACTGCCGTTTCGGCGATCCCGAAACACAGGTAGTTCTTCCAATGCTTGATGCTGACCTCTACGAGATTTTCGAGGCTATCTACAACCACCAGCTTGACAAGGTTGATGTAAAGTGGCACGAGGGAGCTTGTGCTTGCGTAGTAATGGCAAGCGGCGGCTATCCTGAGAGCTATCCCAAGGGCATCGTAATGAACGGCTTTGACGATATGGGACAGGTTGAAAACTGCTTTGTATACCACGCAGGAACAAAGCTTTCCGAAAGCGGAGAATTCCTCACCAACGGCGGCAGAGTTATTGGCGTAACTGCAAAGGGCAGCGACCTGAGAGAAGCTCTTGACATCGCATACAAGGGCGTAGAGGGCATCAGCTTCGAGGGCGCACATTATCGTAAGGACATCGGACAGAAGGCTCTCAACAGCTAAAACGGAGGGCTTATGCAGCAGGAAAAACTGACTAAAGGCATATTTTTCGGACTTATAGGCAATTTACTCTTTGTTGCCTTTGGTCTGGTATGTCTGTTGTACTATGTAACATATAAGAACGACAGCTTTTTTTCAAGAACATTGGAAGCTCTTGCATACAGCGTAGAGTTCTTAGGCTTCGGCTTGCTGCTATATGCAGACTGGCTGCTTATAAAGAGTATACGTTTAAGACGGCTGCTGAAAATCAGCTTTACTGCATATATAATACTTGAAGCTGTAATGATGCTGCTGGAGCTTAACTCCTACAGAGTGGAATTCTACGAGCCATATTCCCTGCCATTGGCTATGGCACACGCGGCAATATCGGGACTTGCCTGCTTTGCATTTTTGCAGCTTGACCCGAATAATTTAAAGTGGGAAATAGCCATAGGAGCCTGTTTTACTCTTATAGTAGCAGGAATGCTTGGAAATATACTGGGAGTTCGTATATATTTCAGTATTATCACCAACGCAGTAGGATTTTCCGTACTTTTCGGCGCAATGAAGTTTTTCCGTGACCGTGAGCAGATAGAAATTGACTGCTACGGCGACAGGGCCTCAGAAGCGGTATTCAGCGGCAGTACGCTGTTTGACGACGCTGAAAAGGTATTCACACAGGATGACCTTGAAAAAGCCAGAGCAGAGCAGGCAGCAGAGGATGCAGAAACCCTTGCTGAGTATGAGCGATTAAAGCAAAAAGGCAAAATCAAGGATATTGAATAAAACTTAAAGGACGGGATTTCCCGTCCTTTTGTCGTATACAAGCGGATATTATCCGCCCAATTATTATATTCACAGTAATTCCGCGATATACCGTGGGATTTTGTGTAGGGGCGAGCATTGCACGCCCGCAATTTCGGAACGAAATTCAAGTTTTTCGACAATCTCCAATCCGCAGATTAATTTCTGCGGATTTGAGCGTGTCGAAAAACTATAATAGCCCAATTAAGGTGGGATTCCAAAGGGCACTGCCCTTTGGCGGAGTCCAGAGGTCGCGGGTGTCCAGTGGACACCTCTGCGAAGCAGAAGCAATGTCTGAGCCGACAGGCGAGTAAAGCCTCTGGCAGGGGGTGGGACAGCGTCCCCTATAAATATCTTGTTGTAACTTTTTCGACAGACTGCAATCCGCAGATTAATTTCTGCGGATTTTTTTATTTTCCCCGATTTTTTATCGGGGATTTTTTTGTTGCAAAAATCACATTTTTACCTCTTGAAAATCACCCACAAAAAGCATATATAATTATAAAATATAATCAATAAGAATAAAATAAATAACAGTAAATTCTGTATACCATTCACATTTTTTGATGTTGAAAATTAGTGAAAAAGTAGAAAATAAAAATTATTTTTCAATAATCAACCATTTTTGGTTGAAAAAAGGCCCATTTTTGCCCATTAGTGAGAGGAGGTGTAAAAATCAATGACAGAAAAAAATGAAAAAAGAGAGAGAATGAAATACAATTTCTGTTGTCATTATGCCGTGCTGGGTAACCCGGAGGAAGCCGCAGTGAAAGCAGGCTACCCAAAGAGTACAGCACTGGCAGATGCAGCCGATTGTCTTAACGATGAAAACTGCCGAAATATAATAACGGCACTGTCACAGGTGATATCGGACGAATCCCCTGCAAAAGTGGGATTAAGACGATTGGCATTCGGCAGCAGCAGGGATGCAGTAACCCTTGCATTCTCAGAGGAAGCCCCCACACAGGATTCAATCAGCGAACTTGACCTGTTCAACGTTTCCGAAATCAAGCGGGTAAAGGGCGGCGGAGTGGAGATAAAATTCTTCGACCGATTAAAGGCTCTTGAAAAGCTTTACGAGCTGGAAACCGAACAGCACAGCAGAGAAAACGCAGACGGTCTGCTTGAAGCACTGGCAGCGTCTGCGGGAAAGGAGGAAAATGAAAATACGTAACATATCGAAAAAACAGCAGCTTACAATGAACTGGTGGCTTGACCGCCGATATTCGCAGCACGACGCAATAATATGCGATGGCGCAGTGCGAAGCGGAAAAACAATGTCAATGTCCCTGGGCTTTGTAATATGGGCGATGAGCAGCTTCAACGGGGGAGCATTTGCAATCTGCGGTAAAACCGTGACCTCCCTGCGGCGAAACGTCATAGTGCCATTATTGCCGATGCTCCGTAATATGGGAATGGTCTGCGAGGAAAAAGTCAGCCGCAGCTATGTGGATATCACCTTCGGCGGCAGAAAAAACCGCTTTTACTTCTTTGGCGGCCGCGATGAAAGCTCCGCAGCGCTTATCCAGGGCATAACCCTATCGGGAGTATTCCTTGATGAAGTCGCACTTATGCCCCGTTCCTTCGTGGAACAGGCATTGGCACGATGCTCCGTAAACGGCTCTAAGATGTGGTTCAACTGCAACCCCGACAATCCCTCCCACTGGTTTTACAGCGAGTGGATAAAGAAAGCAGAAAGCAAGAAAGCGCTGTATATCCACTTCACAATGGACGATAACCCGTCTTTGTCGGAGGAATTGAAAAATCGCTATAAAAGGCTGTATTCCGGAGTATTTTACGACCGCTACATACTGGGAAAATGGACAGTGTCCGAGGGTGTAGTATACCCTATGTTCTCACAGGAAAAGCACACAATTTCAATTATCCCTGAGTGTGAAAGGTACATAATTTCCTGCGATTACGGCACAGTCAACCCGTCCTCATTCGGCTTATGGGGATATCAGAAGGGCGTATGGTACCGAATACGGGAGTATTACTACGATTCGCGAAAGGAGGGGCAGTCACGGACAGACGAGGAGCATTACAAGGCGCTTAAACGGCTTGCAAAGGGCTATAAAATCGAAAAGGTCATAATAGACCCCTCAGCGGCAAGCTTTATTGAGTGCATAAGGCGACACGGAAAATTCCGCGTAGTAAAGGCGGATAACGACGTAGTGGCAGGCATCCGCAGAGTGGCGGCGGCACTCAAAGAGGGCAAGCTGAAATTTCACGACTCCTGCACGGATATAATACGCGAATTCGGCTTATACCGCTGGTCAGCCAAAGCAGGCACAGATGCGCCAATCAAGGAAAACGACCACGCAATGGACGATATGCGTTATTTCGTATCGGAGGTGATGAAAGAGAACGCAGACAATTTCTTCGCAATGTCAATTACACGATAGATGACAAACATCTCAAAATGGAGGAAAAATGAAACTATTCAAGAAAAAAACACCAAGAGCCGCCCCCGAATTGTATCAGGCGGCAAGGGAACAAGGCTCAATGCTGACGCTTCCAAATGATTCGTCACCCTTTGAAAAGGAGCTGTTCGACAGGCTGAGGTATGCCGTACCCGTCATTGACGCAGCGATTATGAAAATCGTTAGGCTTACAGGTGGATTTCGCCTTATCAGCTCCGAAAAAAGGCATCAGGAGGAGCTGGAAAGCTTCTGCGAAACCGTCCCCGTAGGACTTCACGGCAAATCCATAAACTGTTTTGCAGATACCTTTTTAGACAGCCTGCTGACCTATGGAAACGCAGTAGGGGAGATAGTCCTCAACGAGAGGGAGAGGACAATAGCAGGCCTGTGGAACGGCGACAGCACGCGGCTTATCATAAGTCAGGGCATAACGCCCTTTGAAAGGCGATATGCCGTAAGATGCGCCGATAATACCTGCAAAGCCGTAAAACATCCCGAGCGCATTGTATACGCCGCACTTACAGGTGGCAATTCCCTGCTGAGGGGACTGCCTGCAATGAGCAGTATACTTCTGCGGATATATCAGTGTATCGGGCAGAATTACGACCGCGTAGGCAATGTACGCTATGCCGTAACATATAAGCCAACGGAAGGCACAGGTGAGTTCATCCACTCAAAAGAGCGGGCAATGCAGATAGCAAGGGAGTGGGCGGACGGTATGAATTCCGCCAAATACGGGCAGGTAAAGGATTTTATCGCCGTAGGGGATGTAGATATAAAGGTAATAGGAGCTGAAAATCAGCTTATAGACACGGAAATCCCTGTCAGACAGCTGTTGGAGCAGATAGTTGCAAAGCTGTCAATACCGCCCTTTTTGTTGGGGCTTACCTGGAGCTCAACGGAGCGTATGTCGTCACAGCAGGCGGATATACTCACATCCGAGCTGGAGTATTACCGCCGCCTGCTGACCCCCGTATTATGCGATATAGGCAACGCCTATCTGAAATCACGGGGCTACAGCGGAAAATGTTCCGTTGAATGGGACACAATCAATTTACAGGATGAATCCGTCCTTGCGGAAACGAGATTAAACAACGCAAAGGCGGCAGAAATCGAAGCAAGATTAAATATTAACTGAACTTATGGAGGAAAACAATATGTATAATGATGTAAGACTTGAAAAGGGTATGTACAATTTCAGCGGCAAGAGCTTCACAGCAGCTTTAGAGGAGCTTGACCCCTCCGCCGCATATATCGGTACAGAGCTTGAATCTCTGGACGCCTTTGAAAGACAGCTGAAACGCTTTAATATAAGGGTAAGCGGCACAGAATGCGACTGCGTGGAAAAATTCTTCACATCGGGAGAAACGGCAGTACTTTTCCCCGAATATGTCAAGAGATGTATTGCAAAGGGATTTGACGGTACAGTGCTTTCATCGGTGACAGCGGTAAAAACCGTATGCGAAAGCGGACAGTATTTAGGCTGTGTCCTTGATGACACAGCGGAATATGGGGCAACGGCACAAACGGTAAAGCTGCCCGAATCAATCGTTACAGAGGGCGATACAGCGGTAGTACTGGAAAAGTACGGCAGACTTATCAATGCCTCATATGAAGCCGTGAGAAAGCAGCGCCTTGACGTATTCGGGGTAATGCTCAGGGGAATAGGTGTAAAGCTTGCGGTATCGGTAGTTAAAAAGGCAATGGCGGTAATTGCAGCGGACGCGGCTGAAATTTCCGCAGCATCCCTCAGCTATGCTTCCCTTCGGCTCAGAATTGGTAAAAACCTCAGCACTGGCGCAGAATACAATACTGGGACTTGACAAGAATTTCGCCCTTGAATTCATCACAAGCTCAGGACTTGTAATGGAAACGGACAAGCTTATCGACCGACAGCTTGACAGCATAACCGTATCAATCACCTGCGGTTTCAGAAAGATAATGCCCGAAGCGGTAAAGAAAATTGTAGTTTCATAACCAGCCATCAGCCATTAGCCGTTAGCACATAGCTAAAAGCTGAAAGCTAACGGCTAATGGCTCAAATTTTAAAAAAGGAGAAAAATTATGAATACAACCACACTTGAAAAAATCAACAAATTCACACGCCGTCAGCTTACAGAGGATGAATTATACACCTTTTCAGTAATCCTCTGCGATAACGAGATAGACCGCGATTGTGAACGCTTTTCCGACAAAGCCCTTGACACTCTCAGAGATATGTTCATCGGCAAAACGGGGATTTTCGACCACAAGCCCAGCACATCCAACCAGACTGCAAGAATATACGACGCTGAGCTTATCACCGATGACAGCCGCACAACGAAAAATGGGGAGCCGTACAAATATCTGAAAGCCTCCGCCTATATGGTGCGTACTGATGAAAACAAGAACCTCATAGCGGAAATTGACGGCGGCATTAAAAAGGAAGTCAGCATTTCCTGCTCAGCGGCAAAGAGGGTATGCTCCATTTGCGGCAGGGATAAATCACAGGGCAGCTGTGGCCATATCAGCGGCAAAAGCTACGGCGGACGAATTTGCCACACCGTCCTTGACGGCATATCAGACGCCTACGAATGGAGTTTTGTGGCTGTCCCTGCACAGGTGAACGCAGGAGTTACAAAGAAATACAGCGAAAGAGCCGACGAAAAATCACCCACTTTCTTCAATGAACCCGACACAGAGGAGCTTTGCCGCGAAATCCGACAGCTTGCCTTTTTCAGCGGCGGAGTAAGGGCTGTAGAACGGGCAGAGGCTGCAATGAAAGGTAAGAGTATCATTGAGCTTGAAGCTGTTAAAAAGGGCTATGAGGCTGTATCAAGGCAAAGGGAAACGGAAATTCAGCTTTCGGGAGATATCCCCAAAGAGGATATGTCACGGTTCAGAATATAAAGGGGGAAATATATGGATATCACAAAAATAAAGCAGTTGTTTACGCTGTTTTCGGGGGAATCCTGTACTGAGGAGCAGGAACCGCTGATTCAGCTTGCCCTTACGGAGGTTGAGGCAATGCTCACTGAAAATGCCGATAAATCCGATGAAAGGCTGAATTTCCTCTGCGCCGCCCTTGCAAATTTCCGCTATTATCAGGCGATTTCATCGCAGGACCGTTCAGAATACACCTACGGCGGCAAGTTCATAAACGACAGCGAGAAAAAGAATCTCAGCTTTGCTGAGGGGCTTTTGAAAGGCTATTTTCAGCTTTGCAGCGATATAATAAAAGACTCAGGTTTCATATTTATGGGAGCGTAATAAGGGGGATAAAAATGGTAGAAATAATCACAAAGGTAAAACAGAAATTGGCAGAAAAGGGCGTTACGGACGTATATTCCGCCTATGACGCAATTCCCGTCAGGGACAAGGGAAAATACTTCACCGTACTTGGTTTCAGCGGATATGAAGCGGAAACCCCCATACGCACAGGGGAAAAGATGTATATGCCCATAAAATGCGACCTTACAATGACGGTATATGCCCCGATGAACACAAGTCAGGAGGACATATACAACTATTACAGCTATAACCTTGAAACAACGGTAAACAGCATAGTAAACCTCAGCAGTCGACTGCGCAGCATATCAATATCCCCCGACAGCAAGCATGACAGAATGACTTTAAAGGCTGTAATAAAGCTTAGCTGTATGAAAACAATAAATCTGTAAGGGAGGGGCAGAATATGACAGAAATAAGCGAAAAGAGGGCATTCCCCGTAAAAATAGGCACAGTTGAGCTTTACTGCGAGAAAATGACAATGACAGCGGAAACCATATTAAACGTCAATCCCACCATAAACGGGACAGCTGTAATGACGAATAAATGCCGCAGACTGACAAAATTTTCCTTTACGGGCAGGGTATACAACAAAGAAAAACCGATGTTTCTTGCAGGCCTTGCAAATAATCTCAACGGAACTGAAAATGTGGAGATTATCTATAAGGATTTACGCTTCGGAAGATGTACAATAACAGGATATTCCGCTATTGACAGCGGAGAGGACTACATTGAACTTACAATAAACGCGGCAACAAGCAGCATTGCATATTTTCTTGAGGGGGTAACGGAATGATTTACTGGCTTAAATACAGGACAAAGGACGGCATAGAGGGATATTTCCGTGATTGTGTTACATTCAGCTACATAAAAGAAGCATACACGCCCTATACCACATTCAAAGCTGTTGTATACGGCAATACCCTGCCCGACGACATAGCCGAAATTGACCTTAATGTTGAGGGATATGACGTACATCTGGGATTTATAGACAGCTATAAGGTGATAAATCAGAACGGTGTAAGGCGAGGTATAATTTCATCAAGGGGATATACGGCACTGCTTACAGAAAATCAGCTGCCGCCGGGGATGTATACCAATATGACATTTAACAGGCTTTTTGACGAATATTTCACCCTGCCCAATATTCAGCACGAAAGCAATACCGAAAGCAGTTATATCTACGTCAATAAAGGCGCCTCAATGTGGGACGGGGCGGCAAACCTCACCTATAAGCTGACGGGGAATTATCCCTATATAAAGGGGAATAATACGGTTATGATGACTATACCCGAAAAATCGCGGGAAATCACCGTAAAAACCGAAAATATCTATTCCTACGGCACAGATATATGCACAAGGCGAATGGTCAGCAATTACAATATGGCTGATATGGGCGGAGAGTACGGCACTTTCTCCGCTGTATCAGAGGAGGCAATTGCCAGAGGGCTTATACGCAACCGCCATTTTGACCTTGACCAGCGATTTTTAAGCAATCCCGAAAGCGCCTGCGATTACCGCATTATGCTTGCGGAAAGGGGCTATAAGCGGCATTTCTTCACAGTAAACGGTTATTACGGCGAGGATCTGAATGATTACATTACAACCGATACACTGGGGAAAAGGCGTATAAACGGGGTAAGGGTAACGGGAAATAAAAACGGCATATTTACAGAATTCAGCGTATACGACACCACATAAGGCAATGGGGAATATAATATAATGCGGTATTGCTCCACCAAATAACTCTTGAAGAATTATATGAAGCTTGGTGAGCAATATAATCCGCAGAAAACTCCGTGGAGGAAAATATGTATTCCGATAAAAATCTCAGCGACCTTAAAGAAGGGGAGCGCTGTACTATAACATCAGTGAAACCGTCGCCCATATCCGAAAGGCTGAAAGAGCTTGGATTTACAGCAGGCACATCCGTTGTCTGCCGCTGTCGGAGCTTTTCAGGGGACCCTGCCGCCTATTACGTCAAAGGCACGGTAATTGCCCTCAGAAAAGAGGACGCGGCGGCTATAAGCGTTGATTTCTGATACAGCCGAAAACAAAGGGGCTGATGCCCGCATCAGCCCCATATAATAAAGGAAACTCCTAAAACTATTCGCTTAAAATAATAACCTTGCTTATACAATCCATATTCTCGCCTATATACTCCGATTCATCGGGGATATTTGCCGATATATCGCCATTGATATAATGTACTCTGTTTATATTATTTTCTTCTGTTATGGCAATTTTACCATTTGCACTGTAAATACAATAAGAGGTATCTATTTCACCGTTGTTTATATCATATGTTGTTGTTAATTCGCCTTTGAAAAGCTCGAATGCGGCACCAAGCTCGGGGATTATGTACATACCGTAATCTCCTGTTGTCTGATGCAGAATAATATTATCCCCTGCTGAATAATAGGCATAATATTGTCCGAATGAGGTCAGGTCGATGATATATCGCTCCATTTTTTCAAAATCATAAGTGTAAAGTATGGTGGACAGGCTGTCAGTTACCATATATGTCGCCCTTTTGTCGGATATAGCCACAACGTGGCTTACAGAATAACGAAGTCCCGTGTCAAGGCTAAAACGGCTGCATTCCGTGAAAAGCGTCTTGTTCTTTTCATAGCTTGTCACAAACTCGCCATTGTAAGGGATTGAAATGCCATATTTCTTATACTCACCTTTCTCCCACGAATTGCCGTTATATTCATAAAACCAAATTTCCGAATTTTCACCTGTATATTGTACATATGATGTAACCAATCTGTTATCGTCAGTCCGATAAAATCCCTGTATGTGCCAGCTGTCATCAGGCGGAGAAAATGAAAGTTCAAGGGTATTTGTTTCTTTATCTGCCCTGAAAATGCCCTCCAAAGGCTCCTCAGAGCTTTCTTCGGACTTGTTGTGGCCTTCTACCGATATTCCACTGCTATTGACTGTCACGTAATCACTTGGTTTGCCGTATTCCCCCATAATCCATAATTCATCGTTAAAATATGCCATATCATATACCGTAAAGCTCATATCAGGGTCGGAATAGGAGAATATACATTCATTTTCCTTTGTTTCGGGATTACAGCGGTATATTTCAAAATCGTGATAGTTAATGTAGCAGCATTTATCGTATTTTACCACGTAGTATATATACTCACCGTCAAAGGCTGTCTTCTCTATGGAGGGGTAGACAGGCTTATCAAGGAGCGGCTCGTACAGCTTCATAAACTCCTCTGTATATTCCTCGGGGGTCATATCATAATTTGCTGCATCGCTGATGTAATATGGAACTATTTTCGATATATCCCTGTTTTCGGGGAGCGCGCATACTGAAACTCTCGGCTCAAGCTCAATCCAGGAAAGGTCGTATTCTTTGAGTTCAACAGGGGGAGCTGTCTGCTGCTTGTTCAGTTTTACATTGATATCGGTGAAATCCTCCGCTTTGTACTCTCTGAACGGCATTTCAGCCTCTGTTGTCTCCTCGGATTGAATAATTTCCGTGTTGCCTTTGCTGTCCTCATTTTTTTCCTCACAGGAAACAAGGCTGCATAAAGCTGCAAGGGCTGTTAAAATTGCAATTGTCTTTTTCATTGTAAGTCCTCCTTTTTACATGGGCAATCTGCATAAAAATATCCGCAGATTTTAGATATAATCAACAATCGAAAGGCTATAATTATACCCTTCTATATATAAGTGATTTTAAAAGGCAAAAAAGACAAAGTTTTTTAAGTTAAAAAATAAAAATTTCTCAAACATAGAAAAATCATCACCATTTTTATTATAATCATTATATCATAAAATGTCAACACAGTGTACGGTATGTGAAAAACTCCCCTGAATATTGACATTCCCCCCTCATATATGCTATAATATTGAGGATAATAATTGGTATAGGATAGTTATCTTTTGTATCTATTGAAAGAAAGGAAATAGAAATGATAAATAAGCTGAGAGACAGTTTTTTCAGACGTTATATCGCTCACGAGTACGCAATGGCTATGCAGCTTGATACCGAGAGAAACAAGGTTATCTGCTGTGATTTCATCGTTGAGGCAGATACATCTCCACAGGATGAATTCGAGCTTTTCAAATATCTTTACAAAAACGGCAGAGAGCATTTTGAGCCCTATTATATAATCAACGAAAAATGTGCTGCATATGCCGAAATAAAGGCAGAATACGGCGATAATATCATTGCCTATTCACCCGAAAAAATCGAGGAATTTGCCTTTACGCTGAAAGAGCTGTTCAAAACAGTGAAGTTTATCTGCGGCGGATTTCAGGTGCTTCATTCCCTCCGTCTTGGTATAACAGAGGCTGTAAAACGCAGTCAGTATGTGTATTCTATCTTCACTCAGCACGGTATTACTTTTTTCAAGGACGATTTCATTTCTCAGGCTTCATACAGCTCATTCCTCTTTGATAAGCTTATGATAAGCAATGACTTTGAAAAGGAAATCTTTATAAACCGCGGCTGCTATGCCGAGGAAAACCTCATAAAGAACGGTCTTTTCCGCTGGGATTTGCTCAGCGCTGACAATGCCGTTTCTGAAAAGTCAATTTTCATATATTTCACTCATCGCCGATATCTCAAAAATATCGAGGAATCAGAGCTTAAAAATACTGTTTATGTTAAAACCATTCTGGGACTTCTGGAAAATCCACGATTCAAGAAATTCGTGGAGGATAACGGCTATACTCTGAAAATTGCCCTTCACCACAGCGTATTGCAGGCTTGCGGCAGCGGACTTCTTGAAGGGGTGAAAATACTGGAAGATGAGGAAATTGCCGACGCTAAAAAGAATGCGGCTATACTCATTACCGACTATTCTTCTATGTGCTTTGAAATGTGGTTTCAGCATAAGCCCTCTATATTCCTCAATATCCCCGACGGTGAGGACTGTATAAAATATGGTCACAAGACAGACCTTGCAGACCCTTACGGTCCAAAGAGGGAGTATATCTTCAATATCGTTGACACTGTTGAGGAGTGTATGGATAAGCTGGAAGATTACCACAATACAGGCTATAAGCTGAAACCCGATGAAAAGAAAAAGCGTGATACTTTCTTCTATTACAACGGCGATTTCCGCAAGCGTTTTTATGAGTATCTCATATCTATGAAAAAGAGCGTGAAAAAGCTTTATCAGATGCCCATAAATACCACAGTAAGCTTTGCAAGATATCCCGAAATGGAGATATACAGTGTAGAGCTGCCTAACGAACAGGGGCGCTGGATTGTTCGTAAAAAGGCGTTTATTCGCTTCTTTGTGCCGAAATGGGACAAGGGGCTTGCTGTACAGCTTTACTTTGAGCCTATGCTTATAGGAAAACAGAATAATATCGGTGTAACTGTGCTTGCAAACGGTAAAAAGGTATACAGCGGAAATGTCACAAAGCCTGAAAAGGCGCATATTTCCTTTGATATTCCTGCGGAGTATATCGGATCTGACGGTAAGCTTGAAATAGGTTTCAGAATATCGGGAGTATATCCTTATAATAAGCTTGATGAGAAAAGACCTCATGACCCTCATTGCCGCTCACTGCGCCTTATTGATATGGATATCTACGAAAAATCGGACAAATCAGCTGATACGCTGAAAAAACTCTGCATTGCCCGTCAATCAGAAAACGAGTCGGAATAAGGGGTGCGCGGATGTTTGAAAAAATAAAGGCTCAGATACAGCAGATTAAAAAGTATCAGTTCTTATTTTCAGAACTTGTAAAAAGAGATTTCAAGAAAAAATACAAGAGAACTGTCCTCGGTATGGTGTGGAGTATACTTTCGCCCCTTATGCAGCTTGCTGTTATGGCGGTAGTATTTACCAAGTTTTTCGGCCACAATACGGAGCATTATATCATATACCTCTTTTCGGGAAACCTTGTATTTTCATTCTTCAAGGACGCTACAAACGGCGGTATGCACGCCTTGATGCAGAACGCCAATATCATTAAGAATATCAACGTACCAAAGTATCTGTTTATGATATCCAAGGAAGTATCAGCCTGTATTAATTTCGGACTTACACTGATAATTTACTTCCTTTTCGTGGCAATTGACGGCATACCGTTTTCGTTTAATTTTCTTACTCTAATCTATCCTATTGCCTGTCTGCTTGTGTTTAACATAGGAGTGGGATTTATATTGTCTGCAATGTTTGTAGTGTTCAAGGATGTGCAGTATCTCTATGAAATATTCACACAGCTTCTTATGTATGTATCTGCAATATTCTATAATGTAAATGCATATCCCGAAAAAATACAGATGGTATTCTTTGTAAATCCTGTATACAGCTATATTGCATATTTCCGCAGTGTAGTCCTTGAAGGCGTTATACCGCCCCTGTGGCATCATCTGCTCTGTCTTGGCTATGCGCTTGTTATGCTTATAACAGGTATGATTATTTACAAGAAAAACAACTATAAATTTATGTACTATATCTGATGCGGAGGAGAAAATGAAGAAAATTGAACTTAATAACATCTCCGTATCATATATAACAGGAGATTTTTCCACTACAGGGCTTAAAGATGTAATAATCCAGAAGCTTAAGAGAACATATGTGAAAAAGGAATTCCTGGCTCTGCAGGGTATCACTTTTTCCCTTGAACAGGGGGAATTGCTTGGAATTATCGGCACAAACGGAGCAGGTAAATCCACTCTTTGCAAGGTTATTTCGGGAATTATGCGTCCCACTGAGGGTACAATGTCGGTAAAGGGAAGCATTGCTTCTCTCCTTGAACTTGGCACGGGATTTGACCCCGACCTTACAGTAAAGGAAAACGCTTTTCTCCGCGGTGCTTTGCTTGGATATACCCGCGATTTTATGAATAAGACCTATGACAGTATAATCGAATTTGCGGAGCTTAAAGAGTTTGAGGACAGAAAATTCAGCCATCTTTCATCAGGTATGAAATCAAGACTTGCTTTTTCCATTGCTTGTCTTGTAAATCCCGAAATACTTATACTTGATGAGGTGCTTTCTGTAGGCGACGGTGCATTCCGCAAAAAGAGCGAGGCGAAAATGCTTGAAGTAATTCAGGGTGGTGCAACGACTATACTTGTATCTCACAGCCTTGCACAGATAAGACGAATGGCAACAAAAGTGCTGTGGATTGAAAAGGGAAAACAGATTGATTTCGGTGAAACGGAGGAAATCTGCGATAAGTACGAGGAATTTTTAAATAGCAGAAACTCAAAGAAAGGGAAGTAGGTGTGGAAATGGATATTGAAATTACAGAAAAGTTTATTTGTCCCTGCTGCGGAAATCGTACCCTCGGCGAGGAGGGCAGCTATGACATATGCCCTGTATGCTTCTGGGAGGATGATAAGGCTATGTACCGTGACCCCGATTTAGTCGGCGGTGCAAATAAGGTGTCCCTTAATGAAGCAAGGGAGAATTACAGCAATTTCGGCGCGTGTATGGAGGAATTCCTGCCTTTTGTACGTGAGCCCTTTGAAGATGAAAAGGTATGATAAAAGGGCGGCATTTCAATGTGCCGCCCTTGAATATTAATCAATGATTTTTTTGTAATTTTCTTCCGCTTCCTTTGCCTTTTCAAGCTTTGCTGCTTTTTTTGCGGAATGGGGAGCGCCCTTGCGGCTTCTTGCCATAAGCACTATTGCAAATACAATCGCTGCAAGTATTAATCCGACTGCAATTATAATGAATGCTGTGGATTTCAGGTTTCTGTCAACATAGGAATATTCAACCTTGCTGTCCTTGGCATATTCTGCGCCTGCTGTGCCTGAAAATACGCTGAGGTTGAAATCTTCCTTTAATGCGTATTCACCTTCTGCGTTAATGATAAATCCGAATGCGTTTGCACCGATTTCAGTAACGCTCTTGGGGATGCTCACATTATTCAGTGATGAACAGTCTGCAAATGCACCATCTCCCACTTTTACAGTTCCCTCAGGGATTATTGCACGGGTGAGGGATGTGCAGTAATAGAATGCACCTTCACCGATTTCCTGCAATGTTGTGGGGAAATCCAAAGTCTGTAAGGCTGCACAGTTTTTGAATGCTATGGGGGCTATGGTTCTAAGTCCCTCGGAAAAATCAATGCTTTTAAGCTTTACGCAGTAGCCGAAAGCGTCATCGCCGATATACTCTACAGAATTTGGAATATACAGATTTTCGATGCCGGCGCATACGGAAAATGCACCTGCTTCAATTGTTGTTACTCCCTCGGGTATGCGTAAATCGCCTGTAAGGGTTGTTGCGCCGCGATAGACATTCTTTTTGCTCTTGTTGAAAAGCATACCGTCCTCAAATACATAGCTGCTGCACTCAGATGCGTCTATATTTTCAATGGAGCTGCACTCTGAAAATGCCATAGGCTCAATTGTGTTGAGTTGTCCGGGGAGTATGACCTCCTTGAGCATAGAGCAGTTGTAGAAAGCATATGAGCCGATTGTATCTACAGAATCAGGGATATCAACCTTTTCAAGCTTTATACAGCCTGCAAACATACCTTTGCTGATACTCTTTATCTTTGAGGGGAGTCTTATTTCCCTGAGTGCTTCACAGCTTGCAAAGGCATTGGCACCGATAGATGTAACTGTATCGGGGATTGTAAGGGTTTTGATATTGCCGCAGTTTGTAAAAGCGTTGTCGTCTATGGCTGTGATTGCGTATCCGTTTCGCAGTTCGGGGATTTCTTCAACCATTGCGTCCACATTACAGCTTATAATGGTGTATGAGCCGTTGCGCAGCTCGTAGCCGAATGTACCGTCAGTAAGGGGTTCGCCGCCCTGTTCACTGTTGTATGCAAATCCGTTTATCGCGGAAAGGGAAAGCAAGGATGCTCCTGCAATAATTGCAGATAAAAGCTTACTTATTTTCATCGGCAGTTTCCTCCTTGTCTATGATGTTTTCATATTCTTCGGAGCTTTCAGCCTTTTCAGCAGCTTCCTTTTTAGCCTTTATCTTCTCAGCGGCATCAGCCTTGCGCTTTTCAGCAGCCTTTTCCTTTTTGCTTGCCTTGATTTTCTTGCCTGTGAATATACCGATAATAAGGAGTATAACAGCGGCAACAGCGCCGATAACGGTATAGATAAAGCCCTGTGATACGTTTTTGCCGCCTACGGCAACAGTGTTGAGTACAACATCAATTCCGCAGTCCTGAGCGTATTTGTGAGCAAGGGAATTCTCCTCAACGTACATTTTAAAGCCTTCCATAACGGAATATGGCATAATAACGTCTTCGCCAAGCTCGGCGTATGATTCCATATTTGCCTGTATATCGTTGGCGAGAGCTTCATCGTAGTCATATCCGAAAGCGTATTGTGCAATTTCTTCCAGACTGTCGGGAACGCGTATACTCATCATACTCTGACAGCCGAGAAATGCATTTTTGTCAACCTTTTTCAGCGATTTGGTAAGCTTAACATTTTCAAGGTTAGTACAGCCCTCAAAGGCATATTCACCGATAGTTTCAACAGCTGTAAGCTCAACATTTTTGAGGTTGATATTATAGCAGAAACCCGATTTTGCGATTTCCTTTACTGTTTCGGGAGTTTTGAATTCCTCTCCTGTTTTCAGTGCGGGATATGCAATAAGCAGGGATTTATCTTTGTTGTAGAGAATACCGTCCTCTGATGAGTATGCGGTGTTTCCCTCGTTAACTGTAATGCTCTGAAGATTGGGCAGCTGAAGGAAAGGCTCCTCGCCTGTGATTTCTGTACAGCTTGCAGGAATTGTAAGATGCTCCAGTGTTTCAGCGAATACATTTTCGTCAATTTTCTTTATACCTTCGGGGAGGATGATTGTCTTTGATGAACAGCTGAGAAATGCACCGTAGTAAATTGACGTAATCTTTGTGCCGTCGATTTCTGCAGGTACTTCCAGAACATTTTCAACCTCGTTGCATATGGTAATCATACCTTCGCCGTCAACAATAGCGTATTCGTACATTCCGGAGTATTTTCTGTCGAGAGCGTTGTATTCCTGCTGCTTTTCGTATACTGCATATGTTACGAATGTGAATTCATTGGCTACATCGTAGTCAGCGTCGGTATCTGTTGCGTATGTTTCGGCAGCTGAGCCTACAGCACCTACGATAACAGTGCCCGGTATCATTTCTTCGTTTTCATCGTAACCTATAGCGTTATAGTTGATTTTTGTAACTGATTCGGGGATAACAATTTCTTTTATAGCTGTACCCTGGAAAGCACTCTGACCGATATAATCAAGATTTTCGGGGAGAGTTACATTTTCAAGGGCGGAGCAGTTCATAAATGCACCTAAATCAATATAAATTGTGCTTGATGAGAATGCCACGTCCGTAAGTTTTCTGCACTCTGCAAAGCACATAGGAGGAATATCCTCAATAGTGGTATCAGCCATACTGATTTTTGTAAGATTTTCATTGAAGCTGAAACAATGACGGCCGAGAGTTTTTACACTGGCAGGGATAATAATTTCCTCAAGCTTTGTGCTGTAAATGGAAGCGATGCCGAGAGTTTCAACGCCATCGGGAATTGTGTATGATGTACCTTTTCTCATCATAGGATAGCAGATAATCTTTTTCATATCCTTTGTGAAAAGAACACCGTCAGAGGTTGTATAGCTCTTATTTCCCTCAGCTACAGTAATTTCTTCAAGGAAAAGGAGTGCAGCAAAGGGATTTTCCTCTGCTAAGCTGTTTACCGTTGCAGGAAGTGCAATTTTTTTCAGGTTTTTCTGCATAAAAGCATTTGCACCGATACCTGTTACGGTTACACCGTCGATAGTTTCGGGTATTTCAACTTCTTCCCCCTGTGCATTGTACTTTATGATAGTAGCAGTACCGTCTTCGCCTACAATGTAGGTGAAATCTCCTGATTCAACCTCTACAGGTTCAGTATTTTCTGCCTCAGCAGCAGGTGTTTCGGATTCTTTGCTGACCTCGCCCTCATCTTCGATAGTCATAACCGCTGCATCACCGTTTTCATCCTCATTTTCGGCATATGCCATAATGGCTGGGGCAACTGTTGAGGCTGCTATAAGCATACCCATAAGGGCAGCAGATATCTTTTTATAGTTTCTCATATTTTCTTATTCCCTCGTTTCAGAGCATATAAGCTCATTTTTATAATATTATACCATATTCCTGCTGTAATTGCAATAAATTTCACTAATTTTTCAGCAAGAAATCACACGTTAATTATTTTTAATATATATAATTAATGATGTAATGAGTGATTTGTGCTTGACAAAGTGATTATGATGTGGTATAATATTATTCGGAGCGTTATCGCTCTTTGATTATCTGAAAAAATTCCGGAATATAGATGTGCGGGCCCTGTGCAACAAGACACCGTGAACCATGTCAGGCGGGAGACCGAGCAGCATTAAGCGGATCGTCTTGTGTGCCGCAGCAAGCCTGCACATCTATGTTCCGGATTTTTATTTGTGGCATTACGGAAAAGGGGGCATACTGTGTATAAAGCTTTGTACAGAAAATGGCGTCCGATGACCTTTGATGACGTTATTTCACAGCAGCATATCACCGATACGCTGAAAAATCAGCTGAAAAATGATAAAACTGCCCACGCCTACCTTTTTATGGGGTCAAGAGGTACAGGTAAGACCACCTGTGCAAGAATACTTGCCAAGGCGGTAAACTGCCCAAATATGAAAGACGGCTCACCCTGCCTTGAATGCGATATATGCCGCGAGGCTGAGGAAGGCTCCCTTACCGATATTATTGAAATTGACGCTGCTTCCAACAACAGTGTTGAGGATATCCGTGATTTGAGGGACGGCGCTGTCTATACTCCCGAAAGATGCAGATATAAGATATATATCATTGACGAGGTTCATATGCTTTCTGCATCGGCTTTCAATGCCCTGCTGAAAATTATGGAAGAACCTCCGCCATATGTTAAATTTATCCTTGCTACAACGGAAATACATAAAGTACCTGCAACGGTGGCTTCACGCTGTCAGAGGTATGATTTCCGCCGTATAAGGCAAAAAGATATAGCTGCAAGACTTCTGTATATCGCGGAACAGGAGCAGCTTTCACTGCGAGAGGACGCAGCGGCTCTTATAGCTAAAATCGCCGATGGCGGTATGCGTGACGCTGTATCGCTCCTTGACCAATGCTCCGTATGCGCAGAGGATATAACCGCCGATGTGGTTTCAATGACCGCAGGAGTGGCAGGAAAGGACTTCCTTTACGATATTATGGAGGCTATAGCCGAAGCTGACGCTTCAAAGGCGCTTGCTGTAACGGCTCAGCTTTACGATATGTCAAAGGATTTATCGCGGCTTTGCGAGGAGCTTATACTCCAGTACCGCAATATTATGCTGATTAAGGCTTCACCCTCAACAGTAGAAACGATTATAGCAGCGGCTCCCGATGATATGGAAAGGCTCAAAAAGCTTGCAGAATCAGCGGAGCTTGATACCATAATGGACAGGCTTGTACAGTTACAGGGCTGTCACGAGCGTATGGGCAGAGTTATGAATAAGCGTGTGGAATTTGAAATGGCGCTTATAAAGCTTTGCGGAGGTACAGTTTCGGGAGGCGGAGCAAATTCCGCTGAGGTTGCGGAGCTTAACGAGAAAATAAAGCTTCTTGAAAAGCGATTGTCAGCCGCACCTGCACCACAGCAGTATCAGCCGCAGAAACAGCAGAGAGAAATTCTCACAGCTACGGCTCCTGCAATGGAGAATGAACCACCTGCCAATGTAAAAGTTGACATAAAGACGGTGAAAGAGGACGAGCTTACCCCATGTACACGCTGGGAGGAAGTTATGGAGGAATTCCGCCGTATAAATCCTGCGGTGGCAGGAAGCCTTGACGGCTCAACAGCGGCATCAAAGGGGAATATTATGTGTATTTTCACTCCCAACCGCTTCTTCATAGATTTGTTCAAGAGCAACAAGGAAAACGCAATATCTCTCAGTAAAGCGATGTTCAACGTACTTGGAGAAAGGTACAGAATATCCGCAAGATGCACCGCAACGGTTGAGGAAACGAAATCAATGGCGGAGCAGCTTGTTAAAAAAGCCATTAACAGCAGTATAGAAACTGCTGTTGAGAAGGGGAATTCCTGAGTCAATACCGAGGGAAATCCCTGATAATAATAAATACCAATCAGAATTTATTCTACGGGATAAATTCCAATAAAAAGGAGAAATTTAAAATGAAAGCAAGAATACCTAAGACTACAGGCGGCGCTCAGAATATGAATCAGATGATCAGACAGGCACAGAAGATGCAGGATCAGATCACAGAGCTTCAGGCTGATATCGAGGCACGCGAGTTCACAGCTACAGCAGGCGGCGGAGTTGTTGAAGTAACACTCAGCGGCAAGAAGGAAATCAAGACACTCAATCTCAAGCCTGAGGTTGTAGATCCTGAGGATATCGAAACACTCCAGGATCTCATCATTGCAGCTATCAACGAGGCTGTAAACAACATTGAGGCTACAACTGAAACAGAGATGAGCAAGATTACAGGGGGCGTATCTATCCCCGGAATGTTTTAATGGCAGACCATAACGCACTTCCCCTTGTAATACTGGCGGAGAAGTTCGCTTCACTTCCCGGTATAGGTATGAAATCGGCACAGCGCCTTGCCTATCACGTAATGTCAATGGATATGAAGTCAGTGGAGGATTTTGCACAGGCTCTCATAGACGCAAAGCGTGAGGTGCGGTGCTGTACGCAGTGCCAGAACCTTACGGAAAGGGAGATATGTCCCATATGCGGCGATGAAAGCCGCGACCACAGCGTTATTTGCGTTGTAGAGTCCCCGAAGGATGTGACAGCCTTTGAGCGTACCCGTGAGTATAACGGTGTATATCACGTGCTTCACGGACTTCTTTCACCAATGGACGGCATAACACCCGATAAGCTTCGTATGCGTGAGCTTCTTTCAAGAATATCCGCAGGCGGAGTTGAGGAGGTAATTATGGCAACAAATCCAACGGTAGAGGGCGATGCAACGGCGTTATACGGGGCAAATCTGCTGAAGCCGTTAGGTGTTAAGGTATCACGGCTTGCATTCGGACTTCCTGTTGGAGGTATGTTGGAATATGCCGATGAAGTAACTCTTTTCAAGGCGCTTGAAAACAGAAATAATATGTAGCAAAGGGCGGATTTTTCCGCCCTTTTATTTTTATCCCCCTTGTTATTAGGAATTGACATAGCATCATTGAAATTTACTGGGGAAAACCTTTCTGAAGAAAGGTTCTTCCCCAGACCCCTTTCCAAAGACTTTCGATTTTAAATTTTATCTACAGGGATTTATCCCTGTAGATAAAATTAAGATGAAAGTTTTAGGGAGGGAGTTTGAGGGAGGACCCTTTTTCAAAAGGGTCTCCCTCAATAAATCTCGATAATGTTCGTTAAATTCATATTGACAAAACGGTTGAAAAATGTTAAGATTATAGTAACAGGTGCTGCTCTGCGAAAGGGATAATTTATGTTGCGGAGTAAATACTGCACCTCAGAGAGGGAAATTCATTATGAAGAAATTTACAAAAGTCCTTGCGGCTATGGCTTCTGCGGCTGCCATAACGCTTACGGGAACAACATCAGCCGTAAATACGCTCCTGACAGCACCTCAGGACACAGCCAAAGCTGTAGATACAAACAACGATGACTGGCTTCATGCAAAGGGCAGCCGCCTTTATGATAAGGATGGCAACGAGGTATGGCTCACAGGTGCAAACTGGTTTGGCTTCAACTGCTCTGAAAACTGTGCACACGGTCTGTATGCCTGTGATGTTGACGTTTTCCTTCAGGGCGTTGCAGACCACGGTATCAATGTTATCCGTTTCCCCATTTCCTCAGAGCTTATTCTCTCCTGGATGGAAGGTTCACCAAACCCCGTAAGCTCAGTACAGGCTTCCTACAATCCTCCACAGGACGTTGTAGGTGAGGACGGTACTATCACTCCCGCAGGTAAATACGGTGATATCAACAGAGATTTCGTTCTTGAGGACGGAAAAACTCTGAAAAACTCAATGGAAATCTTTGATATCATTATGCAGAAGTGCAAAAAGTACGGTATCAAGGCATTTATCGACATTCACAGCCCTGACGCCAACAACTCAGGTCATAACTATGAAATATGGTACGGCAAGGCTGGTATTACTACTGATCTTTGGATTGAAACTCTTGTATGGCTTGCAGATAAATATAAGAATGACGATACACTTATCGGCTACGACCTGAAAAATGAGCCCCACGGAAAGCGCGGATATACAGGCCCCTGTCCTGATAATATCGCAAAATGGGATGATTCCACAGATGAAAACAACTGGAAGTATGCTGCAGAAACCTGCGCAAATGCTATTCTTGAAGTAAATCCCAATGCCCTTATCTTTATTGAGGGTATTGAGCAGTATCCTATGCTTGACAAGGGCTATGACTGGGATACCCCCGACGTTTTCCAGCCAAAGCCGGGAGAGGAAAAATGGTACGGCGCTTGGTGGGGCGGAAATCTCCGCGGTGTAAGAGATTTACCCATTGTTCCCGAAAGCGGTACAAGCCAGATTGTTTACTCTCCCCACGATTACGGCCCCTCAGTATATGCTCAGACCTGGTTTGACAAGGACTTCACAACACAGACTCTCCTTGATGACTATTGGTACGATACCTGGTCTTATATCGTAGAGGAGGATATCGCACCTCTGCTTATCGGCGAATGGGGTGGTCATATGGACGGCGACAAGAATCAGAAGTGGATGGAGCTTCTCCGTGATTATATGATTGATAATCATATCAGCCACACATTCTGGTGTCTCAACCCCAACTCAGGCGATACAGGCGGACTTATCGGCGTTGATTTCAAAACCTGGGATGACGAAAAGTACGGTCTTTTCGAGCCTTCACTGTGGCAGACACAGTCCAGCGGAAAGTATATCGGACTTGACCACGAGGTTGCTCTTGGTGCTAACGGTATATCCCTCAGCGATTACTACGCAAACTACGCTGCATCTGAGGGCAGCAATATCGACGGCGGCACAAAGGGCACAGGCAACACAGATCCCAAGCCTCCTGTGACAACAAAGCCTGTTGCTACAACAACAAAGCCTGCACCTACAACAGCTCCCCCTGTAGTTACAACTACACCTGTTGTTTCTGATGATATTTTATACGGCGATGCTAACTGTGATGGTGATGTAACTATGGCTGACGCCGCTTCCATATACCAGTCACTTGGAAATCCCGATAAGTACGGATTATCAGCAAAAGGTGCCGCAAATGCAGACTGTTCAAATGCAGGTGACGGAATTACCGCCGCTGACGCTCTTGCTGTTCAGAAATTTGCAGCAAAAATAATCGACAAGCTTCCCGAAATAACGAAATAACAAACGAGCAATACCGTGCAGAATCTGTACGGTATTGCATTAAATAGGAGAATGATATAATGCAAGTAAAATTTCATCTTCCCGATTTTACAAACCAGTTCAAATTCAATCTTGTTTTTGCAACTATGCTGAAAAACTGTCCCCACTTCTTTCGTGAGGGTGTTGAAATAGCGTCAGTATACGGTACTTTTCCACAGTCGCTATGGAATGGCGGAAGAACAGTCCCCGGAGTATGTGACCTGGAATTTGCAGGAATTGTAACAAGAACCTTTAACAAGAACGGCATCCCTCTGCGTTTTACATTTACCAATCCTATGATTGAAGAAAAACATCTCGGGGATAAATTCTGCAATGATATTTTAAAGCTTGCAGATAACGGTATGAACGAGGTTATTGTTAATTCTGCCTTGCTTGAAGACTATATCAGAACGACATATCCCAATTATAAGATTACAAGCTCTACCTGCAAGCGTATAACAGAGCCGGATAAGCTTATTGATGAGATTGAAAAGGATTACAATATTGTTGTGCTTGACTACGATTTCAACAACAGATTTGATATTCTTGAAACTCTTCCAAATAAGGAGAAAATGGAAATTCTCATCAATGCCTGTTGTGACCCTGCCTGTCCGAGAAGAACGGAGCATTACCGTGTTCTTGGTATGCAGCAGATTGCCCTGTGTGAGCATATGGCAAAAAAGACTTCAAAAAGATTTAGTTTAAGGGATTACGGAGTTCCGGATCTGGAGTGCAAATGTTCTGACAGAACTATTTTCGACGTTACAAAATTAAGGACATACGTTTCCCCCGAGGATATCTGGGAAAAATACGTGCCTATGGGCTTTAACCAGTTCAAGATCGAGGGAAGGACTGCACCACGTCTTAATCTCATTGAAACATATATCCACTATATGATAAAACCCGAATACAAGGACGAAGCGCATTTTATGTTCCTCTTTAACCTTGAAAGGAACGGCGTTGTACGGATTGATGGTAAATAACTGAATAAATGATAAGAGGCGGCAATTTTTGCCGCCAGAGCGTGTCGAAAAACTATAATAGCCTAATTAAGATGGGATTCCAAAGGGCACTGTCCTTTGGCGGAGTCCAGAGGCAGAGCCTCTGGCA
>JAFQHO010000039.1 GCA_017397925.1 Ruminococcus sp.
ATATAATCATAGCGGCACATAACTACTGGTCCCATTTCGGCAGACTGTCAGAACTTGGCGGAGGTGAGATTTTCACTTTTACCGAAGCAGACGGAACAATTCACAAATATGAAATTACCGAGATTATCCAGCTTGACGGCAAAGATATCGACGGTATGGATTTCGGCTCCGCCGATTCCTGGGATATGACCCTATTCACCTGCACTCTCGGCGGTCAGAGCAGGGTTACTGTCAGGGCGGTGGAAGTTACACAGTAAATATTATTAAAGGGGTTCCTTAAACTTGGTTTAAGTTGATTCCCCACACGGCGGAATTGACGGCGGATGTGTATCTGCTGAGGGCATACCCGAAAAGGGAATAAACCTGAGCATACTTCTCCGTCTTCGTGATATGTTGGAGTTGAATGGCTACACGGTAGAAGTAACCCGCGATACAGACACATCAATTCACGACAAGGGTATTGAGGGCATCGCAAACCAGAAAAGCTCTGATATGGACAATCGCCTTGAAATTTTCAACAAGAATAAGAATGCCGTCTGTATTTCAATTCATCAGAATCAGTTCACTGACCCTGTTTACAGCGGCGCACAGATGTTCTATTCTGCCACAGACAGCCGCAGCGAAACCCTTGCCAAAAGCTTGCAGGACAGCTTTAAGGAGCTTATACAGCCCGATAATGACAGGGAAATAAAACTTTGCGGAAAAGAGCTGTTTTTGTGTTATTTCAGCGAAAATCCCACGGTTATGGTTGAATGCGGATTTCTCTCAAATCCCGAAGAAGCCGCCCTGCTCAATACCGAGGAATACCAGCAAAAGGTAGCTATGACTATTTTCAAGGGTTTAACCGACTATCTTAACGAACAATAACGCATTCAAACGGCTTCCGATAATATTTCGGAAGCTGTTTCTGTTATATTTCCAGATAACCGCAAAATGCAGCACTATATATAACATCAATGATATTATAATAAATTTATATAGAAAAACTTGCTCAAAAAATGTGACCTTTTGGGGGTCTCGTGCGTTATATATACAGAGGACAAGAAGAGCCTATGAAAATTGACAGCAATTAATCCGTAGACAATTGAAAAATCTGTATTATGGGGTTCTCTAAAAAAAGGAACACGAGCGAAATTTCGTATATGACAAATATCAGTTGCAAGGCGATAAACCGCAGTAATACTTGATGTATTGCAAGGTTTGGCAACGAAGCAAATGATATTTGGCATAGAAAATTCGCCGTGAGGGAGGTTTTTAGAGGTTCCCTTATAATAAAATACAGATTTAACCCGAAAGGAGATTATAATATGACCAACTTGAAATTCACCACAGATGAACAGATTTCCCTTGTAAACGGCGCAAATTTCTTTGGAACAACAGAAATTTCCGAAAAAGATGTCCCTGCCTTGCAGCTTCTTGACGGTGGCACAGGCATAAATTTCGAACAGCTTTTCGGTGATTTTCTCAGTAAAAGCGGCATTGAAGGCATAGGCGGAGATGCCCTGAGAGATGTGCTGAAAAACTTCTATACTCCCGAAGAACTTGAAACAGATGACTCCAAGGAGCTTTACAATCGGATTTACAACAGATTAAAGAAAATCACCCCCGATATGACAGCCCCCTCCTGCTTTCCCTCGGGCATTCTCCTCGGCTCAACCTGGAATGCCGAAGTGGTATATTCAGTAGGACAAGCTTTAGGCGATGAAGCAAGAGCATTCGGTGTAAATATTCTTCTTGGCACGCCAAACGTAAATATTCACAGGGACATACGCAGCGGCAGACTTTTCGAAGGCTATTCCGAAGACCCATTCCTTGCCGCAGCTCTTGCCCCCGAGCTTGTAAAGGGCGTTCAATCCGCCGATGTAGCGGCAAACGTAAAGCATTTCGCTGCAAATCATCAGGAAACGAACAGAATGAACATAAACGAGCATATCCCCGAAAGAGCCTTGCAGGAGATATATTATCCGGGATTTAAAGCCTGCGTCGATGCAGGAGTTGAAACCGTTATGAGTGCCTACAACCGGATTAATGGCATTCCCTGCACTGAAAATAAGCAGCTATTAAGCCATATTCTTCGCGATGAATGGGGATTTAAAGGTGTTGTAATGTCCGATTGGGGAGCAGTTTACACTCCCGAAAAGGCTGTAAATGCAGGAAACGACCTTGCTATGCCCGGCCCCATTTCTCCCGATAAACTTCGTGAAGCCTATGACAACGGCACGTTATCCCCACAGGCGCTTGAAACCTCTGCAAACCGCATTGCAGAGCTGGCAAGGAAATATGCTAAGCCACCTACAGGAGTGATGAACACGGAAAAATCGGACAAAATCGCCTATTATGCAGCAGCCGAAGGCATTGTTCTTCTGACAAATCGGAATAACACACTCCCTTTAAGCAAGGCTGAAAACATCGCCCTTTTCGGCGAATACAGCGATTATATGCTGGCCTGCGGCGAGGGCAGCGCGGGCATTCTCACAAACAGGAATACCTCCCTTATATGGGCATTGAAAAGCCGTTTTGGCAGCGTGTCACATAATGAATTTGCCGATAATTCCGATGTAATGATGTATGTCTACAGCCTTCGCGGACAGGAGGGACGCGACAGATATACAATTTCTATCCCCGAAAACGAGAGAGCCACAATTGACAGACTTCTTGATACTGCCGATGAAATGGGTATAAGGAAAATCCTTATTCTCAATGTAAGCGGACCCGTATCCCTTGACGGCTATGAAAGTCGATTTGACGGCATTTTCTGCACATTTCTCCCTGGTATGCAGGGAGCTGAGGCCCTTGCAGACTGTCTTTGCGGACGCATTAATCCCTCTGGAAAGCTGCCGTTGACCTGGCCTAAAAGGCTTGAAGATACACCAACATTCCTCAATTTTCCGGGAGACGGTATGCAGGTTAACTACGGAGAGGGAATTTTCGTAGGATACCGTTGGTATGATGCACGAAAAATTGCACCACTGTTCCCATTCGGCCACGGACTTTCATATACAGATTTTGAAATAACCGCTATATCAGCCGATTGCGATACCTTTACCGATGATATTGAAATTTCCGTAACAATAAAAAACACAGGAAATTCAAGCGGAAAAACCGTTGTACAGCTGTATGTTTCCGACGTGGAAAGCACGCTGACAAAGCCGGTACGGGAACTGAAAAACTTCCGAAAAATCCACCTTGAACCCAATGAGGAAAAGACAATCTGTTTCAAGCTTGACAGACACGCTTTTGAAAGCTACGACCCGAATATATCTCAATGGACTTTTGAGGAGGGCTATTATACCATATCCGCAGGCTTATCATCACGGGATATACAGGCGGAATGCACTGTTTATGCCGACGTAAAATCGCCTTATTCCTACGGTGGAGAAACATCTGTCCGTACAATAATGGAAACACCCGAATTATCGGCAATTCTGAAAGATTTTTTCACAGAATACAAGCTCCCCTGGTCAGCTATACTGACAAGCTTTGAATACACGGCACAGGATAAGATATCAATGATTTTAAAGCAGGTGAATTGCAGTTCTGTCGCTGCTGAGAAACTATACAAAAGAATGCTTGCCGTTAAAAAGAAATAGAAATACACCGCACAAAACAACAGCTAATTGCCTTGTGCGGTGGTGTGAATATTATTCTTTAGTAAGTTTTTCTCTCATAAGACACATATCATAAACATCAAGGATATCGTCATCGCAGAGGTCTCCGGCTTTCCAGTCAGTGATATTTCCCGAACCGAGAAGCCATTTTTCAAGCATTACAAGGTCAGCTACTGTGAAACTGCCGTCTTTGTTGACATCGCCCTTGAGAAACACCTTATCTTCGCCTGCAGCAAGAATTTCGTCCGCCTTTTTGATAACCCACTTTTCTTTATTGCTGTTATTACTTGTTGCGATTACCATTTTGCCTTCACTTTCCTTTACACAGCGTGTCTGAGAAAGCAACGGATAAAATGAATAGGTATTATCAGTATTAAGTCTGAACTGGAATGTCTGAGCGCGGTCATACCCAGTTGCCACGTGAAGGTTTATAGGATTGTTTTCTATATCGTTTGCTTCAAAAACGTCAAATCTGCGCTCTGGTGCTATTTTCGGAGAGATTGTATAGAAATTATTTTCGCTGTAATTGATAATCCACTGAAGGGTGTCATCGGTGCTGAATTTAGAAAACACATACTGCTGAGTAGTCTCATCGTAAGAGAGATATTTGCCTGCTCCCTGATTGTAAATATAATAGGTATCAGGGCCAGTGAAACTGACTTGTGTGAAGGTGTCCTTGGCAAGTCCCGTCGCGGTGTAATCATATCCCCAGTTGGTGAATTTTTCCGATACTGCAAGGACAGTGTTATATTCGTAGGAATAGCAGAGACGCCATATATATGCGTTATCGTTGTAGTCAGGGGTGGGAGTTCGTTGAATAGAAGCTGTATCAGTACCAAGAAAAGCAGCATATTCACCGTCAGAATTCTGTGCATAGAATTCACCGAGGAAAGTCTTTCCATTGAAGAATTTCCAGAAAGTCGGGAACATACCAAAATATCGAAGATTTGTGCAATCATACAATGTGCCGTTCATCATAGCTCTTGCATATGCAAGACGCTCAGGCTCGCGTCCCTTGTAGAATTCTACACTCTTTCCGTGAACGGTATCAGTTGGCCAGACATAATCCCACTTATAGTAGGTATTGGTATAGTAGGATTCATTTTCATCGGTAACAAGCTGGATATCGCCTTTGTCAGTCTGGATATCCATGGAAGGCATAATAACAGTGGCGTCGGTGATATCTCTGAAATTCTCGACAGCATGCAGCCATTCATGAATGGCGAGGTCTACAGAATAAAGATGATGTTCCGGATTGGGATTATGAAGCTGATGGTCAGACGTTGCAATCGGAACCCATGCATAGCTGTGTCCTGTTGCAGGGGTTCTTGTAGCTATTGAACAGTTTGGACTACCAAAATCAGGGTTTTCGGGTGAGAATACGAGCACGCTGTCATATGAAGCGAAAGGTGCAGCTTTATCAAGCCAGGGCTGAATATTCTGGAACAGCACATAATCCGATGTTGCAGTTACAGGTTCGTCGACGATGAGCGTGTCTGTAATGATATTGACATTATAATTTGAAATGTACTCTACCACCATCTCGAACTGCTCAGGAACTTTATTGAAGATCTCGTTATCTTCTTCGGTTGCCTGGATAATGTTTCCCTTGTTTGAAATGACATGCTGAGTCTCAACAAAAAGCACTCTGTAATCCTGCGGAACGTCTGCATTGTAAGTGCATTTTTCATTGGCGTAGTCGTTGTACTCCTGCAATGCTTTTGCACGAAGCTCCTGAAGCTCCGCAATTTCGCTCTGAATTGAGGAAGGAAGTGCAGATGTTTCTGCTGAAAAAGACGACATTGCAGGTATACTTGAAATTAATGATGTGGTTAGTACTGCGACGGTTGTCGCAATATTGAGAATGGATTTGAAAAGTTTATTCATTTAGTTCTCCTTTTAGTGTAAGGAACCTCTAAAAACCTCCCTTACGGCAGACTTTCTATGACACGGATTTCTGCTCGTGTTCCGGTTTTTAGAGAACCCCTGTAATCAAAATACAAAATTACTTTTTAATAATTTCCGCTCTCATAAGACACATATCATAAACATCAAGGATATCGTCATCGCAGAGATTTCCGGCTTTCCAGTCAGTGATATTTCCCGAACCGAGAAGCCATTTTTCAAGCATTACAAGGTCAGCTACTGTGAAATTGCCATCCTTGTTGACATCGCCCTTTACTTCTTTCTTTTCGCCAAAATCAGCCGTTATGCTCATTGCCTTTGAAAGGGTTACAGTAATAGTTGTATCATTGCCCGAAGCGTCACCGCCCCAGCCTGTAAATGATGCGTTATCATCGGGAATAGCTGTGAGAGTTACAGGGCAATCGGAGAAATATTTACCGCTCCAGCTGCCCTTTGAAGTATCAGGAGTAATGGAGTTTATCATAATTTTTCCGCCGCCGTTGGTTTTAAGGGTAATTGTCTGCATATTTCCGCCAAGACCGAGGAAATTCTTCATATCTTCAAGGGTATAAGAGGCTCTTTCATTGAAAAACTGCTTTATACCCGGGATATTCTTCTCTGTGTACTGTTGTCTGTTGTAGGAGAGATTGCTTTCCTTTGAACCGCCGTAAAATCCCCACCAGCGGAGTATGCTGTTGGAAACCTTTTCGGTGTAATTTTGCAGATAGAAATCAGCCATTGCATTTCCCTTTTCGGGTGTAAGCACTTCATTTGCATAATCGCAGTATACATTGACGAATTTATTGCGGAATTCCTTGTTTTTCAGCAGGTTAAGAAACAGATTTGTAGGTTCGTATTCATAAGCCTTTTCCATATGTCTGAAGCTATCGTATGCATAGCCCTCTACACCGCCGAAATCGGCGTATGTAGCGCCCATTGTATAATCATAATCAAACGAGATAAAGCGCCATTTTCCGTCGCTGTAGGGATTACCTTCTATAGCTTCGCCTGTATTCTTCCATAAGCCGTAGTTATAGTTAGGCCAATCGTATGTACCTAGATAAAGTCCTGCGGCATAATGCTCAATATAGCTGTCAATGTCAATATAATCGCATACAGCCTGATAATTTGCGGCGTTTGTCATATCCTTTTTGGCGTATTCATACATAAAGTTCATATATTCGTCGAGGACATAGTCATCGCCTTCTTCAAGCTGACTGTTCTTTATCATAGCCACGTTTTCTTTTTGTATGCCATAGTTGGATTCTATGAAATAATCGGAGAATTTCTCTGTCATTTCATAAAGTCCCCAGTATTCGCCGTTGAGGAATACAACGCAGGATTCCATATCCTGATTTGTGATATTATCACGTTCATATACAAGCTTCTGCGCAAAGCCGTCGCGTAGACGTGCTTCATCGCTGACTGAACGGAGACAGACAGAATCGTATTTATCAATGAGATTTCCATTTATATCGTAGTTATTTTCAATAATCGGATAATTTATTTTTGAAGCACCGTATTCGCTTCTTGCGTAAAGGTTAAAGCTTTTCTGTGGAGTATTTCTTGTTGACGCACCTTTTATGCGTATGCCCATATTCTGCTCAACTACGGTGTTTCCGTTCTTTATAAATGTAAGAGTAGCCTCGCGCTCCCATTCTCTGCCCTTTGAGAAGAAATTGGAAATATTGTCTGTATCCCAGGGACTTTTATTGTAGTCAAAATTGCCGCTGTTTCGCCAGGCGAGATACTGATTTCCTGTTACATAAATTCCCTTATCGGGATCGAAAAGATTTTCGGGGTCGGTAACAAGGGAAACCACTGTCATATTCTTATACTGGGAGAGATTACCCGATGTAATGAAGTATGTCTGGCTTACAACGTCGCTGAATGTACCATCGCTGTTTTTTGCAACTGCACGTACTACTGTTGCCTTATCCACGTTAAATGGAGGCTTCTTATAGCCTGTACCTCTTGAAACAGAAGTGGCTGAGCTTTCGTTTTCTTCGTACTGGCTGTATATATTAGGTTCATTTGTTCTGTCCTTTACTGAAATACCTGAACTATATTTCTGCGCTGTATTGGATGTTATGGGATTTGTGCCGTCTGTGGTGTAGTATATCTCGCAGTTTTCAGCCGCTGACAGGGTAAGAGAAAAATCGGTTCCGTAAAATCCCGAACCAGCTGAAAATACAGGGGCGGACGCTACGATCTTATTCTCTGCCGCAGGTGTTGCGTTCATAATTTCAAATACGTCGCTGCCGTCGGGAGTGCGGCCGTAGGAGTAATCCTCAGCTAATGTGGGGACTTCAACCTGCTGGAGAATACTGCCGTCGGGACTGCTCAATATGATAGTTTCGCCATTCTTACTCAGTGCAAAGCTTGTGTGAAGCTCCGAACCCATAGATTCAAGATTTGATGCGAATACCACCATATGCTTTCCGCCGTCTATAACTGTTCCTGCGGGGAAAGTCCACTGCAGCGGCTCAGCAGTTTTGTCCGATAGTCCGTAGCCTGACAAGTCAATAGGCGTAGTTCCGCTGTTGTAAAGCTCAATCCAGTCGGAATAAGTGCCGTATCCGTCTGAAAGACAAGACTTGTTCTGCGTACACACCTCGTTGATGAAAAGCTGGGTATCAGCTGCCTTTGAAGTCGGCGCTGCCATAGGAATTGCCGACGCTGTTACTGCCATAGCAAAAGCCATTGACATAAACCTTTTTTTGAATTCCATAATTAATTACTCCTCTCACAATGCGATTATTTTTTTGCATTGCCTTAAAATGATTATAGCAGATATTTCCCGTAAAATCAAGTGTTTTTCGTATGTTAATCGTGTAAATTTATCGTTTTTTTCCCTCTACTATATACATTCAAATGAGAACCAAAAAACGGACACGAAAAATAAATATTTTTATATTTTAACATAATATTCCGAGGCGGATTTAATGATGTTTTCTTAAAACAGCCAAAAAAAGAGCCTCTCAAGTGAGAAGCTCTTATGATAATATGCTGCTGTTATTTCAGGGATTGGTACAATTGGAATCAATTTTTGTTCCGCCCCATTCAACTACGGTGAAGCCTTTCCTTTCAAAGGTTTCAAGCTCCTGAGGTTCGGTTTCAACAGCTTCTTCAAGGGGAACATATGCCATAAATACACGGAGAAGGCTGTCGGGAGTTGGTGAGATATTCAGCTTTGCAGAATTTGTATATTTATCACCTTGGAAAGCAATGAGATTGTACTCGTTATGCTCCATTAACGGGAGCCAGTATACAATAAATTCATTCATTTCCTGCTCTGTAAGCCCCATATATGTAAGCTTTTCTTTGAGGAAGCTTTCAGTATCTTCGCCTGCAACGCAAAATCCCTTTGAAAAATCAAATCTTGTGCGGCAGTTTGCAGCGTCCCAGAACAGATACTTATGATTTGAACCGTCTGCCTTATTTACAAATGAACCGTCGGGATATGCTGTAACATCCCAGCCATTGTTATACTTTGGATATGTTGTCGCAAGGTCTGATTCTGTCAGTTCAAGCTCAACGTGAACATCCGTTTCCACTTCGGGGTAAAGATAGATTACAGGCTTAGCAATATATGCATCAAAATAAACTGTTGGAGTTTCATTGTCTTCCTCATATATTCTAATCCAGCCAGATTGTCCCTCATATTCTGTAAACACCCAATAATCATTATTATCCTGATATCCGTATTCAAAAATAATTTCTTCACGAGGAATTGAAGCAACAACAGGATAACTTTCATCAGGTCCCGTATGTAAGTCAAGACTTTCAGCTGCTACAGTGAACATTGACTTGTATGTCGTAAGATTATCGGGCTGTACAACCTTAGTATCATTTTTCTTTGTAAGCTCATGCCTCATAAGAATAAGGTCGAACACATCAAGCTTGCCGTCAAGATAATAATCAGCCGCAGCACCATTCCAGATTTCAACATCAGCTGCTCCGAGAAGCCACTTCTGTAATGTTACTACATCTGCAACGTTGAAAGCATCGTCGCCGTTTATATCGCCTGAAACATTAATCTTTATTCTGAATATAAGATCCATTGATTCATTGCTGTAATAGGTAACTTCA
>JAFQHO010000040.1 GCA_017397925.1 Ruminococcus sp.
AGAATTTGAATACCTCACAGCTTCAAGTCGTTTTGGTTGGTACAATTCCGCTGACTATTATCCTATTCACGAAGAATTGCTCCTTGCATATTGCGGCTGTTATGGCGTAGATTCGTCTGATGTAGAACTTCTTCTTGACTATGGATATACACCTGATGAGGTTGAGGATATGCTTGTCGATACAAACCTGCTCCACGAAATACTCAGGGCTATCAGATTTGATGAATGTGAAAGTGTGTATGAGGGATATAGCAGTGCATTCTGATTATACATAAAAATCCTATAGCTGTTACTGTGAATTATGACACAGTAACAGCTACAGGATTAAATATTCATATTTACCATTAATATCCGTTTTTAATAGGGTATCAGTTATTATTGCAATAATTCAATCATAACTTGCGGCGTTGACTTCTTCAACATCGCCACCATTGGATGATACGTCATAAGAATTATGAGAAGAAACAATAATTTCAAGTGTATCGATACGTTTTCTTACCTCCGCAGCAATAGCTTTTGCTCGTTCAACTTCAACATACTGAACTGCATTATCTTCGCATAGTATATTCAATATATCGTCTTCAACACCGTCAAGCTTTGAAATATCCAGCCAGTCAAATGAAGAAACCATTCGGAGCTGTTCGCTGTGATTCTTTTTAAATGGCTTACATGGAATATCATAGGTTGATATTCCCCTTACAGAAGTATCATACCATAATGAAGTGCCGCTGTCAAATATGGGTGCTGCACCGATCCATTCAAGAGTATTAGCATCACGAAGCAGACCGAAATTATTAAAGTGCCTGTCTTCGTTGGCTATAATGTAATCAAGAACTATCATTCGGTCAAGCGTAGGTACTATATCAATACCAAGTTCCTTACAGATATTAACATAGTGAAGATAACTGCTTTCGTGGTTTTCCTTTTGTCGCAGTTGGAGAACTCGCCATGCACTGATAAGCTCTGTATCTTTAGTAACGAAATCCTCGCATACGCTGTAGGGTTTATTGTCTATCCATGTAATAGTATACGGCACATGCTCTATACCAAGTTTGTCCATTATCAGCGTAGCAATTACCTCATTGAACGGCTGCTGTCTGAAAGGTGTTGAACCTGATTTCAACAGGCATCTCTTACCGTCAATGATTTTCCAACGCTTCTGCAAGTTTCCGTCAGATGTATTATCAGGTGATACGAAATCAAAATCAGCATTTTTATCGTTCATGCCGAACAACACATCTCCGATATCATCTGAAAAGACATTGTCGAAAAAATTTACATCTTCCCACAATATGTTCTTATTATAAGGCTTTATCCAGTAATGGTCTGAAAGACTTAATCCCAGACATTTTGTAAGCAGTAATTTTGTGTTATATATTCCGAGAGTTTCAAGAGCATCTGAGACTCCCATTCTGCTTGCAGGAATAGAACGTCCTGTCCACCATTGGTTGAAAGCGTATCTGTCTACAACTTCATCATCACGTTGAATACGAATAGTACCTACAGGAAGATGTTCCTTTGCTGTAATATTTCTGATTTTTGTGACTCCACCAAGAGCTTCATCTATCTCTATATCTGCAACTGCAATATTCTTGTGCATTAATGTATATTTCAACAATACCACCTCCCATGTGCTTTTATTATACCATTATTGCAGGAATATTTCAAGTGTCGATGGTTGGATATATGATATTTTTAAAAAGAATTAAAGAAAGTAAGTAATGATTGATAATTATCTTTGAATCTATTTAGCATATTTTTATAGTATTTATAATCAATTTCATCTTGAGTAATTATGTAATTGCTATCACATATTTCTTTGGATATAGCATATATGTCATTTATGTTTACATTCAGATATATTTTAGATTCTATTAAAATAGCAATAGCCGTACAGTATCTTTTCAAACTGATAAATTGCTCGTCATACAGTTTTTGCTTTTTAGTCAAACCGTTTTGAAGATCACATTTCCATTCTTCATCATTGCATCTATCGATCATCGAATGTAATCTATTAATTGTCTGAACTGTTTTGGAGAGTCCTGATAGAAGTGGTAAAATCAATTCGCAAATATTGGTTATAGCATTCTTTTCATTTTCTGTAATTGTGTATGAATGGATAATTTTACTATTTACATCATTAGCATTCGCTTGTCGTTTATTAGTTGAATTCTTTTCATTAGTTGATTCGTTAAGCTTTGCTTCTGCTTCAGTTATAATACCATTGAAACAATCTGCTAAAAAATCCGATATACTGTCGCTCATAACATAAGAATATTTTTCTGCAACACGTTCGCACAGAGCTTCTTTATATGTTTTACCTTTGAAATTATTATTATATGTTTTGGTATCTTTGTGTTTCATTGGATATAATTTCTCAATATATTTAACAAGCTTTTCACGACTGTATCCAGCATCTTTTAAAGATTTAGCAATTGTACCTATAGGATCTCCCATTATATATCCATTGAGAGCAGGTTCCGAAAAAATAATCATATCAGGATTATCAACGCTTTCTTTTAAAAAATCTAACAAGAAAACAGGCTGTTTTTCAAAATAACCTCTTATGTATATGAGATGAAAAAATTCTTTAAAAGTCACAGTTGTGATCCTCCTTTCAAAGCTTTTATTGCCTTTCAAAAAATATAATATATAATATAATCAGTTTTCTATTGCTTAAATTTAATTTTATGATATATTGGTAGTTAAGGACAGAAAGTCCGAAAAATTATCAGTACTTTCTTAAAGTAGGTGGATAAGTTTTTCAACAGCAAAAAAAGCTGATTTTGACCTAAAAAAAGTACAGAATTTTTAATACAGAAAAATTCTCACCTGCTTTTTGCAGTTATTAATAAAATATTATGGAGGTAATTATTTATGCTTGAAAAACAAACAGCTTCACAAAAACTCTTACCTGAAGTAACACGAGCGAATGCTCCTAAGGTTCAGAAAGTTTTTGGATTAAACAAAATTGATTTTGCAAGCTTTGACGAGCTTATCAACAAATCAAGTCAGGAACTCAGTGTTGAATATGAAATGTTCTTCTCAAATTCATTTGGTACACAGCATGGTTATATGAAAATATGCGATGGAAAAATTATAAAAACTGTTCCTTTGCTTGAAATTAACATACTTTCCGTGATACCGGTTATTCAAGGGGGAGTAAAAGTCGGATTCATTGTAAAGTATTCTTTGAACACAACGGCTCTCCATTCGCAAGAGTACATTCCTCGAGCTGTGATTGAAAAACGCAAAATTTGCGAACGACTTCAGATACCACATCATGGAAGTAAAAGCAAGGATGAACTTTGTGAAAGGTTAATGGAAACTCTTATATTTAATGCAGCTGATGAGGAAAAGACTATAATAATAGGCTCCAAACAAGGTTGGAACATATATTCGGATAGCTGTGGAAGGTGGGAATCACAAGGGCGTTATCCTCCTATTCTTTATAATATAATACCTAAAAGCATCATTTGCCGTAAAAACACAAGGCAAAGGACTTTAATCTATGCAACAGGCGAATATCGAACAATGAAGATTAATGAAATTTTTAACACCTGGCCCGAACTTAAAATTCCATTTTTGATTCGTGAATCCAGTTATATGCTCGCATTCGCAAGTAAATACAACATATATTTTAATCAGATTGTCGTAAATAAATTAACAGATACGGCTGATAATTCTTTACTTGTAGCAATGTATGATAATGTCTCTTATGGACGAGGCAGTACGCTTACATTAAGTGATGCGATAGGGATAAAGCATTCAGGAGAAATTCTCAACGATGCAGTTCTTCTTGTTGTTGATGATACAAAACCTGATGAGTCAAAAAATCGTGAAAATGGTGTTAACGTTCTGCATGGAAAGGCTATTGACTGCAAAACTGAATATAGACAGATATCATCAAGAAGCTTGCTCGCAACAAACTGAAACTTCACAGTGTTAATTCCCTGACAGAGGCTTGGAAAGCCAACCATTGTCTCAACATCAATGATCAAAATAGCAAATGCTATCGATTTCATGTTCAGAATTCAGACGGTGAGTCATATATGCTGTACACCTATGGTATCAGCAAGCAATTCGTCAATGCTGAGAATCGCAAGAGGCTTGACCTTGCCGATTACCAGAAGTTCCTTCTCAATTACGCAGAGCTTGAAGAGAAAATGTTTCTTCCGCTTGGTATAACTTCAGATGGAAATTTTATCAGCAAAGACATATCCTACAATAATAAGTCAAATGATTCAATCTTTCTCACTGGTCAAAGCGGAAAAGGAAAGTCGTTCTGTGCAACAAATCTTTTACCGTCATTAGTAATGCTCGGAAGCAGGATATTAGTTTGGGATGTCAGTGATTCTTTTACGCGTGACGAGGTTTTAAGATCACTACCTGAACAAGTAGTTGACGAGCTCTTTGAGTTTATTGAAGTTGCTGTAGGGAAAAGGAAGTTACCCGTTGATCCATTATTTATAGGAGACTGCATAGGACTTCCAGCGAAAAAGCGTCGTATAGTTGGTTTTGTCAAGGCTGTGACTGGAAAGCTCGATAAAGAGGAAACAAGGTCTCTTACAGGCATTATTTCAGAGATGTTAAAGAAGTATCAAAAAGTTACTTCAGTTACTACCGAAACGCTCCGCAACACACTCAAACGAGGTGGAAAGGTCGGCAACCATGTGTATAACCTCATCACCAGTACTCTTGACGATATTGACAATATCGGTTTCGAGAAGCAAGGCTGGGCAGAGTTCTTTGAGAAAACAAAGAAGATTCCCGTTGTTTCCTTCGGAAACGAGTCAGGTGACAACGTTCATTCCTTGCTCGATGCAATGATAGCGTCGGCTTTCGAGTGGCAACGAGACCATGATACTGCTCCACTGAGCATAGTTGTAGATGAAATAAAAGATCAGAACTTCGCAGAGGGCAGTCCACTGCACACAATACTCACGCAAGGCAGAAAATTCAACACCAAGTTCATCGGCATGACTCAGCAGTATATATCAACTAGCAGTCACGCTATTGATGTTGTAAAAGAAGCAGGCATAAAAATATTCTTTAAACCTGCAAAATCTCTCGACAGAATTGCTGCTGAGCTTGGATATAAGAACTCAGCTGATGCAGGATTTGGCTCAATGGGTATCGGAGATTTCATACTCAGCTGCGACTGCTACAATAAGGTTGACTGTGTGAATGAACCCGTAGTTATTCATTGCAAGACCATTAAATTCGTCGATACACCGTTGTACAAGCGTTTCGAAACGGAGTATCTCACTTAACGTAGGTAGATGAACAACGCCATTCGGGGCGTTGCTACACCATTATTATACACCTTTAGCCCACAAAAATCAAGTGAAATTACATATTTAGGAGGAATTGTAATGAAAAAGATGAATAGCATAAACGAAACCTATAAGCTGTGCAATGAACATAATATCGGCATAAGCCGCAGAGTATTACTGACTCTTGTAAAAAGTGGAGAAATTCCCTCTGTTAAGGCGGGACGTTCCATACTTGTTAACTGGGACGGTCTGATGAAGTATCTTGATACGCACACACTTGAACAGGACGAGCCTGTATCAAGAATCAGAAAAATCATTGCTTAATCACTAAGGAAATATCTGAATATGGGGCATTCTTGAAATGCCCCACTTTTGTAGAAAAGGAGTTAAAAAATGGCAACTGTTAAAAAGCACATATCCAAAAAAGGGCAGATTACCTACTATATACGTACATACGACGGCTACAGCAGTAACGGCAAGCAGATTGAGCGTTCTATGACATGGAAACCACCAGAAGGCATGAGTGCTAAGCAGATAGAGAGGGAACTGCAAAGGCAGATTGTAAAATTTGAGGAAACAGTCAAAATAGGTGCATATTATGATACCAATATTCGTTTCGGTGATTATGGTGAAGCCTGGCTGGAGATTAATCGTCCGCCGCAGCTTGCTCCGAAAACCTATGAATGTTATCGAGGAATGTTCAAAGACATAAAAGAAGCATTGGGTGATATAAAGCTTGTGAAGCTTCAATCCCGTCATTTACAGATGTTCTATAACAATTTGCGTGAAGACGGTGTTAAGCGAACAGGAGCTTATGCTGTTTCAGATAAGATAGATGATATAAGAAAGAAAATGCAGCTCTCAAAGGAAAAGTTTGCGGCATTATGCGGAGTATCCTCTACAACCATTAGTGCTGTCTGCAAGTCTGACGGACATATCAGCGTTAAATCAGCTGAAAAGATAGCAAAGGGGCTTAATACACCTGTTCAGCAATTGTTTGAACTTCATCTGAATACCGGAGGTTTGTCGGATAAGACCATACTCCACTACCATAAGCTCATAAGCACAATACTGGCACAGGCAACCCGCGACAGACTTATTCCTTTCAACATCGCTGACAGAAATCACATGAAAGCACCTAAACAGGAGAGAAAGGAAGCTGCTTTCCTTGATGAGGAACAAGTAAGGCATGTTTTGGAGTTGCTTGAAAATGAACCTATCAAGTGGAAAACCATTATGTACTTGCTAATCTATAGTGGTATCCGCAGAGGTGAACTGCTCGGACTTGAATGGAAGGACATTGATTTTGAGAATAAAGTTATATATATCCGAAGAACAAGTCAAGCAGTAGATAGCATGGGAATAATTACAAAATCTCCCAAAAATGATACATCATACCGCACAATCAAGTTGTCGGATACAATGTTTGAGCAGCTTCGGGAATATCAGCAGTACTGGCAGAAGCTGCGAACCGACCTTGATGATTATTGGCAGGATAATATACAGATTATTCTTGCAGACGGCAGTACCCGAACAGTTCCAAATGACAGATTGTTCACTAAAGTTGATTCAACACCTATGAATCCCTACAGCGTTACCGATTGGGTACGAAAATTCGTAAAGCGTAACAACCTACCGCACTTTACACCACATTCTCTCCGACATACGCACGCAACACTTTTAATTGCTGAGGGGGTGAGTATTCCTACCGTGTCACGCCGTTTAGGACATTCAAGCATTAATACTACAAGTAAGATTTACATTCATGCAATACAGTCTGCCGACGAGATAGCATCAAATACCCTTGAGGATAAACTCAAGCTTGAAAAGCGCAGGGAAGACGAGGACTAATGAAATTAGGCTATCTGTAAAGTGTTGCGCTCATATAGAAATTTTAAGCCATAGTATTTCTGATGCAAGATCAGGATATTATGGTTTTTTATTGACTTCACGGAGATATTATGCTATAATTGTTGAGTAGACATTAATTATTATATCAGAATATAATCAGGGATTTCCACCATACAGAAACAGATCGCACCATGCATCTGATTGAATGAAGGAGAATGAATATGAAATACAAACACTACGTTGCTGCCATGACATCGGCAGTACTCTTGCTCACAGGCTGTCAGCAGACACAGGCTCCCACTCCTGAGCAGAGCAGTACCACCACATATGCTACCGCACCAGAACAAAATAGCAACACACAGATTACCACAACAGAACAGAGCAGTACCACACAGACATTGACAGAGACTCAGCCGCCTACAACGGATAACACTCCTCTGACGAATATTGTCCGCAGTGACCAGATCAAGCTGCCTGATGATATTTTAAGCTTCATACAGGTAGAACGAACAGAAGATGGATTCGGCTGCATTGCCTACAATGAGTATAGGCAGCTGACTTATCTGCACATAAGCGAGGATATGCAGACATCAGAAACATTTGTGCTTACATCACCGTCAGATCAGGAAAAATATTACAGTACTAGATACAGATGGTTTGCCATTGAAGAAGATGGAATCTGGGCAATCGTCAACAATGAGGGCCATGAGGAAATCGAGCCCTATCTCCTCTGTCACTATGCCAAAAACGGCGAATTAATATCCGCCATCCCTGCAAACGAGCTTCAGGATCACATGATGTCGCATTACAGACATGGCGGTGATTTTGAATCTGTGGGTGATGTGCTGTATCTAACGCTGTATGACGGCAAAGTCTTGCAGATTGACAAAGAAACAGCAAAAGTTTCTGTCGTATCGGATCTCAACAAGGAAGATGACTCCTACAATGTGAAATACCTCTGCTTTGACCGTGATGACAAGCCGATTCTGCTTCGGGAAAAAGTAGAATATGCACCGGATACTCATACGATACATGAAGCTTCCGTCTCTGAATTTGACCTTGAATCAGGCAGCTGTGGACAGACTATCTATACCACAGGAGATAATTGGGATTCAAAAGAATACTTCTTCGTTCTGAAAGGCTGCGGTGAGTACCGTTTTTTCATTAACACAAGCAACGAACTGATAGGCATACGAGACGATGGCACACAGGAGTCACTCATTGACCTTGATGCATCTGATCTCGACAGGGATTGTGGTACAATTGTGGATTGCCTCCAGCCTCCGTACTACACATCAGATATAATGATTGTCCCCGCCGATGATACACATTTTCTGGGGCATATTATCGGTAATCCGGATTATAAAACAGCTGCATATCATCTGACACGAAAGCACGAATCCGAGATCAGTTAAAACCTTTTTCCGCCTTTGGAGTATTGAATTAAGGGCATCTCTAAAAACCCCTTTTGAGAAAAAACAGCTATGCACGACATCTGCTGTGTCAACCTCCCTTGGAGTGCGAAAGCACGCCTTCGGAAGCTTTCCTTGCAGCTGCCGCACCTATCTGTTTTTTCTTTAATCAAACGAGTTTTTAGAGATGCCCTTAAACTATAACGAAAACAGACAGATACCTCGATAATGTGAAGTATCTGCCTGTTTTGTTTCATAGCCTGCGGTATAGTTTTTCATCATAGTTGATGGAATACTTCCTATATATGTACTGTTCAAACTGAGAACCTTTTTTTATTATGTGATCGATTCAGCATTTGCAGTTACAATACGAGGTTCCTGATATCCGTAACGGAAATATAACGGAAATATTCAAATTTCAGCTGTTGTGAAGCATAACAGCAAAAAAATAAAGCCTGTGTTTTTGTCTAAACATAGGCTTTCGTTATGGTGGAGCATAGGGGATTCGAACCCCTGACCCCCACACTGCCAGTGTGATGCGCTCCCAACTGCGCTAATGCCCCATAAATTACATATTGATTATACCACAGCAAATGCTGTTTGTCAAGTAAAATTTCTAAAAAACCGCACAAATCCACCAATAGCAGATTGTGCGGCAACCACTGTCAATCACAGCATCTGATAATTCTGCCGGCATTTATCTGAGGCGGCAGGCTAAGAGTCATAACGCCGTTGTAAATAATCCTTACTTTATCACCCTCATTGAAAAAAGGACATCTTGTTTTCACTATTACTTCCTGCTCTGTTTTACTATCAAGAACAAGCATTCTGTCTTTTTCTACGGATAAAACCGTTGCACACATCGTCATAGAAATATCGCCTCCTATATATTATATGCTGTACGGAAAATTTGGGTTATTCCAAAAATTCCCGATACATTGCTGTATCGGGAATCATAATCATCTATTAAAGATAATTCGGAATCAAACCTATTATTGTATCAACATGTTTCCTGTTTCTGGAATCAGCTGCAATTTCAGTTCCAAGATTTGATTTTGAAACAAATACGGCAGATGTACGCCCGTCATTTATTGTATACAAATTAACAGTAAGTTTTTCACCCCAGGTAAAGAGTGATATACCCATATTAAGTTTTATGTAATAAGCGTATGGATCTGCTTGTTCAACCTTTGCGCCTGCGGCAGATGCCGCACTTAATACTGCTCTGTATACTGTTTCAATCGGTCTTGAATAAACCACATTGCCATGGGCTGCTCTGTCAAATATAGCCATAATTAAGCCTTGTTAACGCTTCCGAAGAGCTCCATCTTCTCCTTAACCTTAGCCTTGATAGCGTCAAAGCCGGGAGCAAGAAGCTTTCTGGGGTCGAAGCCCTTACCGGACTGATCCTTACCTGCCTCAATATATCCTCTTGTAGCCTCAGCAAATACGAGCTGACACTCTGTATTTACGTTGATCTTTGCAACGCCAAGAGAAATAGCCTTTGTGATCATCTCATCAGGGATACCTGTACCACCGTGGAGAACGAGAGGCATCTCGCCTACTGTCTTGTTGATAGCCTCAAGAGTCTCAAAGCTAAGACCTTCCCAGTTGTCAGGATATACACCGTGGATGTTACCGATACCAGCTGCAAGGAAATCAACGCCGAGATCAGCAATCATCTTGCACTCTGCAGGATCAGCGCACTCGCCCTTACCTACAACGCCGTCTTCTTCACCGCCGATAGCGCCAACCTCAGCCTCGATAGAAAGTCCGAGGTGATGTGCAGCGTTTACAAGCTCAGTTGTCTTAGCAACGTTCTCCTCGATTGGGAAGTGTGAGCCGTCGAACATAATAGAAGTGAAACCAGCCTTGATACACTTGTAGCAGCCCTCATATGAGCCGTGGTCAAGGTGAAGAGCAACCGGAACAGTAATTCCGAGAGATTTATCCATAGCTGCAACCATAGCTGCAACAGTCTCTACGCCTGTCATATACTTGCCTGCACCCTCAGAAACACCGAGGATAACGGGTGAATTGCACTCCTGTGCTGTGAGAAGAATAGCCTTAGTCCACTCAAGGTTGTTGATGTTGAACTGACCTACTGCGTACTTGCCTTCTCTTGCTTTTTTAAGCATTTCTGTAGCTGAAACTAACATTATAAATTCCTCCTGAATTTTCAGTTGGGACATTTTGCCCCATTGTTAATATTATATCACACTTACTTGTGAATTGCAAGGGTTTTTTGCAAATTTTTCTATTATAGCAATAAATAGCTTATATTATGCCATAATCAGACCAAACTATGTGCTTTATTGCCTAAAAATCGACATAAAAGTTTGTTAAGTTTGCACAATAAGGCTTATTGACTTTTTATATTCAAAGAGTTATAATTATTAGGCGTTATGCATTTTGTAAATTTTAGGAGGTTTACTATGGATTCAGCACAATCAACAGCCGTAAAAAAGACAGAAGAAAAGCTAAAACCAAAGCTATTTTCTGTAATGAAAGGCTACAAGAAAGAACAGCTTGTTAAAGACATCGTTTCAGGCATAATTGTTGCAATTATTGCGTTGCCTCTTTCGATCGCACTTGCACTTGCATCGGGAGTTAATCCGGAACAAGGACTCTATACCGCTATTGTAGCAGGTTTCGTTGTATCTTTCCTTGGCGGAAGCCGTGTACAGATAGCAGGTCCTACAGCGGCATTTGCAACAATTGTGGCAGGTATCGTTGCCACAGAAGGTATGGACGGACTCATTATTTCCACTATTTTAGCCGGTATTTTCCTTGTAATTATGGGATTCTGCCGCTTCGGAAGCCTTATTAAATATATCCCAAGTACAATCACACTCGGTTTTACATTTGGCATCGCAGTTACAATTGTTGTAGGACAAGTCAAGGATTTCTGCGGAATGACCTTTGAAGGCTCTCCCATTGAAACTACTGAGAAAATAGCTGAAATATTTGGCTCTATATCCACTTTTAATCCTATGGCATTTCTTGTGGGAATTATATCCCTTGCAATTCTTATATTCTGGCCTAAGAAATTAAGCAAAATTCCACCTTCACTTATTGCTGTTATCGTTGGTGCAGCAATTGTTAAAATAAGCGGAATGAACGTAAATACAATCGGTGATTTGTACACTATTTCATCTGCGCCGCCCACTTTTACACTTCCCGATGTTACTTTTGATAGAATAAAGGCACTTATTCCAAACGCTTTCACAATTGCGATTCTTGCCGCTGTAGAATCCCTTCTCTCCTGCGTTGTTGCTGATGGTATGATTGGCTCAAAGCATCGTTCAAATATGGAGCTTACAGCTCAGGGTGCCGCTAATATTGCATCCGCACTTTTCGGCGGAATCCCTGCAACCGGAGCTATTGCACGTACTGCAGCAAATATCAAAAACGGTGGACGTACTCCTATTGCAGGTATGGTTCACGCTGTTGTACTCCTCGTTATTCTCGTTCTCCTTATGCCATATGCAGCTATGATTCCTATGCCTACAATTGCCGCTATTCTTTTTGTTGTTGCTTATAATATGTGCGACTGGAGAGAAATTGTAAACTGCATAAAAATTTCACCAAAGAGCGATAGCGCTGTACTTATTATAACACTTGTTCTTACAGTTGTATTTGACCTTGTTGTGGCAATCGGTGTAGGTATTGTACTCGCAGCACTTCTCTTTATGAAGCGTATGGCTGATGTCACAGAGGGACACGACTGGATCTATGTTGATGATGAGGATACTGACCCTGACCATATTTCACTTAAAAAAGTTCCCGAAAACACAAGAGTATACGAAATCAACGGCCCTATGTTCTTCGCGGCTTCGGACAAATTCAACTATATCCTTGATAGCACAAAGGGAATTGACGTTCTTATCCTCAGAATGAGAAATGTTCCTGCAATTGACGCTTCAGGCGTTGAAATGCTGGACAAAATCACTAAGCGCTGTAAAAAGCATAACATTGAAGTTGTTTTCTCCCACGTAAACGAACAGCCTATGCACGCTATGGAAAAGGCTGGATTTGTGCAGAGAGTAGGTAAGGAAAATTTCTGCGATCATATAGATACAGCTCTTCTTCGTGCAGAAAAGCTTGAAAACGTTGTTAAAAAGAACAGAGGAAATTAAAAATAAAATTATAAAGGGTATCGGATTAAAACTTCCGATACCCTTATTATTATTTCAATTTGAATTTAGGCATAGGCTCAACCTTGTGCCGACTCTGGTTGTGCATAATATCAATTTTAGCTTTTAGCTGAACATTGTCCTTGAAATCTTCAAAACCACGGATATAATTATCAAGGTCTGAATATCTGAATCCTATATTTTCTTCATCTGTTTTGCCGCATAAACCGTCAATCGGCACCTTATGTACAAGAGCATATGGCAGCTGCAGATAGTCGCCAATACCAAGAATTTCAGTCACTGTCAAATCGCTGAGAATACTGAAATCCCCTGCTGCATCGCCGAATTTTGTAGAGTAGCCTATCCAATCCTCTGATAAATTGCAGGTATTGACTACTCTTCCCTTCACACTTGCAGCAACTGCATAAAGAGTTGTCATACGAAGTCTTGCCGGTGTATTTATAACTGCTTGCTGTGATATATTAATTGATTTGCTTAGTTCATTCATAAGTCCGTTGTAAGCATCTGCGATGTTCACTTCTACGCTGTCAATTCCAAGCACTTTGACAAGATTTTTACTGCAGTCAATATCAGCCTGCTCCCCTTGTGGCATAAGAACACCTATAACGCGTTCTTTACCAAGGGCTAAAACACATAATGCAGCACATATTGAGCTGTCCTTGCCGCCGGATATACCTATAACAGCCTTTGTAACAGGTGAACCGTTTTCTTCAAAATATTCCCTTATCCATTGAATTATATCAACTGTTGTCTTTGCCGCATCAAATCCCCTGATTTCATTTCTGATACGCATAAGGGTTCTGCCAAGGTAGTTTTCACCGCATCCCCCAACCATTCCCCAGTATTTATCTCCGTGATTATTACCCTCTATAAGTTCTTCATTGCCTGTAGCCATTAGCTTCACAGCAAGTTCAGGGTGCTGCACAAACTTTGCCTTACATACACCATACATTACATCAAGCTTTATATCTTCCCAGTCTGAGCGGAGTTTTATTTTCCTGCCAAGCTTTTTAGCATCGGAAGGAGTAAGCAATGCAAATCCCTTTCGCATTTCATTATCCTCTGTTTTCTGTGCCTGAAATGCCGCTTCTGTACTGAGATATGTTACACCGTCATACGTAACAGTGCATTCATAAAAGTTACTCAAAAAATCATTTTTACCGACAAATCTCTCAATCATCAAAATCCACCTCCGTGGAGAATATCTCTTATTTCAGCAAGGCTGTATTCTTTAACCATCTTTCCGTTGCGGAATACGGGAATAAGCATATTTTTATCAGCCACATTGCTGATAGTTTCGCTTGTATATCCGTCCTCACAGATTATATTGCCCATTTCATCACGGCATACACAACACATACCCTTGTGGGATTTCTTGCTGATTTCCTTTGTGGGGTCAAGCTCTACGGGAACAAATTCACCGTTGATTTTTTCATAGCTTTTTGGAGCCTTGAAAATCGGTATACAATTTCCCTCGTTATCCTCACAGTAAGTAGCCTTAACTGCAATGTGGAATGTATCTCTTGTGTAAGGTGCAAGCTTATCCCCCGTTTCAAGACACTGCATAGAGAAGCTGCCAACACCTAATGCCACGTTATTGCAGGCAAAACCGTTTTCTTTCAAAATTGAGTAAACCTTTTCGGCTCTCTGAGGTGTGATTGAATCGCCATATATCGCCTTTATATGTGGGTCAAGTACTTTGTATCCCTTGGAATTCACTGTTCCACCAAAGATATTCCATAATCTGAATACAGTCTCTGTAACAACCTCAACAGGATCACCGCTGTCGCCTCTTATAAGCATTGTACCGTTGTGAGCAAGTATTTCCTCTTTAAGCTGAGGAATAATATTATTTACTACATTCCAGTAGTCGTAGCTGTCAGATACAACTGAAAAAGATGTATCGGGATAAAGTTCAGTGAGAAGCCGTCTGAACATTGTTATTTCATCGCCGTCTATAGCAAAATTCGAACACATTACAGAATGCTCCGTAGATACTGCACCATAGGCAACAGGCTCCTTCGTGCAGTCGCAGTTATAGTATTTTTCAAGATATGGTATAGCCGGAACTGTCGCAGTATTGAGAAATGAGAGGCAGAAAGCAGCAGAAGATTTAATTGCAGATGAAAGTGATTCCTGACCTCTGAATGAGAAATCACCCAGTGCTTTTGCTCTTGAAATATCGTCTTCGACTGTTTCTGCATAGTATTTATCAACTATCTGACGGTACATATAACCAACATTTGCTGAAATCATACCGTGCCACATTTCAGCAGAAAGTACGCTTTCGATATATTCGACAATCCAAGGGAAATCAGGATGTGTATTTGTAAGCTCAATCATAGGTACTTTTACAGGTATTCTTGTACCTTCGGGAACAGCGGAAATTTCAATAGGGAGATATCCTAATCTGTGGAGATTACGTATCATTTCTTTATCATAGCCCTGACTGCCGAGAGTATTGTCAATTATACGAAAATACTCCTCAGTAACTTCCTCAAATGGCTTTTCAAAGAAATTCTTATTAAAATTTTCAATGAGGAATTCCTTGATAAATGCCTGTAATCCGAAGTGTATGAGTTTATCCTGCCCCTCAAGGCGACTTCCTCGGGGAGTGAGATAAGAAACGATTTTTGTGAGATTTTTCGGATACATTTTAGCGTGTGTTGATTTATAAAAATCAATATTCAGCATAGGGTTATACATATCAGACAACTCCTTTCAGACAGTCGATTTTAGAAAGTATATGATTATCGGGAAGTGTACAAAGGGAATCGGTTGTGAAAATCTTATTAATCATTCCGCATTTAAATAATTCACCCTTTTCAATTGAGTTTTCACAGTGAGTAAAAAATACATTTATCTCATTGCATTTCAACTCTTTAAGCTTTTTGGCAGAGTGGAAAACAGTACCGCCATAGGAGCATATATCATCCACTATGAGTACATTTTTACCTGCAGGATTATCGCCGTATATATCAAATCCAAGAATTTTTCCTGTAGCCCAGTCGCGTTTCTTTATACCAAAGCCAATATTCTTACAGTCGGAGAAATATTTTGTGTATCGCTTACAACTTCCCTCATCGGGAAACAGCACATAATCATTCTGACTGTCAAATCCAATGGACTTTCTCATTATTGAAATATAAAGCTCTGGCGAAATATTCACACAGCGATTAATAAGTGCGGCACCAACTGAGGAATGAACATCAAGTACCATAACCTTTGTGAAACCGAGAGAATTTATAAGACTGCAGAAATACTTCAGCGTGAAAACCTCTGTTTCACTGTGTACTCTGTCCATTCTCGCATTAGGCAGATATGGAAGATACAGCTGTATATCAGCACAAGGATATCTGTCACGAATATTTCCTGCCATATATGAAAGCTGCATAAACTCTGCTTCGCTTTTAAATTTCCAGATAAAAAGTACTGATTTGATATTTGTTTCTTCAATGTCAATTTTCAGCGTACCATCCGGATAACTTAACATTTTTGCCTCTACAGGAGAACTTCCGTTAATGCTGTATAAAATCATATTTACCTCCCTCAGATTACAGTAATCTGACACATTTTCATAGCTTCTAACGCTCTGCTGTGTGATTCAGGAGAAACTCCTGCACAACATCTGCCGTTTACAATAATTTTTGTTTCAGGAAAAAATGCTTTAAGAATCATAGCATTGGATATAACGCATATATCTGTACATACGCCTGCAAGCTCGATTTCATCGGGAATACCGCCGCATACGTCAATTACGCGCTGCGGAAGTTCTTTAGAACCAAAAATAATTTTTTCAACTGCACGACTTTCATCGTTTATGAGTGACATAAGTTCAGGAATAAGATTATGTCCCTCTGTACCCTTTATGCAGTGTGGAACAGGAAGATTTTTTCCCTCCTGTGTATCGGAATAGTTTTCAAAATGTGTATCAAGAGTATAAAGGATTTCAGTTCCCTCTGCAATAACCTCTTTAACCCTTTCAACCATAGGCTCAACTACCGCCAGAGTTTCAGGATTTCCCAGTGCTCCGCTGATAAAATCGTTCTGCATATCAATTACAATAAATACTTTCATTCCTGTTCACTACTCCTTTTATATAATTTTGACGGTCTGTGCATAGCACCACCGTTATCAAACATATCGGTTTCTTCTATTTTCTTTGATATTTTACGTCTGAAATTAGCCGCCGCTTCCTTTTTGCCTGTTATCATTTCGTAGGGAATCTTCAAATCGGCAATGGTGAAATATTCGGGAAGCAAATCAAAAATTATATCGTGATTTACGACTTCATCCTTTAATTTCAGATATGCATCATAAATAATCTGTGCGTGGTCAAATGCAAGTTTATCACAATAAGCCTTTTCATTTTCAATTGTTATTATTATTTCACCGTTTGCTATATTGATTTCATCTGTACCCATTTCAATCGAAACCCAGAATGAACTTTCAGCATCTGATTCTGCGTCTGTGTATGTTTCTATTGTGGGGATTAGAGCCGCAAAAGCACAGGATATAATCCAGCCGCGAGGATCTCTATCAGGAGCACTGTAAGTTTTCAGAGGAATAAGCGTAGCAGTTTTTATTCCGGTTTCTTCCTTAAGCTCACGAAGCGCCGCCTCTTCTATTGTTTCTGTAGGTCTGAGAAATCCACCCGGAAGTGAATACTGCCCTTTAAAAGGTTCTTCACCTCGTTTTATGAGCAGAATTTTCAGCATCTTGCTGTCAAGCTCACGTTTGTTAACAGCCCTTTCGCTGTCTATACCAAATGTTACTATATCTGCAGCAACAGACGGTCTTTCATAATCTTTATAATTGTTCATTAAATCACGTCCTTGTTGTTTTTTATTTGTTATTATCATTATAATACTTTCATTCTCGCTTGTCAATAGTTTTTGAAAAATTCGTCATTTTCAACAATAGCAGCACGCAAATATAAGCAAATTGCTATATTACAGATAATTTCACAAATCAGAATTGACTTATTTAAAATATTGTGTTAAAATATAAGAAAAATTAAATATAAAGGGGTATATTTTTAAAATGAAAACAAAAATTATATGGTTATGTTCAATGATAGCAATCGTTCTCTTAGTCAATACAGCAGGCGGATTCTTTGTTAAATTAACTTTAGGAAATATACTGATGCCAGCGTATATTGGGTATTCAAGTAAAGTTGATTCTTTTATACATCCTGAATATGTTGAACCTACAGAAGAAAAAAAGAACAATGGCTTAGGCAGTCTTGCAGTACGATCAGTATTCAGTAACGGAAGAATAAATAACAAAAATAATTTCTTTTATAACTTTCTGTTTATGAATGTATATGTCGATGAATCGCATATATTTTTCGATAGTGATGGAACAAACCAACTTTCAAGTGGTATTTTCGCCGATGTATTCGTTGATAATGGTAATGTCGCAGATTATGTACGTAACACCGTTGGTCTTGTAAATATGGATGAATTCTGCAAACTTGATGGAACAGATGAAATTTACAAGCTTTTAAAAGAGCAGGACGTCAGAATAAGACTTGATAGTTATACAATCAATGAAAACTATATAGTAAACCCTGTTGAAATTACTGTTCTTGATGAGAACAATACTGAAATACTTACTAAAAAATACCCATCAAACGGAGAAACAATAAAAGCAAGCGATATATATTTCTATGATGATATTTCAGATAAGGAGCACTCAGGCCACAGTCTTTATAAAAAAATGACTGATGCATACCACGGAGAAAGAAAAACAGATGAAATTGCAAATAAACTTATAGATAAAGCAGTTTTTGACAATGGAAACCAAAGCGAGGAGAATTTTTATTTTGGAATCGGAACCCTTACAATGACCATTGTTGAAGTTACAGATAACAATGCTATGATTACCGCTTTACGCTTTAATTACATAGGCGGAGTTATACTTTACACCATAATCTTAGGCGCAATTCTCACTGTAATTATGTTTGCTGTATCACAAGTAAAAAAGAAGAAAAATGCATTCTATTAATAATTAAAGCCCGATTTTTCGGGCTTTTTCTTATGGGTTCTCTAAAAACCTGAACACGTGCGAAATTTCGTATATCAGCTACAAGGCGGCAAACTAAGTAATACTTGATGTATTGCAAGGTTTGGCAACACAGTAAATGATATTTGTCATAGAAATTTAGCCGTGAGGGAAGTTTAAGAGGGTCCCTTATATAACAATTTCATACCAATCCCTAAAATGTTAGTAGACAAAGATGATGAGCAGAAATGATGTATATCAAGGCGGACGACGAAAGCATACTGCCGTATGGTGAGGAGGACAACGACGATATACAGCATTTATGCCATTAGATTTGTCTACTG
>JAFQHO010000008.1 GCA_017397925.1 Ruminococcus sp.
CTGATGACTTCCAGATGACTTTTGAATAGGGGTGATAACTACGAAATACAAGGGCTTTGAAGTGAAGATCACACCGAGCAGACCGTTCCGAGTAAATCGGGACGGTCAATCTGTTCAGTGCGATGGCTTCATGATTGAGATTTATGACAGCAAAGAAAAGAAAAACGCTGTCGACATTATCTATGCAGCAGTCGGCTATGAGCTTCTGGAAAATGATATCCATGAAGCAGAGCAGCTTGCAAAGGATTATATCGACAGCGAAAAACTCGAACTGAGGGAAATGATGGAGGAATACCATGGCGATGAATGAGAAACCGAAGTGTCCGCTGATTGGTGCGGACGGAAACATTTTCAATCTGCTTGGTATGGCAAGCAGGACGCTCCGTGAAAACGGCATGAGAGAACAGGCGCAGGAAATGCAAAGCAGAGTTACAGCCTCCGGAAGTTATTCGGAGGCTTTGAACATTCTTGGCGAGTATGTGGAAATCTGCTCCGCTGAGGAAATGAACGAAGAACCCGACGAGGGTATGAGCATGATGTAAACCGAAAATATGGAGGGAAAGAATATGATGATTTCAAAAACAACATTTGTGGCAATTGTTTCTATGCTGATGAAGAACGTAGATGACAAAAAGGAACTTCTGGAATGCAGCGGTGACCTTCCCGATAAATGCGTAGAGTGCATTATGGAAGAAACAGAGTTTCAGCAGGATCTGATTACAATGCTCACGGCAATCACCTTCGACCGCTTCGGGGTAATCCGTGATTATCTTTACGACAGAGATGACGATGGTGAATATTTCTTCGGGATTCCTAAGGGTAACAAAATTGAAGTTTACCTGCTGACTTCGGCAGAGGATCTGTACGAATACCTTGCTGAGGAAAGTGAGGGGTTCAGTCTTATTGCAGAAAGGAGAAAAGTCTGGTTTTTTAAAAACCTCTTGTAATCTTCGGAAAGATGTGGTATAATGTATAAGCCAAGATTAGACTTTATTATTACGGAAGGCTAAGATGAATTTTTATGGGGGTTCGAAAGTCCCTATTATATTAGATTTCAGATGTAAAGTGTGTATAATTACAAATTTGTAATCCGGTCATCTTTGGAGTATCTGCTCGATCAGATTTGATTCTGTATCCGTTATCCCGTCTGACGCAGCCGGCAGCGTAAAGGTGAAGGCAGTACCCTTGCCCTCTTCGCTCTCAACGCCAATTGTGCCGCCGTGCGATTCTACGATAAATTTGCAGATAAACAGTCCGAGCCCCGTGCCGGTTTCGGAGTGCTTTCCCTTATAATAGCGCTCCCAGATGTGCGGCAGATCCTCCGGCGAAATGCCGCAGCCGGTATCTTTGACCGTAACCGTTACCGTTTCATCGTCCGCTTCTGCCTTGATGAGCACGGTTCCGTCTTTGGTATGCTTCAGCGCATTGGAGATCAGATTGACGAACACGCGCTGCAATCTGGTACTGTCCGCATGGACCGGCGGCAGGTCAATTGGGATGCGCAGTATCAGACGGTTATTGTTCTTATTCAGCACCGCAAAATAGGTCTCGACCGTTTTGCGCACAAGGCTGTCAAGATCACAGGGGGCTTTTTCCAGTACCATTCTGCCCTCCTCAATGCGCGTCGCATCGAGGATCTGCGTCACCATGAGTGCCATGCGGTTTGCCTCGGAAGAAATGCGGCGCAGCTTATTCCGGACGGTTGCCCTGTCGCCGCCGTGCATGAGGTCAAGCTCTGCGTCCTGCGCATAGCCGGACATGGCGGCAAGAGGCGTTTTCAGCTCATGCGATGCATCCGAAAGGAATGTTGTTTTCATCGCATTGACCTGCACCAGCATATCATGCTCGGAAACGACCGGAGCTGCGATTTTTTGGGAGAGAGCCGCAGAGATCACGAGAAACACCGCAAATACGCAGAGAACCGCTGCGATCATCACAGACACATACTTCCGGAACATGCTGTCCAGACTGTCAAGCAGCGCATCGGTCTGCTCATCTGCACATTCTCTGATCGGCTCCATCCAGCTGTTGACATTCTGCATGAGCACCCCGAAGCAGAGGTTGTCGCCGGTATAATTGCAGAGGTTATCCCATGCAATCACATAGCCTGCACCGTCTTTTGAATAGGAACCGCGCTGTTGCTCCATGCAGACATCCAGCCACCCGGAAAAATCAGTCTGGCTGCCGTAGTATTCCGGCATTTCGGCTGCTTTCTGATCGAACACGGCGATCGCATCCTGCATGATGAGGTCTGCATTGTCAGCCGTACCAAGCTCATAGCTGTGCAGCGCTTCGCCGTCATACAGAAAGAACACATCGGCATTGTTGAAGTAATTGAACGCCTGATATTGCAGATTTTCGCGGCGGTCTTCCGCGCTCATGTCAAACTGATACAGCAGAAGCGCCATTTCCCTGCCGAAATCCCGCAGATATTGCTGCTGTGAAGACAAAAACTGCTGATAGTATGCATCGGAGACTGCGGAAACGGTCTGACCGGCAAGTTCGCCGGAATACAGATTGACATTCACCGATGCCTGCTGATAGATCATATTGAAAATAGCTGTGCAGATGCCCAGCACGGCAATCAGGCACGAGATCAGGGCAATCAAAAGCGTGCGCCGCAGCGAACGGCTTTTGGATGTATGTTTTCCCACGTGGCTCACTCCTTTCACGGACTGTGAATCTTATTATACCATGTAAGCGAAGCGTTTATGGTATAATCGCCCGATATGCAGGGAGCAGATCTCTGATCTGCGGATCTGCAAGGGCACAAAAATAAATTATAATGAATGCGTTTGCATTCATTATACCATATTTTTACCAAAAAATCAAACAGGATTACGATTTTGTAATCGCGGAGGTTGCTATGGCACATATTTTGCTTGTAGAGGATGATTCCGATATCATGCGGATCAATCAGAACTTTCTGGAAAAAGAGGGTTATACCGTACATTGTGCGGATTCAGTTCAGCAGGCGGCATTTCTGTTGGAGGAATGCGCGCCGGATCTTGTCCTGCTTGATGTGATGCTGCCGGACGGCGACGGCATGGATTTCTGCAAAATCCTGCGGCAAAAGACACAGGCACCGGTCATATTCCTGACTGCGCGTGACGAAAATGATGACGTCATCAAAGGATTCCGCAGCGGCGGCGATGACTATATCACCAAGCCCTATGATCTGAATGTACTGAAAGCGCGCATCGAGGCGCAGCTTCGCCGCAATGCCAGACCGGAAGCGCAGCATCCGCGCATAGAGCTTCCGGATCTGACGATCGACCTGTTTTCCAGAACCGCAGAACTGGACGGCAATGTATGCTCCCTGCCGCAAAGAGAATTGCAGATTCTCTATCTGCTTGCATCCCGCATCGGCGCGCGCATCAGCTATCATGAGATCTATGAAACGATCTACGGCTGCGACGTTGAAGACAGTAAAAACACGATCCGTGTCAACATATCACGCCTGAAAAAGCATCTTGCAATGGATGATATGAGCACCTATGAGATCGCCTTGACCGCAGACGGTGAATATGTCCTGCGCAGAGTGATTTTCTGACGCAATTACAATTCTGTAATTATGCACCGGAACACAGCATAATCTGCTATAATAAATGTATCAGAACAGCATATCATGCGAAAAAAGAGCAAAAACATGAAAATGCAATGGATCATGCCGGTTCTTCTCGGTACAGCAATCTGCCTGACCGGATGCGGTAGGCACGGTGATTTGACAGTTCAGGAGGACTCAGTTCCGCTTGTGCCGATTGAAACAGCAGTATCCGGAACATCGGGCTGGAGCTGAATGAAAGCGGGCAATCAACGCTGACAGTCGGAACAGAGGATCATTCCGCATCGACTTCCATGCAGGGCAATTTTCTGACGGTTTGCACGGTCGATCAGGACGATCCGGTTGACATGGTATTTTCGGTCAGCGAGGACAGAAACCAAATGACCGCCGAGCTGATGAACGGCAGGATCATTGCAGCTTTGAAACGCATCAGCCATGACTTTTCGATCAAAGACTTTCTGAACGCAAAACCGGTGCAGGATGCCTCTGCACTGATCGGGGAATGGGTTTATGTGAATCCGCATTCTGTGCCGGAGTCGGTGATTGAAGTGCAGGCAGACGGCTCATTTTTTGAAACACTTGTCGAAAACAATCTGATCACAGCCGGAACCGTCAAAGCAGAAAACGGCGGATATGCCTTCTATGACAGTGGGAATCATTTGTATCTGCGGTTTACACCCGATCCTCTGATACCGAACACCTATCAGGATGACAAGTCCCAAGGCGGCAGACTCGTCAGCATTGCGGAATACGAACAGCCGAATGACTGGGGCTATTATGATCCTGTGATTTACCCTGCAACCAGCATCAGCGTTGCAGGACTGAACGGAATATGGAAGAATGCAGACGGCAGCGGTGAATCCTTTGAGATCTATGACGGCAGAAGCATTTATCACGGCAGATTTGCGCTGACCGATTCGGACGGCAAAGAAGAACTTGGTGATGTCCGGCTGCAATATCGGTATAATCAGGACGGAGAAAAGAGATTTTGCTTTACCTTCTATGGAGATAACGGGAAAATATACTATACGCTGGATGCTTCCGGCTCGATTCCAATGAATGATCTGTTCGGCTATCAATCCGGTGAGTTGCATTTTATCAGGCAGGAATAACAACATGAAAACAGACAGTCTGAACGGCTGTCTGTTTTTTGCTGATACGGGCAAATAAGCATATTCCAAGGCTGAAAGGACACCTGCAATTACAAATTTGTAATTCTGCACACAAACGCTTTATCATTTGCTATAATGGCATTGTCAGCAGGAGAGCTGATGAAGCCAAATGATCAAATTCTGATAAGGCAAAGGAGAATGTACCATGAAAAAGCAAATGATCGCAATCGCAGTCCTGATCGCAGCAGTCAGCCTGACCGGCTGCAACGTCAACATCAATGATGAAACCATGTCCGCAGCAAAGGATATTGCAGCTTCCGTGCCGGATGACACCGACATCAAAGTCAACGGGCAGTCCGTCGATGTTTCATTGGATTCGGACGGAAATGTCAGCGTCAACATGGAGCAAAAAGCCGCTGCAAAGCCGGGGGCAGATCTGTTCGGCGGCTATGTAATCGGAGATACCGCAGTGAAGAGTCAGCCGGATTCCAATTCTGAAACGCTGATTACAATTCCGGATGCAACACAGATCAGCGTGAAGGAAAGCGGCGTATCCGGCTGGTTCATGACCGTATTTCAGGATCAGACCGGTTATATTGCCGCACAGTCCGTCAAGGATATTCCGCCCTATGATCCGGCACTCGGCGGTGACAATGTCCTCGGCGGTTCTGTCAATGCCGATGTCAAACTGATGAGCGGGACGCACCCCTATGCAGAGGTTCTGATTGAAATCCCGAACGGCACACAGGTCAATTATTATGCCGTTCCCGATCAATCCGGCTGGTGTGCTGTGAATTATCAGAATAAAATCGGCTATATCGAGGCAAAATATATCAGCCCGATCGAAGACTATGTGCCGGCAGAGCCGGATGTCAGCGTGCTTACCGGTGAATATCGTTATCAGCTTCGGGACGAGAAACCCGGTGAATTTTTCATTGATGAAGGATATGTAACGGTGAACGCAGACGGCACTTATATTTATCAGCCGAAGGACGGTTCGCTTCGGCAAAACGGTGTTGTGCAACTGGAATATGACGAGCATCCGGACGGGAGCAGATCTCCGCTTTTCGTATTCCGTGAAAAAGAAAGCAACGAGGTCTGGAACGGAACATACGACTGCGAACCGGACGGCAAGGGCGCGTTCTATCTTGGAAACGGCGGCATGGCAAGACTGCTGCCCAAAGATCAGCGTGAAGATGATTTCTCCGATTACATCGGAATCTGGCAGTACGACAGATGCACCATTCAGATCGGCGAGCAGGGTGAAGGCTATCTTGTGACAATTCACTGGGCAGACAGCGCATCCGAGGACAATGTCTGGAGCTATCAGTGCAGCGGTATGTCTGACAAAATGGGATTGGAATGCACGGGCGGCGGAACGCTGACACATATTGTCACGGCAGAGGACGGAACCGAAACTCGCACAGTAGTATACAGCGACGGCACTGCATTTTTCCGTCAAAAGGACGGCAGACTGTTCTGGTCTGACGGCAAAGAAAACAAAGGCATGGAAATGGACTTTGAGAAGATCGGATGATCACAGCTGAACTTCCCGAACCGCAAAACCGAAAACGGACGCCGGATCATCACCGGTGCCCGTTTTTTTCATCTCAGCAGCATATTAAACTCCGCATATAATCCTGTATTTATTCCGCTGCGGCAGAATTGGTCGGAAGATATGTATTCAGCAGCCGCTCGATCCTGAACAGGATACCTATAACGTCTGTTTTTTCAAGGAATGCATCCTTGAATATAAGATGTTTATGTGAGTTTTCTCTGTCAGAATACCAGGCATTTTTTTCGTGTTTTAAGTTTTACTTTTCTATCAGAAGATACTTGTCGTCCATGTTTACCTCCTTGGAACTATACATAATCTCGATTATTCACGGGATAAGCTTATATTTAATCTCACTAAAGAAAAAGTATATGCTTCGAAATTTGATTTTTATAGGTATAGTGGAGTTCTATTACAATTCCCATTACAGTCTGTTACAAGATCTAAAGATATTGTAAACTTTATAATATCCAGACTTTTGATGAATTGAAACGAATGATAGATGATTATATCTATTTTTTTATAATCATCAGCACATTCAACTCAAAGCAAAACCGGCTCCGCTTAAGTTGCGGAGCCGGTTTGTTGCATAAACTTTTTAGTGACTATCATTCAAACTGTTTGTAATGTCAGTACAAAATGAAACGGTTCAATCAAACACAGCTGTCTTTTATGTAGTTCGAATTATTATAATGCTAATACTGCCTGTTGATTTTCGTTAATGTGCTTGTCAACTTTGCTTTTCTCGTCAAGCCATTCTTTTGACGGTGACTGCAATTTATTGATAAACGGAATGCATCTGTTATTAATGAATGTTTCTAGAGGATCTTCAGGCTTTTTCTTTGGAATGAATATCAAAATTACAGCTATTACAATTCCGACTATAGAAGCAATTGTACCGACAACAGGTATTGCAGCAAATACTCCGCTTGTAAGGAAGAGAGAGCCGACTTCTGCTAATAATCCGATACCGATTGAAATTGTTTCCATTATTTGAAGCGTTTCAACTAGTGGACTTTCTCCGCTTTGGAATGCAAGAACGGTTTCGTATATCTCTACTGCCAGTGCTACTGCCATCATCGCTATATTCATTGCCTTGCCAGCTATCCTTGAAACCTTAGCAAATTTAGTAATACTTTCTGCAGCTTCTTCTGCTCTTCCACATTTTGATATTAATTCAGATGTGAATTCCCCCATTTCATTTATGGAATTTTCTACTTTAGTGCTTCCATATAATACGTTAAATACATCTTTTTCACTTTCAATACCATTAATAATTACATCTTCTTCTCTCATCAGATTTCCTATTGATTTTGACAAGTTTTTGCAGGCTGCATAAACTGTAACATCTTTAATTGCAGATACTGCAATTAAAACAGTATTAGATATTATTGTTCCTTTTTCAAAATCTGACAGGTCATTCCAACGTAAAAATCCAGAAAATACTGTTATTAAGCCGCATGAATATATAACTGTAGTAAACAACTTCGGAAGACAAGGGAATTTTCTATATAGATTACTTACGCAGGTTATAACATCTCCTGCATTTATTTCAGACAAGCTAAAAAGTGTTTTTGCTATATCTGCTGAAATTGAAGATATATTCTGTATCATTTCTGATGCATCTTTATAATTCAGACTCTGTGCATAATCTTCTATTTCTTTTTTAGCTTCTGCATACATTTCTTCTGTCCAGTCAGTAAATGTTTTATGATTCAGATTATCGAAATATACTTTGAAAAATTCTTCAACTACTTTTGAAATGTAATCTACAGATGCATTCTCTTTCCCGTCAGGAAATAGAACATTTTCAAATGCATAAAATAGAATTCCGTCTTCAACAAATTTATGAAGTGCTGCACCATAAGAATATAATTTATTTTCTTCATTATTGTTCTTTTCATCATGCGTTGTATTACTTATGTCAATATGAGGACTCTGATCAAGTATGTCAAGTATAGTACATAAATGATTAATACGGGTATTATCAGGATCAACAAGATTTGATGTTATAAGTCCGTTGAGAACATTTGGTGATATACAGTATTCATAGAGCTTTTTTGCCCATTTTGCACCGTTATCATTTATATATTTATTAAGTCCCGGAACATTTCTTGAATATAAATGTGGATAAATGCTGTTTGTTGAATATTTGTAGCCTTTCTGAGATGACATACAGTTTTGATCTGTTCCCTGTAAATAAAACTTTAATTTATTTTCAGAATCCGGAGCATTATTAATCAGATCCCTGTATTTTTTAAAGTCATCACCCGGAGCTTTTGAGTAAGAATAGCTTATATATGACAGAGCAAATTCATTAATAAAGAAATCTGAATATTGCTCTGCTAAATTAGCTTCATCGGTAGTAAGGTCATTTGCCTCAGTACCGACTGTCGGCTTTGTGATACCTATATATTTGGATACATCATCGTTACTATTATATGCTACATGAGCAGACATTTTTATAAGCTTATCAAGACTTGCTGAATGAATTGCCGATACATCCTCAGGCTGTGAAAGGTTAAAAAGATCATGCACATTTAGTTCGTCTTGGGAATTCAAAAAGCATATTTCATCTGAATCAGGATAGTTGCAGGCAGTCATTTTGTTATTCATACTGTAAAAAGCAGCTTTTTCTTTCATAGCTTTTTTCTTATTTGCAATGTTTTCTTCCAGGGAGCCGAAAATAGTGCCAATATTGTTTTCTTCTTCTGCTTCTATGTTGTTATAACCGCAGCCTTTTACAGATTCAAAACTTGTGTCGAATGAAAACTGGCACATTTTAACTTCGCTGTTTTGAAGAGGAATAAATTGAAGCATTGCAGCACTCTTAAACTGAATTCTACTTGCAAGAATGTGCTCGGAGTCGATAAAGTAGGAGATTGACTTGCCTGTATCATATGAACTGGCAGCTTCATCCATTACCTGCTCACCATTTTCGTTTATATATTTCATTTCCCAGCGTCCAACAGGGTAAAGTACACCGTCTTTGGCTTCATATCCCATTTCAAATGTTCCAAAATCAATGACTTCTCCGTTTTCGTGTGGCTGATATTTCATTGTATATTTGTTTGTGCTTGTGGATAAGAAAGAGAATATATTCTTGCCTCTTTTTATTATTCCTTTACCGTATAAGCCATGCTCATACATACGGAGGATACCTATTTCTTTTTCGCCGTTTTCAACTACACGCTTCCAGTAATAATTACCATCATTTATATAGAGTTTTACAGGTGTATCTTCTGAATCATCAAAGAAAATATGGTTGTTTACAATATGGATTTTTGAGCAGATAGAATCTCCAGACAAAGCATATATCTTCATTCCGATGCTGTCTATGCTCATTAATGCATTATCATCAGGTCTGAAAGATTTCAGAGGCACAACTCCGTTGGCTATATTTTCATTTTCGAGCATATCTGTCAAATAATTAATTGTTTCTTTTCCAAAGGCATTTTGTAGGTCTTTACGGTTGTTTTTAACAAATCTTCTGAAATCTCTGTTTGCAAATACGTTTTTTGAACGTGATAATGAATCATTTATATTTTTCATTGTTATTTCAGGATAGTTTACATAGCAGACATATCCGTTTTCAGTGGTGTATGACTTGTATCCATCGGAAATATGAATATCATAGCAAAGCTTGTTATTTTCAGCGATATTTATTTTTTCAACCTTTACCATTTCTTCTTTTATACTTCCGTCAGGCTGCTGAATATGCTTAATAACAATATCTCCTATTTTTAACTTTGATACCTTGATCTTGTTGTTGATTTTCAGGGCTTGCTGAGGCATAGGGCATTTATATCCGTCGATGGTAAGGATCATATGATCAAGCGACATAAACGGTTCATCGTTATTAATTGAATAAAGGAAAAGAACGTGATTGTTGAAGATGATTTCACCTGAATATTCAGACGGCATTAGTTTTTCTGATAAAAGCATATCCTTTTCTTTAAGCTGAGTTTCATCTGCAAGACTTCCGTCAGCAAGAATAAGCTTAGTACCACATAAAATACAGCCACCGCTATTATCTTCAACTTTTTTGGTGCGGGTTTTCAATGATGACTTTTTACCACTGTAATATCGGCTTGTGGTTTCGATCCATTTCTGAACCTCGGCACCGTATGCATATGTAATAACAATATAGTTTTTGCAAATAGGTGCACCGCTTGGTGTTATATCAATAACATCTTTCCTTTGTTCTCTTTTTATTTCCGATTCTATCATGCAATTTTCTTTGATGTCATTTTGCAGTGTATTAAATATTTCCATACCTGATGCCAGCTGACCTTTTGGACCGTCCATCCATGGAAAATGATAAATAGATGATATAATTTTTGAATATTCAGTTGCATTCCATGCTGACTTCAATCTTTCAGATTGTATATAACTGAGATGCTTTGTTAAAAGCCATAACAGTCTCAACGGTTGAAGGTGCTGTTCAGCAATGTCGCAGTAAACAGCCATTCCGTTTATAAAAGCTTCTGTTGAAGCATAGTCAGTAATTTCCTTTGCAATCTGCTCATTGGCTGATGAATCGGCAAAAACATCAGGTAGATTGTCTCTAAGTACTTCAAGTGCAAGAGCTTCACCGATAGTGTGATTACTATCTTCAAAAAGTGCATTAAGGTCCTTATCTAATATATCTGAACCTAACACCATATTTCTGAGATCATAGTCACCGGTGTGTGAAATAACGTCGCTAATATATGTTCTTGCAATGTCGTTGAGCTGATCGTTGTAATTAGTGACAAGAGCAGGAATATCCTGGCGTTCATATTTTTTAAAGAATACGTTCCTTATGTAGTTGTCAACATTATGAATGGAAACAACAAGTTTTTCTGACATGTTTGATGTAAGTTTGTCGATGTTCTTGATTTTCTGGAATAGTTCATTAATATTCATAATATAATCTCCCATCTTATTAAAATTAAATAGAAAAGTTTATGGTATCATCTTTTTAACATTGGATATTCTATCGTAATGCAGGAAAAATTTTAGATCACCTCCGTTTGGCAGTAGTTTTCGAAAAAATATCTATGATAAAAGATGATCAGAAAACATTTAGTCAAAGTTGTGCTATCACTTGAAAACAAGGTTTGGATGCTTTAGTGTAAAAATGCATAAGGGGTGGGTTTGTGAATTATTAGGTCTATATATCAGGAAATCTTCATTAATTCTGTATCATCGCCAACAATATTATCTCTTAATTCCTCCCAGATCAGATTACCATTGTCATTGAGTCGGAAATGCGCACATCCGTTGGTATAACGTACAGTGGCAGATTCATTTCCGTTCTCATCACAAATTGAATCAACGCAGAGGCCGTTGGTAGAATCGAGGTATTCTCCGTTGAATTCGCAACTATATGTCCAGTTCGTCGATTCTGCTGCACTGCTCGACCATTTGACAGATGCTTCGTAACCTTCACCGCTTTTTGCAATGGTGATATAAATTCTGCCTACACTCCATGTACCGAGAAAATCATCACCTGAATGTTTTGCTATGGAAGATTCACCGGTCATATCGTAATTCTCTATTGCTTTGATATATTTGCTTTCCACATAGCCTACATTATACTGATAATTTACAACACACCAGTTTGCATCCGAAGGGAGTAAATAATAATTAACCTGTGTGCCGTTCGGAATCGTGATAAGGCTTGTTGCATAGGAATGTATGCCGCTCATCAGATTGACATCCTTGGTGACAGAGCCGCCAAGTACATTATCACCGCCGAGTGCTGGATCATAAGGAGTAATTTCTTTTACATTGTTTGCGGGGATGTAACCTACTGTGTCCTTGAAATCCGTCATAAACCAACCGTCAATACCGCTCTCAAATACGCCTATCTGCGTTCCGTCAGGGATTGTCAGCAGCGTTTCAGAATTTGCATCTGCTGTCTTTTTTACAGTTGTATCATCTGTGACATAACCTCCGAAGATACTATTTCCGAGCTTTGCAGCTCCTGTTGAGGTGCTGTTTCCTTTGTTTTCAGATTTTATATTATCAGATTTTTTATTTGCAGCAGTTGTTGTTATCTTATTATCTTTTGATGTAACAGATGTAGTTGTTGTTACAGCTGTAGTTTTTTTTGAAGATGTTAAGTTTTTGGTTGTTGCGCCACTTTCTGTACTTCCACATGAAACCGTGGAAACTAATAATGTGAGTATTGCAAGACAAGATATCATTTTTTTCATGATAATTACCTCATTTAAAATTTATTTTGCAAACTTGATGTTCTTGGTGTAATTATATAATACCACATTGATCACGAAATGTGTTCAGAATTACAAATTTGTAATTTTGAAAATTCCGCTCCGTTTTAGTAACGGCAAAGCTTGCTGATAAATACACTTTCTAAGTGGTATGCAAATTAGATGCCGATGAAATAATCAAGAAGATAATAGAAGCAGGCGGCATATCCTCCAAGACCGGTATTGCAGGGACTGTTGCAGCATAATTCTGTATAATTGAACAGGTAATATTAAAGCTTAAATATTTCGAATCAAGACAGATATTCTATCAATTCCATGCCAGTCCGCTGACAGTGATCTAAAACTATACCGAAAATGAAGCGGCAGCCAAATGGCTGCCGTTCTGGTTTGAGAGTAGTGTAGTTTAAGATGGTAATCAAACAAAAATGCCTATACGTACCATTGCAAGCCTGTTTGAGAGTATGTCAATTTTTATTTCCATTATATTTCCATTATTCTCAAATATTTTCATTAAAACTCATATACAACAATGAACTACTAATCAGTAAATTATAACGTAAAATAGCCATTAATCGTTATATAATAATCTTAGTGAATTAATCTATACAACACTCATAACCCGAAGGTCGTTGGTTCAAAATCCAGCCGCCGCAACCAGCAAACCTCCGATGTGAAAGCATCGGAGGTTTTTCTTGCAATCGGATATGGGATGTGATATAATATAGGAGGTCGGACAGACCGGAAAAAAAGAATTTGACGAGGATATGACTTTTATGAGGTTAGAAAATGCAGAATTGAAACATATAAAAAGAATTGTGGCTATATCAAAGGCTGCGTTTGATAGCGATATTAATGTTGGTGCTTCCGAAGCAAATAGACCTCCTGATTATGATTCAATTCCATGGCACATTCAGATGAAAAACGAAGGGCATTTACTACAGGCAGTCGTAGATGGCGAAATCGTTGGTGGTGCAGTTTTATTTGTGGACAAAAACAGTGAAACATTGTACATTGGCAGAATATTTATTAACCCAGCTCATCATCGAAAGGGATATGGTCTTTCTTTGATGAAAATTGTGGAAACTTACTATTCTGGTATTAAGAAAATCAAACTTGATACGCCACTTTGGAATGTAAGAACAAATGCTTTTTATACCAAGCTGGGTTATTGTGAAGTGAAACGGGACGAGGAATTTGCTTACTATCAAAAAGAATGCGATTGACAAGTTCCAATTTGTCGAACTGAATATTATTACATAGCCATTTTAATGTCATCTATTCTGAGCAAGACAGACAAATCATTAAAGCCTGTATTTCGAGAAAACACCGAAATACAGGCTTTTTTCTTGCTTAGGCAAAACAGTTTCAACTGCAATTTTGCAGTTGTGTGTGAAGAAATAACAGTTGTTTTTCACACGTTTTCACACGAAATTCACACGAAAAAAGGTGGTATAACGTTACAACAAGCCAGCTCCCTTACGGGAGCTGAGTTTCTATATGCTATAATTTGAATTCTATTTCCCCAAATCACAAATATCTTGATTTCGGGAAATAGAAATGATATAATAAATGCAGTACAAAGCATTTCCGGATGACTTTGAATAAATGAAAATGAGGAAGAAAAAATGAATATTGATAACACACTTTACAGTGGCCGCCCAACTGACAATCGCTCTGATGTTGAAATGGCTATATATGATAAGCTTGACTCTCTTGGCATAGATTACAAGCGTGCCGACCACGAACATGCTGATACTATGGAGGACTGCCTAGCAATTGAGAAAGTTCTCAGTGCGAAGATATGCAAGAATCTGTTTCTCTGTAATCGTCAGAAGACCAGCTTCTATATGCTGCTTATGCCGGGAGATAAGCCTTTCAAAACGAAATTTCTTACTTCACAATTGAATTGTGCAAGACTTTCCTTTGCTGAAGCTGACAAAATGCAGGAGTATCTGCACACAATCCCCGGCTCTGTATCAGCTCTGGAACTCATATTCGATACAGATAATAACATTCAACTTGTCATTGACAACGACCTTATGAAAGATGAACACATCTGCGGTCATCCGGGTATCAACACCTCTACAGTTCGCCTGCTCCGTGAGGATATGTTGAAATATGTTCGTGAAGCAAAACACGAGCCTATATTTATAGATTTGCCAACAGAATGATACCTTAAGCCTCCGTTGGAGGCTTCTGTATTCTCTTTTATTCGATAGAATTTTATAATTATGAAAATCGAAGGACTTAATTCGACAAGTTTTTGAAATTATAAGAATTTTATTAGAATTTCTCTTGACTTTTTCTTATAAATTTCTCATAATTTGAATAATGAGGCTTCAATCATTTATAATACAAGAGCTGAATTACTTGCATCTCATAGCACATAATAATATTCAGGAGAAATTACGCCTAATCACTTGACTTTTCTCCTAAAATAGATTATAATTAGGAGAAAGGAGTGTAAATTTATGAGAAACTTCGATTATAGTGAACTTGCAAAAAGTTTATGGAACAGCGAAATCATAGGTCTTGTAGCCCAGATTCACGAATATAAAGGCAGACAGGAGCTTTATCTGAAACAGAAGCCTGCTGAGCTTGACCGCCTTATTGAGATTGCAAAGGTACAAAGTACAGAAGCTTCAAATGAGATCGAAGGTATCCGCACTACTAATACTCGTCTGTTGCAGCTTGTCAAGGACAAAACTACTCCTCGTAATCGTGATGAAGAAGAGATCATGGGATACCGTGATGTGCTGAATACTATTCACGAGAGCTTCGAGTATATACCTATAACATCGAATTATATTCTTCAGCTTCACCGTGATCTGTATAAGTATTCTCATAAAAGTATTGGTGGTACATTCAAGAACTCCCAGAATTATATAAGTGCGACAGATGCGAATGGACGTGAATTCGTATTGTTCACTCCTCTGCCGCCCTATGAAACGCCAGCCGCTATCGAAGCGATATGTGACAGCTATAATCGCATAATTGCAACGCAGGATATCGATGCACTGCTGCTGATACCAGTATTTATCCACGATTTCCTTTGCATTCACCCTTTCAACGATGGTAATGGTAGAATGAGTCGCTTGCTCACAACTCTATTGCTATACCGTTCTGGCTATGTAATTGGTAGATATATCTCCCTGGAAAGCAAGATAGCAAAGAACAAGAACCTGTACTATGACGCCTTAGAAAAGTGTCAGAAAGGCTGGAACGAAAACGAAGAAGATCCTGCTCCGTTTATAAAGTACTTACTACAGACTGTTCTTGCTGCATACCGTGATTTTGAGGAACGTGTTGCATTGGTCGATGAAAAGCTGCCGGCAATAGAAATGGTACGGCGTGCTGTTTATAATAAGATCGGTAAGTTCACCAAGAGCGAAGTTATGGAACTCTGTCCTACACTTAGCAAAGCGTCAGTAGAGAACTCTATCAAGCAGCTCGTTGAACAGGGGCTTCTTCTAAAGCATGGCAGCGGTAGAAGTACGTTCTATACCAGGAGCGATATATAGGAGGAAAAATATGTTACCTACAGTCAATAACAAATCTTTTCTCGAATGTAATGAAGAGGATTTGAAACTTCTTATCGAGAATCCTGATTATCGTGAAAATGAATATATTGATTATAAAGAGAACTTACACTATTTAGAAATCCCCAAAGATGTAAAAGACAGAAAAACAATAATAGTGCAAGGAAAGAGTGAATTCAAAAGTGATGTGTGTGCCTTCGCGAATGCCGAAGGCGGTTATCTTATTATAGGTATCAGTGATGACAACGGATGTGCTTCTGAGCTTTGCGGTATAAATATTCCTAATGATGACTTGGATAAGTTTGAGTTAGACCGACGAAATGACCTTATGGGTATTCAGCCACGTATACCATCAATCAAGTTTCATTTTATTAAAATCGAAAATGGAAGGTATATCGTTATTCTCTATATAAGACATGACAATTTCGCACCATATCTACATATTGAGAACGAAAAAAATTACCAAGTATTCAGACGTACAGGAAACAAAAAAGCTACCATGACTTATACGGAGTTGAGAAATATGTTTAATCAGTCACTTTCTCTTGATAAGGAAATACACAAATATCGCCAAGAACGTATAGAGTATTACAGCGAGCAGTCAGAAAATAAGAATGATATTTTTTCACGATTCTTGTTGTTGCATATTATCCCCGAAACTTTTACAGATTCCAGTTTTAATCAAAATATGTTTTTCCTTGAAAAAGAAAAGAAGATATCATTTGATTCTATTTTTACTACATTTAGTAATACTCAACGTTCTATGCCTTGTGCAGACGGATTACACTTTTTTCATGATGAAAGAGCATATGACAAAATCGAGGGATATATCAATAATAATGGAGTAATTGAATGTTTCTTTCCGTTATCAAATTATCTCAATTTAAATAATAATTATATAAACGGATACTTTGAACGTGACGATATATGGAAAAAAATTGATGATGTACTATTTAATTTTAAAAAGATATTTGCATCAATAATAAATGATTGCAGAATTTATATTTGTATTTCTATAGTAGGTTGTAAAGGAGTTACTACACAAACATCCAAAGCGGATAATAATATTTATTATACAGGAATAATTGATAGAGACCGAATCATGTGTAATCCAATCATTGTTGAAAAATTATCAGATGATAATAACTATTGGTTTAGTATTAAAACGCTTCAAATCGCCTTTCTGCAATCTATAGGTATAAAATACGATAAAAACTTTGACGAGCTAATGAAAGAAGTATATAATCTTTGAATATACGTTTCAATAGCTCATACCAGAAACGATGAGGGAAGAACGATTATAAATAAAAAAGAATCAGATGTGGTTCGTCTGATTTTTTTGTCAACATTAAATGGTATGGGAACATACAAGATTGCACAAATGCTGAATAAAATGAAAGTGCCTGCCCGTAAAGGCGGAGAATGAGGTGTTTTCTGATTTTGTAGAAAATATTTATGTGTACACAAGAACCTGCATCGGTTTCCGACTGAAATGCGGTCTGACTTTAAAGGAGGAAGTATGTACGGGTACAAAATAGTAAACGGTGAAGCTGTTGTATATGAGTCGGAAGCGGCAGTTATCATAAATATTTTTAACGGTTATCTTTCCGGAATGAGTTTGCGTGACGCTTCTGTAAATGCAGGCAAACCAATGGTACACAGTATGGTGAAACGCATTATACGAAATAGCTGTTATGTTGGTGATGAGTTTTATCCTGCAATTATCAGTAGGCAGACATTTGCGAGAGCCAATGCAGAACTGATACGCAGGGCAGAAAAGCATCCCAAAGGAAAACGTCTGCAAGCTCCGACATTATATACGGAGTTCAGCATTTCTGAACCGAAGATGCATTATGATGATCCTATCAGGCAAGCTGAATACGTCTACAGTCTTATCGAGGTGATAAAATGAATGTAATAAAAATACCTGCCAAACCGCAGAAAGGAAACAATGCAGTTAAAATTGAAGTTCAGAAACTTCGTGTAGCAGCCTATTGCAGAGTTTCAACTGACAATGAGGAACAGGCATCAAGTTATGAAACACAGATTACTCATTACCGTGAATTCATTTCAGCAAATCCAGAATGGGAACTGGTCAATGTGTATGCGGATGAAGGAATCAGTGCAACTTCAACGAAAGGCAGAGAACAGTTCAACGCTATGATTGAGGATTGCAAAGAGGAAAAAATTGATATGATATTTACCAAATCAATCAGCCGTTTTGCTCGAAATACTGTTGACTGCTTAAACTACATCCGAATGCTTAAAGAAATAAATATTCCTGTTTTCTTTGAAAAGGAATCAATAAATACAATGGATTCCAAAGGTGAAGTTTTGCTTACAATTATGGCATCGCTGGCACAGCAGGAATCGGAGTCGCTTAGTAAAAATGTAAAAATAGGAATTCAGTATCGCTTTCAGCAGGGAAAGTAGCCGTACTTGGTGACAAGAACTATCAGTGAGGAAACTTTAAAGGCTGCATTTATTGAGGCACTCAATGAAATGGTCGGCAACAGCAGCGATTATCTGTCAAGGCTTGCTGAAAATCTTGAAGTAGCACTTAATATGGCTAATCCTATGTCGGCAGAAACTCTGTCAGCGAGAATGGCTGAACTACAACAGGAACTTATCAACAGGACAGAGCAGCGTGAGAACTATGATGACATAACAGAAGAAATCCTCCGTCTGCGTGAATTGCAGGAACAGAAAGGCATGGACGATGCTGCACAGAAAGAACACACGAAACACATTAAGGAGCTTCAAAAATTCATCCGTTCTCATTCGAGTGAGATTACGGAGTTTGATGAGACGCTTGTGAAGCATTTGGTGGAGAGGGTGACGGTGTTCGGGGATTATCTGGTGTTTCGGTTGAAATCGGGGGTGGAGGTTGTGGTGGAGAAGTGAATGGATAGAGGAAAGCCCCTCATCTGGCAGAAAGTTATGCTCCTGCTTGGTGAGGGGGATTTTTTGCTTTATGGTAAATCTTTCAGAAGAGGCTGAAATTGCTTTATTATCTTACTAACATTTTCTCTGGGAAGAATTTTGCACAGTTCATTATTAGCCTGCTGACGTGTATTAGCATTTACTAAGATACTAATGATTTTTTCACGTTTCTCTTTGTACACGCCTTTTTTGAAATACTGCCCATATGCTGATCTGAACTGTGCTTCCCATTTCTTTTTATCAACTTTTGGTTTTGCTTTCGTAGAGGGGAGATTCTTTATAAATTCTTTGAATACTTTATATAATGCTGGAATGTCGCTGCTTGGTATTAGTTTAGTCAACTCCGTATTGAGTGATTGCTTATCTTGGGAATTGAGTAGTAAAGCAATAATGGCTTCTTTTTTTGCGGCATAGGGTGATTTATTGAATTTCTGACCAAAAAGAGTCCGAATCTGCGCTTCTTTTGTTGTAGGAGTGCTTGCTTTTGTGTTGGTCTGTTTCTTGACTGTTGTTTCTTGAAGCTTCTTTTTACGCTCAACTGAAATGCTGAGTTCTTTTTTCCAGAATTTTATCACATTATCGAAATCTGTATCGTTGCTGATAATTACAATATTACATTTAGATTTTCCTGCCAAGTAGCCCAGATAGGATCCTATATGTATATCCGCAGATTGTTTTCCAGCAGGTATTTCAATCATTTTTAATTCAGCAGCACCATGATTAGCGATTTCAGCCATATCAATTTTACGAGCGTTCTGTGTAAAGAAAATTATAATATGTTCAGAAGCCGTCATATTCTTACAACCTGAAAGACCATTGCTTCCTACATTTTCATAATCCACTAAGTAATATGTGTCTATTCTAATCACTTCCTTCTATGTGCGTGACAACATTTCCACGCACTCACCCCTATATCTCAATCGCAATATTTGATAAGTCCAAATTTCTTGATTTTACGCCATTCTCAATCCGTGACAACATTTTGACGCACTATCAAACGCCTGTTATCATTTTGACCCACTTTCCTCAGTGTGCAGAAATGTTGTCAGCCGTTTTCAGTGCGTAGATGTCTTTCCAGATACAGAAAAAACGATGCCGGACTTCCATGTGCGATTTTACCATACCATCGAAAATCATCGTAAAATCGGGGATTTTCAGTCCTTATCCCTTGACATCAAAACCACGCACTCCATATGACAATCGTTGTCCAAACACATACTTATATCTTCTTCGATAATAGGAAGTCTGAATTTGATGGATTTTAACCACTGTCCGTTAGTCTGTCGTTTTTCATAAATCTGCACTTCAGAAACAAGCATCTCCATAAATTGCCGTCTTTCAATCTCACTCATAACAGCATACAATTTTTCAAAGTATACCAATACTCTATAGATATTATCGCTCGTCATCTTCTCAGCTTCAATAGCCTGTTTCTTCGCTTTTGCAGCAATCAGCAGATTTTCAATATCCTCTATCTTATCATACATCTTGTTGAGGCGTTCGTCAAGGTCTGCCTTGCGTTTGATATAATGCCTGTCATCAAGGTCAAGAGAATCAATTTCTTCCGTCAGCTTTGCTTTTGTTGCATATGCTTGACGAAGCTGCTTTTCATAGTTCTGCAACTCCTGTTCTATCGCACTTGTATCCACCTGCATATTGATTTTATCCTGCATCATAGCGGCAAATTTTGGCATTCTCACAAGCTTGGTGATAACCTCAGCAACAGCGTTGTCCAGCAGTTCCTCATTAATCTGCTTTTTGTAGTCACATTTATGTCCACGAGTCAAAGCACGGTGTTTGCAACCGTAATAAAAGAAATCTTTGTATTTTGTACCGTCAGGCTTACGCTTACTGCATTTGTTACCATACATTCCTGCTCCGCATACAGGGCATTTCACAATTCCCGACAGCAGGTGAACTCTGGTATCCTTTCCACGATTCACATGTTCGTATTTTTTCGCCATAGCGAGCAGTTTCACTTGTGCAGCCTGCCATAATTCCTCTGAAACGATAGGTTGATGCACGCCGTCAACAAGCAGGAAATTCTCTTGCTCTACCATATGGTAGTCATTTCTCGTTCCTTGCTTCTTCTCTGTTTTTCTGCGACCGTAGGCGATTTTGCCACAGTAGACAGGATTCTTGATAATCTTACGGATGAGTGCAGCATCAAACAACGGATTCTTACCATTCTGACGCTGAATTTTTTGGATACCGTTATTTGCCAGATATTTTGCAAGACCGTTTGCTCCCATATCACTATTGACATATTGGTCGAATATTAAGCGAATCGCCTCTGCTTCTTCCTCGTTGATTTCAAGACAACCATCGACCAACTTATAGCCATACGGAGCAAAGCCACCGTTCCACTTGCCTTCACGAGCCTTTTGAATACGTCCTTCCATAGTCTGAACACGGATGTTTTCTCGTTCGATTTCAGCAACAGCAGACAATACCGAAATCATAAGTTTGCCTGCATCCTTTGAGGAATCAATACCATCTTCAACACAAATCAGATTTACTCCAAAATCCTGCATAGTTTGCAGAGTAGACAGCACATCTGCTGCATTTCTGCCGAATCGGGAAAGCTTGAATACAAGGACATAAGATACACCGTCCTTGCCCGACATAATGTCATCCATCATCTGATTGAACTGCACTCTGCCTTCAATGGATTTTCCCGATTTACCTGCATCCTCGTACTCGCCGACAATCTCATAATCGTAGCACTCCGCATAGGTTTTCAGTTTCTCTTTTTGAGCATCCAAAGAGTAGCCTTCCACCTGCATTGCAGTGGATACTCTTGTATAAGTATAAACCTTTTTCCTGTCTCCCATCTTAGTTTCTCCTGAAAACAAAATATCGTGAGAAGTATGTACAAAAAGTTTGGACATATCTTCTCACGATTATTATACCATGTTGTTCTGTCTTTGTCAATTGCTATGCGACTTTTTCATCATCTTCCGTATGTATTTTTTCATTGGTCTCTTTTCTCGGCAGCGGCATATCATCGAAATCAAGTTCAGATGCATGCCTCTCGATTATTTCCACCAACAACTTTGCGAATCCTGTCCATTCATCGTGCATTAAGCATGCACCTCCCTTCAAACTGCAAAGCTAATTAGTTAATCCTCAATATCATCCACAATCAAAGCTTCGACTTCAGCCAAAGTAAGAGCTGCTGCATCGGGAATGATGCTGTAATCATCCTTGTCAACATACTCCATTGGGTACACTTCGAGATTGGGGCTGATAATGGCATCGCCACTCTGCACCGTCCATCTGATTTCCGCAGCATAGGCGTCCTCTGTCAAGTCTGCCTTGTCACCGATGGCAGTAAAACGCACAGCGTATTGCCCCGATGTTATGTCAAGCGACAGCTCCATATCCTTGACGGCATCGAGGGAAAGCCCCATACTCTCTATCAGACACTCCACAACGGCATCATACAGTCCGTCCCAGTCCATATCACGCCGCTGCACATTGGTGATAAAGCTGTAAATAAAGCTGTCCACACGCTTCTGCTGCCCTTTGGACTTGCGTTGTGGTTGTCCCACGATATGCGTGTGCATCTGCTTAGTAAATCCAATAATCATCGTTCAAAATCTCCTTTACTTGTAGTCTTGTATTTTGCTTTTTCCAGAATTTCCTGTGTGCGTTGTTGCTCTGCCTTGCCCTGCTCCTGTGCCTGCTCCACTTCTGAGGCAAATGGTGTCTTTCGGCGTTGCAGATAGCGTTCATCTTCTTCACGCTGACGAATTGGGAAAGTCACAGGTGATAATCTCCGCTGCACTTCTTGTTCCTGCTTTGTAGCGGCATTGACTACCGCACCTTTGAATTGCTGCACACGCTCCCGAAATAATGCTCTCTTTTTGGAAAGAGCCTCTGCTCCTGCTTCGACCGTTCTCAATTTCTTTTCTGCAACTTTTTCTTTTCGGACTGCTTCTGCTGTCCTTTTGTCCGCCGCTTGTATTTTACGTTCTGCTTCGGCGGCAATCGACCTCGCAACAGCTTTTGCATTATCAATAATTTCTTCTGCGGCTTTCACTTTCGCCTTGCCCTCACCAGACAAAAAAGCTTTGACCGCTTTCAGCCCTTTCTGCTCCTCACGCCATTCCCAAGTCTCCTGATGAGGTTTACTGGAATGCTCCGAGGGCAACACTTTGATTTCATCTTTTCCAAGAAGCGAATCCACCATTTCTTGAAAATCGGATTCCAACTTTTCACGCCTATCACGAAGCCACTGTTTGTAAGGTGTGTTATCGTACTTGTCTTTTTCATCCCGAACGAAACCGAGAGATTTTAACGCTCCCTCCATCGAAACTTTAGTTATCAGACCACGTTTGCTTTCCGCAACAGGCAAAAAGTCAATATGCAGATGTGGCGTTCCATTTTTTACTTCGTCCATGTGAATTGAAGCATGAAAAACTCTCAACGAGGGATTTTCCTTTTTCCAATTCTCAAAAGTCTGAATTAGAGCATTTTTGTAAAACACATCTGCATTTTCCTGTCCGAGTTGTTCCACTAAATCAATATAAGTCCGATGGTCACCAAACTGCAAAATTGCTTCTTGAACTTTACCTTTTTGCTGTTCAAAATAGTCTGAAACCGTCATCACACGGTCGGGATGCTTCTTCGCATTTTTCTCGTTGTACGCCAGTATCGCATCGGCAAAAATATCATAAAACCATTTGCGTAAATCCTCGTTGACAAGCGTTACATTAAGCGGTGTTCTTGACGGATCAATGTGTCCGTCTTTATTCCATCCGTTATAGTCACGGTTGTTATGCTTGATGCTGTACTTCTTGCCAAGATGCATACTGCCTTTACATTCTATCGGCATTTTTTCACCTCATTTTCTCGTCTAAGTATATCAAGATATACTTAGTTCGCATTTTCTCTTGATTTCACGCCATTTTCGGCGTAAAAACTGCCTTTATCGGATGTTGCACCCTCAAACTGCTTTATTAGCGGATTCCTGTGGGTGCAGTTACGCCAATCACATCATAAATCGTATAATAATGTGCTTAGGCGTAACCTAATGGCATTTCGGGCAAGCCCAAAATACATTAGGCTCTCCGAGGGGCAGGGAGACCCCTGCACCCCTTGCACCGCCTTACAGTCCCCACTCCTTAACACGGCGGTAAAATGTGCTTGCTGTCAGTGATAACTTACGCTGTGCCTGTATCGCTGTTATCTTTCCCGCACGCCACTCCTCGCAGACATTCTCAAATTTTAAGCGGTTTATTTTCAAAGGTTGTCTGCCTTTGTAAACTCCATTCTTCTTTGCGATGTCGATGCCCTCACGCTGTCGCTGTAACATCTGTTCTCGTTCCAGTTCTGCCAACGCTCCGAAGATGGAAAGCATAAATTTCCCCTGCGGAGTGGAAGTGTCGATATTCTCTTTTGTTGAAACGAAATGCACTTTTTTCTCTGTGAGTTCATCAACTGTTTTCAGCAAATCTCTGATGGAACGAGACAGCCTTGAAATGCTTTCTACATAAACCGTATCACCCTCACGGACATATGCCATCATTGCCTTAAACTGCGGACGGTCAGTGTTCTTGCCCGACTGCTTGTCCGTAAAGATTTTATCAATCTTGTAACGCTCTGCGAGTTCTTCCTGCCGTGCCGTCTCCTGCTCCTTTGTGGACACTCGGACGTATAAAATATTCGCCATCATATCACCCTTTCATTAAAATTCAATTTGATTTTGATATAACTCATATAAACGGCTAACCACCTATATGACACACTGCCTGTTGCGGTCAATTGACTATGCCTTTGACACAGCTAACAGCGGAGGTGCATCATCGTGAAATGCTCATAGACATAATCAGCCCAGCCACTGCAATCACGGTCGTCTTCGCATTCATATTCACATGATTGAGGTTCGGGGGCAGTTACAGGGGGTGTGGATTCACGTTAGCAGGAAGATTGTCCATTAGCGATAATGGCATTCCACAAAGCTTCATTTCGTGTATAATAATAAGTGAAGTTGTGAAGTTTCAAGTCCTCTTTCTTCTCAAAGACGGAACTTGAAGCGTTGAGAATTTTTATCTCATGACGGAGTGCGATGTGTTCACGCTCCGTCAATTTTTTTGCTTCATTTGCAGACAGGATAACCTTTTTCGGTTTTTCAGTTTCGCCGTATTTCTGCCTTGCTTTTTTCTTGTTCGGGTAAAATTTAAGACGGTCACGCTTTTTCTTGGACACTGGATTCAAGTAATCCAAATATTTTATAAATTCTTCGGCTGTATAAAAAAATCGTAAGTCAACAAGATTTTCATCTGTTTTGTAAGTCTCACTTGGGACAATAATACGATTTTTCCATGATTTCAAGACAGTCTCATATAATCCGTCTGGAAATTCATCTCTGAAACACAAAATCAAATGACAATGCCAACTGCCATCAGCGTGAGGCTCGCAAAAAGTGAAAACACACTTCAAGTTTTCGAATTTCGAAAAAAGATACTTTTTTACCATTTTTGAAACTGCACTTTTTATATCTGCAAACGATTGAGGGACATATGTAGTCAGGGTAAAAGCACATGATTTTTTGAAATAGCAACTTTTAATGCATTCATCTGCGAGCTTCTTAAAACTCGCTCTCTCGGATTCATAGTCTCTGCACAAGCCATCAATAACACCTGCATCATCTCCACCAATACGCATCCGATACAGTTTACCATCCTTACCCATTACAAGTTCCCTACCGCCCACATAGTCAGCATCGCTTACAATATTAACATCGGTGCAGTTATCGGGGGTATCATGTTCTGCAACATTACCGGTAGAAGTATCGGCTTCATCATGAGAAGAACAGTTAGAGGGGATATCCTTTTCCGTAACACACTTTGGAAGTGCCGCCGTATCATCTGCTTTACAGTTATGAGGGGAGTTGTTATCAGGGGTACTTGTAAACTCAGAAATAGCTTCTTCTGCCGTTTTACAACGCTTTCGTTTTCCATAAGGCTTTGACATAGAGGTTTTGCGTTTTTCAATTTTTAACCCATTCGCACCATAATCGGTAACAAGAACATCTCCATCATCATCTGATAAAGCCCTAACACCCCATCCATCAATAGCTTTGATAAAAGCATCGCCGTTAATGTCATAAAAAAAGCCGTTCTCCTTTGCATAACGTGGACAGAGTAACGCTTGCAATTCAGTTCCTTGAAATGGCATAATTATTCACTTCCTTTGTGTCGGATAATCAGTGGGGGCTACTTATCGGGGGTCAGTTATCGGGGTAATACCAAGCCCTGTCTCTTTCTTCTCAGCGGCAATTTCCTCGATTGCTTTCAAAAACTGTTCACGGTCAGCCTGTGAAAGTTCCTTGCACATCCTGCGGTTGAAGGTGGATTCACTCATGTGACAGTGCTGTGCAACCTCATACATACGCACACCGCTTAATAATGCTTTCGCCTTAATCTCGGCATTTACAAATGTTGTCATTAAAAACCATCCTTTCGTTTGACTGTTGAGCTTTACGCTTCACTTGTAAATGTAACGAGAAGTGTTGGAATGGAACGTTCTTCGAATGAAGAAAACAAAAAAGCCACCAAAACAGACCCATTATCAGGTCTGATTCAGTGACTTTTTTGTATAAGTTGCGTGATTTCAGTTCAGTCTCACTCACTTTATTTTGTTTAAAACAGAGAAATGAAAGATTTTCAGAAATAAAAAAAGAGATGTCATGATGACATCTCTTATAACGATGGATTTAGATTTTTAGTCTTCCATGCAATATTCTAATTTTTCTCAATTGAGCCTAATTTTATTCTACAAAATCTACGAATTCATAATAGACATATTCCAGCTTATCCGTGTCATCATTAAATAAAAAACTACATTTAAACAAAGGTTTCAAACCAGTTGAATTAGGCTCTCCTGTGAAATATATAGCGAAGGAATTTGTATTCGAATTTTGAGTGTACTTCATGTTTATTTCACTATAAGAAAAAGTAAATCCTTCGTGGAAAGTAAACCCCTGACCCTCAAGAAAAGTGGCAAAGTTAGATGCTGTATAGTTACCATTTTCAGAATTCAGTTCATCCTCACAGCTTTTTTTATAATCCAAAACAAAAAAGCCATTGGGTGTCCATACGGGTGTGTATTTTTTTCTATTATTTTCACATTCAGAAAAATACAAAACATAGGCTTGGTCTAATGTGACCTTTTCACCAGGGGATGTAAGATTCGCAATATAAGCAGTGACTCCATATCTGCCGTCACCGTAAAGCGGAGTCATATCAATCTGGTAAATTTCAAACCATTTTTGAGTACCAACTGTATATCTAGTACCTACATTGTATTCAACCAGATAATCTTTTCTTTCTTCATAAGTTCCATCTTTGTATGTGAATTCATATCTGTCACCATATTGTTCAACAAGCTCTGCAACAGTCATATAACCGCCCTGCTGGAATACATCGTTGTTCAGCTGAATCAAAAGTGAAGAAAAGTCTGCATCGATAATATCCTGTGAAGGCTCATAGACCACTTCTGTCGGTGCTTCTGTTGTTTCTTCTTCATCTGCAGCACTGCTTTCCTCATCCAACTTATTTGCTCCATTAATAATCGCAGATTCCAGTTCTTCATCGGACATGGAATTGATAACATCCTCAGCATTGTCAGACGTTACTCCTTTTTCTCCACAACCAGTCATACATCCCAGAATCATCGCAGTCATAACTGCCATACCAATCAATCTTTTCTTCATTTTCTTTTTCCTCCTATGTGAATAAAATAAAAAAGTGCGCAGCATAGAGCTACGCACCGAAAAATGCATAACTCCGATTGCTGCGACACAACTTCGATAGCTCCACATAGGGAAAAGCATACGAAAAGAGTATGCACTTTTACCGAAATAGTAAAAGTGTATACTTCTCCCCTTAAAATAAGAGCTACCATCGTTATTATGTTGTGTCGCATTTTATATTATACCACAGCAGTGTACAAAAGTCAATCAAAATGCAGAAAAAAGTTGCAATTTACCTGAAAAAGTATTTTCATATAAAAAGAAAAGCACCATCACTCACATTCCATGAGCAACAGTGCTTCGTATTTCATGCTTATTTCTTGTTTATATGGTTAATACCACATAGATGTAATCACCTCGGGTAAAACCTTACCTTTGTATCTGCGTAAGGCTGTCTTCGCCTGTCGTTCATATATCTTGTATTCTGACGGAATATCGCTGTTTATCACGGAATACCATTCTGTTTTGATGTCCACAGACAGCTGGCATGCTCTATTTGCATCACCCTCAATCAGAACTGTCATAGTCAAAATATGTCCATTCAAAGATAAGTCAATCAGTTTCAGCATATTATCGTCCTCTCCATGAGCAACAGCACTTCACATTAAGTGATAATTAGAGATTTATCTCTTCGCTGTAGATAAAGCCGCAGTCGCAAGATACGATAGTTCGCTCACCTTTCGCAGTTGTTGTGATGCTTGGTTTTCTTTTGCACTTTGGACACATCGTTGTTATTTGTCCGTGCTTCGCTTTTTCCAATCTTGCTTGCTTTGCCAATGTGATGGATAGGCGTAATTCCGAAGGAGATGTTCTTTTCAAACTCTGAACATCCATAAAAGGGTATCTTTCTTTCATTTTATTCCTCAATCTCAATATATGGGCTGTATTTCTGACACATTTTATCCCATTCTGCATCGGTAATTACACCTTCGGTTGCAAGAAGTTTTCCTGCAATGTCGATGTTGTCGCAAATTTCATAATACGCAAACTCCTCGCCTTTACGTTCGGCTTCTTCTGCTTCTTCAAAAAGCTCAAAGACAGAACGAGGCAGTCTATCGGCGAAATCAGAAATATCAACACTTTCGTTTATCCATCTTTTCATAATATCGCTCCTCCTTGCTATCTCACTCATATCATCTTGAAATGTCGTAAAGCCGCAACAATAGCCTCTTCCTTCTCCTTCGGACACTTCGGTTGTCTGGAATCTTTTGACTTTGCCTTGTTGTAATTCTCACGCTCAATGATACCGCATTTCTGCTTTACCTGAGCGATGTTCAGAGAAGATACTGTCAAGCCTGTATGTTCTTTCACATAAGCCTTGATTTCATCGTAAGTAGCCTTGCTCTCAGCAGAGGTCAAATCAAGCTCATCCGTTTTCAGTTCAACCTCAATATGATGTGTTGATTTTAGTTTGGACAATAATACCACGCATTCAACGTGCCTCGTCCCCGGGAAGAAATCCCCACCGCACACTCTTTCCACGTTATACCCGTTATCGGAGAGATATTTCGCATCACGGGCTGCAGTAGAAGGATTGCAGGAAATCATAACGATTTTTCGGGGCGCAGCGGAGAGTATCACATCAAGGGACTGCTGAGAGCAGCCCTTTCTTGGCGGATCAACCACGATAATATGGGGATTGCAGCCATTTTTGTGGAGCTGAGTGAAAACTTCTCCTGCATCGCCGCAATAGAACTCAGCATTTGCCACATTGTTATCAGCGGCATTTTTCTTTGCATTTTCCACAGCTTCGGGAACAATTTCGATTCCCACGATTTTCTTTGCCCTGTGAGCCATAGAAAGTCCGATAGTGCCTGCACCACAGTATAAATCCGCTATAATTTCATCGCCTTCGGGAGAGGCATATTCCAGCGCTTTTGCGTAAAGTCTTTCTGCCTGTGGAGTGTTTATCTGATAGAAGGAAAGAGGTGAAATCTCAATTTTATTGCCGCACATTGTGTCGGAAATGGTATCTTTTCCCCACAGAGTAACGCAGTTTTCACCGAGGATAACGTTAGTTTTATCGGGGTTAATATTCATCACAATGCTCTTTATATCGGGGAATTTCTCCGCAAGTTCACGGCAAAGAGAGCTGAGCTGTCGGCTCATATTTTTACGCACAACAAGGCATACCATAACTTCACCCGAATATGCACCCTTACGCAGATAGATATGTCGCATTATGCCTGTGCCGCTTGCTTCGTCGTATATGGGGAGCTTTTTTTCGTTGATATAATCAAGGATATCTGCTGTTATTCTACTGAAAATCTCAGGCTGCAGGGGGCAATCCTCAATGGGAACAACACGATGACTTCTTGGCGCATAAAATCCGCAGACAGCCTTTCCGTCAGCTACAGCAAGAGGATACTGCGCTTTATTGCGGTATCTGTCAGGATTATCGCAGGGGATAAATTCGTCGTATTCGGGGGAAAGTCCGCCGATGCGCTCAAAGGCGCTCCGCACCGTATCGTCTTTGGCACGGCACTCTGCCTTGTAGCTTATATGGCGGTAAACACAGCCGCCGCATTTCTTGTAAACTGCGCATTCACGGATTTCACGGTCAGGGGAGGGGGTGATCAGCTTATCCACAATGCCGAAACCATAGCTGCTCAGAACCTTTAAGATTTTAATATCAGCCACATCGCCTACAGCCGTTTCAGGAACAAATATTGCCATATTATCAATGCGGCATATTCCGCTGCCCTCTGAGGTAAGACCAGTTATTTCTGCGGTGTAGATTTGATTTTTCTCAGGCATTGCGTAACCTCCTGTTTTTTCTCCATAAGCTCATCAAATCGGTTGATGTATTCATAGGGGAATTTATAGTTGTGAATTCTGTTGATAAGTCCATCGGGATATACAAGCTTTGTTGAAGCTGCACAGCCTGCACCGAGGATAGTCTGTGTTTCGTCCATAATGAAAATATTGTACTGGCTTTCATAGCCTTTTTTTGCATATCCCACATTTTCAAGATTATCCACCGTGTTTTTCTGACGGTACATATAATATGGCAGATAGTTGTTATCCATAAGCTTTTCAATGCTGTAATCCACCATTTCTGCGGCTGGATTAGCCATATTTTCGTTGCCGTCACGGAAAAGTGCCGCTGATCTTTTAACTGTCAGGGTATGTACAGTTATACTCTCAGGAGAAAGCTCCACAATTCTGTCAAGGGTATTCTTAAAGCTCTCCGCCGACTCTGTGGGAAGTCCTGCAATAAGGTCTGTGTTGATATTGTCAAAGCCGATTTTTCTTGCAAGCTCAAAGGCTTTAACGGCTTCTTCCCCTGTGTGCTGTCTGCCAATGACTTTGAGTACATCGTCATTGAGCGTCTGCGGATTTACGGAAATTCTGTCCGCGCCCAGCTCCTTGATAACACGGAGCTTTTCCTCTGTTATGGTATCAGGTCTGCCAGCCTCGAAGCTGTATTCGCGTATTCTGTCAAGGTCGAAATTAGCGGCAACAGCCTCCATAACCTTGCGGATATCCTCAGCAGAAATTGAAGTGGGAGTTCCGCCGCCAAAGTAAATCGTATCAATTTTTGTATCGCATTCTCTTACAAGTCTGCCGATTATTTCAAGCTCACGGCAGAGAGTGTCGATATACTGGGGCATAAGCTTCATAGCCGACGCCATACTGTGTGAAACAAAGGAGCAGTAGCTGCATCTTGTAGGGCAGAAAGGGATCGACACATAAAGGCTTGCGGCAGATGTATCAATGCTGTCAAGTATAGGCTGCTGATTTATTGCTGTTTCATAGGCAAGAGCAAGCTTTTTCGGTGACAGCTCATATCGCTCGGACAGCTTTTTCTCGATTTCCTCACGGGAGAGTCCCTGCGCCATAAGCTCAGTGACTTTTTTTACAGGGCGGATACCCGTCATAAGTCCCCAAGGTGGAGTAATACCTGTTTTGCGGCAGAGTATGTGGTAAATCAGCCTGCATAATTCCTGTTCCGCAAAGCTTTTTTCCGTATTTTCCGGCAGGAGCTTTTCCTTCTTTTCGGGAGTATCACCGTTGAGCTTTACAACTGCGGAGAGCTTCATCTCGCCGACGCAAACAGCCTTTTCCGCAATGATATAGCTGTCACCCTGCGCCTCGGAGATATCCTCCGTGAAGTTAAAGCGGGCGGTGTGGAAAAACAGCTTGCATATGGATTCAATTTCATATTTAAAAGAATTGCCGATCAGCACGATCGGCATTTTATAATCATTATTCTTATTTATCATTTTTTATCCTCTGAATGGCTTCATATAGGGATTATTCCGACGTTCATAGTCAAGGTCGGTAAATTCGTTATGTCCCGGGTAAACCTTGTAGTTACCGTCAAGCTCGTGAAGTATCTGTAATGACTGCATCATATAATGGGGGTCACTGCCGGGGAAATCCGTTCTTCCTACAGAGCAGCAGAAAAGAGTATCACCCGAGAAGATAACACGCTCCTCATCGCATATATAGCATACGCTGCCATGAGAATGTCCGGGAGTATGAAGGACGCGGAAGCTGTAGTCACCATCGTTTATTATACAGTTATCACGGATTATCTCATATTTCATAACAGGCTTGAATGGCATAATGGAAATCATTGAATGAAGTGAAAGTGCAGAGCTTTCAAGCATAGGAGAATCGGTTTCGTGGATAAATACTTCAGCACCTGTAGCCTGACGAACCTCCTCAACTCCTCCCGTGTGGTCGAAGTGACCGTGAGTGAGGAGTATTTTAGAGAGTTTCAGTCTGTTCATTTTCAGATATTCAAGGAGAAGTCTTGGTGTACCGCCTACATCAATGGCTATGCATTGATTGGGGGCAGTTACAGCAATATAGCAATTGGCGTTAAGCTCGCCCAGCTGTAAGGTTTTAATGAGCATAATATCCCTCCTATATAGTGGAACGCTCAACGGAAATAACGTTCTTGATTTTCTTTATCTTGTCAAAAACAGCTTTAAGCTGCTCCATACTTGAAATAACGATTGTACATTCAAAAAGGGCATTGCCATTTTTCAGAACTCGTGAAGATGAGTGAACAATAGGTATACGGGACTCCATAAGAATTGCCGATATATCGTACACAAGTCCTATGCGGTTATCAGCAATAACCTCAAAGCTTGTCTGGAATTGCGAGCTTGTGTTTTCAGACCACTGGATATCAAACCAGCGTTTTGTTTCTTCCTCATCGTTACGCTGCATAGCGGCACGGTAATTGGTGCATTTTGTGGTATGAACGGAAAGTCCGAAGCCTCTTGTAATAAAGCCAACAATGTCATCACCGGGTAGAGGATTACAGCACTGTGCAAATTTTATAGCAATATCATTAATCTGGTCAAGGATTATACTGTTTCTGCTATTAGGCTTGGCTTTTATCATTGAGGTGCTGGTAGGCTCCTGTGTATTTTCGCCGTACAGCTTGTTATAACGCTCTTTAAGGCGTGGTATCATCTTTTCAAGAGATGTACCCTTATAGCCTACAGAAGCGTAAAAATCGTCAAGGGTTTCGCAGTTGTGCTTTGCAAAGTCATCTTTGAGGAAGTCTGACATTTCCTTATCAGGGACATTTATATGGTGTCTGCGGAAAAGACGCTCAACCTCAGCTTTACCTTCAAGAATATTCTCATCGCGGCGTTCCTTCTTGAACCAAGAACGTATCTTAGAACGCGCATCAGTGGTAAATACCGTGTTGAGCCACGCTCTGTTAGGACCTTTTTCGGGGTCCTTGGACGTGAGAATTTCGCATATCTGTCCAGTTTCAAGCTTGAAATCCAGAGGAACAATTCTGCCGTCAACCTTTGCGCCAACGGTTTTATGTCCTATTTCCGTGTGTATACGATAAGCGAAGTCAATGACATTTGAACCCATAGGAAGTATAATTGACCTGCCTTTGGGAGTCATTACAACAACATCTTCCGGAGCAATATCCGTCTTTATAATACGTACAATTTCCTCAACATCATCGGATGTCTGCTGTGCCTCAATAACCTGTCTTACCCAGGCAAGTCGCTGCTCCATTTTATCGCGGGAGCGTATGCCCTCTTTGTATTTCCAGTGGGCAGCAATGCCGTATTCAGCCGTTTCGTGCATATCCCAGGTACGTATCTGTACTTCAAATGGTATGCCCTCCTTGCCTAAAACAGTGGTGTGGAGTGAACGGTAGTCATTGGCCTTTGGTGTAGCGATATAGTCCTTGAAACGGTTGGGGAGGGGCTTGAACATATCGTGGATAAGTCCCAGTACTCCATAGCATTCAGGGATTGTGTATACAATAACTCTTACGGCATATTTGTCATATATCTCGTCGATGTTCTTGTGCATCATAAAGATTTTTTTGTATATGCTGTAGATACTTTTAACTCTTCCCGACACAACAGGCGGTTCGGAGAATTCCTCTTTCTTGAAACGTTCTTTAATACGTTCCTTGATTATCTCAATGAAAGCTTCTCGCTCCTCTTTTTTATTTTCGAGAATATTTTCAATCTCTGTATATGCAAAGGGGTCAAGATAGCGGAAAGAGAGATCTTCAAGCTCCTCCTGAATTGCGCGGATACCAAGACGGTGGGCGAGGGGAGCGTATATATTCATAGTTTCAAGGGCTGTATTACGCTGTTTATCGGGTGGACGGTGTTTCAGTGTCCTCATATTGTGCAGACGGTCTGCAAGCTTGATAATCATAACGCGGATATCCTGTGACATTGCAAGGAGTATCTTGCGGACGTTTTCAGCCTGCTGCTGTTCTTTTGAATTTGTTGGAATTTTACCCAACTTTGTAACGCCGTCAACAAGAAGCGCAACGTCCTGACCGAAGCGTTTTTTTAAGTCGTCAAGGGTTGCAGGGGTATCCTCCACAACATCGTGGAGCAGGGCAGAGCATATGGTATCTGTATCCATACCAAGCTCAAGGAGTATGAAGCTTACGGCAAGGGGGTGGATGATATAATCCTGTCCCGAGGAACGTTTCTGTCCCTTGTGAGCTTTTTCTGCGAATTCATAGGCTGAAAGTATCTTGCTCAGGTCGTACTGACGGTCATCTTTCAGAATTTTCTGGATAATCATTTCGATTGTAAAATTATCATCATATTCGGGGATTGTCTTGATATAATCCTCTGAAAGAGCCTCAACAGGCGCTATGGGGATAGGCAGGTCGTGAATAGCTTCTGCGTCCGTTTTTCGGTTTTCGTTGTTCATATGATCATCCTTTCTTTTCTGATAATTTACGGAGTTTCACAAGTATCTCCGCTGAGTCAAGGTCGGCTTTCTGAGTTACTCTGACGCGTTTTATGACGGTATCACTACAGCTCTGAGTTATAAGTCCCAGTTGTTTCAGAGCCTCTGCAGCAACGCAGAAACGGCAGTAGTTAATCTTTCCGCACACTCTGAAATAGAGGTTATCAGCGGTTATACCGTCAGCAGGTATCAGCTTGTATATTTCAACAGCAGTTTCTCTTGTGGGGAGCATTGCGGGATAATATCCCGAGGGCAGCCCCTCATTGCGCATAAATGCGTCAAAGGTGCTTACTGCGGCAAAATATCTGTCCTGATTGAAGTCGTGGCTGCGTATGTCGGAAATAAATATACTCAGTGAGCGTTTGTCCATAAAAGTATTAATTGACAGAGTTACAGCCATATCGCACACATCGCCGGCCTTTACGGGCAGTGCGTCGGGGGATATTCTGAAACGAAGCGCATCGAATTCAGCAGCACCAAGCTTTATTCTGAGTTTGGAGTGAATACCGCCGGAAAGGGGACGTATTTCCTTAACAAGGGCATTTTCTATGAGGAATACAGGCTTTTCGTTGCCCATACCGAAGGGTTCAAGGACTTCAAGTCCCGTTATGTTTTCAATTGTCATATCGGCAGGTGAGATTGAAAGGTCTGCCAAAAGCTCGTAACAGGGCATTTCCCTGTGATTTTCAAAGGCATATTTATTTATAAGGCGGCGGAAATCATCGCCCATACCCGATTTTACGGTAAATCCGCCTGCACCGGGGTGTCCGCCGAATTTTTCAAGAACCTCCGAGGCGGCAGTAAGTGCTGCAAATACGGAGAAGCTTCCGAAAGAACGGGCAGAGCCGCGCAGCTCGCCGTTTTCTTCTGAGGCGATAAAACAGGGCTTTCCGAACTGTTCCATTATACGGGATGCGGCAATGCCGATAACACCGTGATGCCAGCCATTTCCGCAGACAACAATTACACGGTCGCGGAGTATAGACGGGTCATTGTCCAGAATTGCGTATATTTCGGAAATTATGTCATTTTCAGTCTGCTTTCGCTGACGGTTCAGCTCATCAAGCTCCTGAGCCAAAACTATAGCTTCGTCATAGTCATCGCAGAGGAAAAGATTTAAGGCAGTCATAGGTGAGCCGAAACGTCCTGCTGCGTTGATTCTTGGGGCAAGTCCGAAGCCGAGAGCGTTGGTATCAACGGCTTTTTCGCTGTATCCGCTTAGCTCTTTCAGAGCCATAAGAGCAGGTCGGTCAGTTTCATTTATAAGATTCATACCATACCGTACCAGCAGACGATTTTCACCTGTAAGGCTTACAATATCGGCAACAGTGGCGATAGCCGCAAGGTCACCGAATTGCTCTAAGGCAAGGGTATAGTCGCCGCCGTCAAGGGCTGCAACAAGCTTCAAGGCGATAAAAGCACCGCAGGCATATTTAAAAGGGGAGCAGTCATCGTGGCGGTGAGGGTCAACGATAGCTTCCGCACGGGGGAGAGTATCGCCCTGCTGATGGTGGTCGGTTATGACAAGCTTCATACCGAGAGAGTAGATGTACTCTGCTTCATCAATAGCTGAAATGCCGTTATCAACGGTTATAATCAGCTCAACACCGTCGTTGTGGAGCTTTTCAATGGCATTTTTATTAAGTCCGTAGCCCTCAGCGCGTTCAGGAATATAGCAGGTTACATCTGCCCCTGTTTCAGTGAGGTAGGTTGAGAGTATAGCGGTTGCCATAATGCCGTCACAGTCGTAATCGCCGTAAACGCAGATAGAAGTGCCGTTTTCGATAGCCTCGTTTATGGTATCAGCGGCAAGCTCCATATCTCTTATGAGAAATGGGCTGGAAATCTCCTGTACTTCCAGCTTTTCTCTTACAGCTTCAGGGGATGTATACCCCTTTGCGGCAAGTACAGAGGCGGTCAGCGATGAAACACCGCAGCCGACAGCAAGCTTTTGTACAAGGCTTTTATCAATTTCTTTTTTAGTCCATTTTTTCATTGCTCTACCCTCACAGATTTTCGTAATACTATATTATACCATATTTTTATGCTGTTTTCAATCACTTTAAAAAAATTAAATAATATAATTCTTCATTAGTTGAACAACGGAGCAATAAAAATATTGCATATCCTCGTAAATTGTGGTATAATCAGTATAAATTAAAAATCAAGGAGCAAAAAATATGTCAGAAACCTTTATAAGAACGGAAATGCTCATCGGCACAGAGGGTATGGAACGGCTGAAATCGGCACGTGTAGCTATTTTCGGCATAGGCGGAGTAGGCGGATATACCGCAGAGGCTCTTGCACGTTCGGGAGTAGGTGCACTTGACCTCATCGACAATGATACAGTAAGCGAATCAAATCTTAACCGTCAGATAATCGCCTTGAGAAGCAATATAGGACAATATAAGACGGATGTTGCAAAAGCTCGCATAAATGACATTAATCCTGAGTGTAAAGTAACGGCTCATAATCTCTTTTTTATGCCTGATACAGCGGATTCCATTGATTTTTCACAGTTTGATTACGTTGTGGACGCAATCGACACAATAACGGGAAAAATCGAGATAATTATGAGAGCGAAAGCCGCAGGAGTTCCCGTTATAAGCTCAATGGGCGCAGGAAATAAACTCGATCCTACGGCTTTTGAAGTTGCTGATATATACAAGACCTCCGTCTGTCCTCTTGCAAGGGTTATGCGCCGCGAAATGAAGAAAAGGGGAGTGAATTCCCTGAAAGTCGTGTACTCCAGAGAGGAAGCGATTTCCCCGAAAATCAGCGGAATTACGCAATTATCGGGTAAGCCCGTTGCAGGCTCATGCGCCTTTGTTCCTTCTGTGGCAGGGTTGATTATTGCAGGGGAAGTTATAAAGGATTTAATTAAGAATTCAGAATGAAGAATTAAGAATTAATGAGATCTTCTTACAAAAAATGTGGGCGGAAATTGTCTTGAAAATCATAAATTTCGTTCCAAAATTGCGGAAACAGCTTAACCTGCCCCTACAATAATTACGTTTTTCGATAAAATTACCGTACCTAAACCTAATGGCTAAAGGCTAACGGCTAAAAGCTTTTTTTAAAAAACCTATTGCATTTTTCTTCATTTTATAATATAATATTAAAGGAAATTTTTTAAAGGAGAAATCTGTAATGGTTTGCAACAATATACTTGAAGCAATAGGACATACGCCTATAATAAGGCTGAATAAGATGAATAAGCCGGGAAATGCCGAAGTACTGGTAAAATTTGAGGGACTTAACGTAGGCGGTTCAATTAAGACAAGAACTGCTTTCAATATGATTCGACAGGCTGAAAAAGAGGGCTTAATCAATAAGGATACAATAATTGTTGAGCCTACAAGCGGAAATCAGGGTATCGGTCTTTCGCTGGTGGGAGCTGTAAAGGGCTATAAGACTATAATTATTATGCCCGATTCCGTTAGTGAGGAACGCCGCAAGCTTGTCCGTCACTACGGTGCGGAGGTTATACTCGTTCACGATGACGGCGATATCGGCAAATGTATTCGTGAATGTCTTGATACGGCACTCCGTATGAAAGCCGAGGACAGCAGGGTATTTGTTCCGCAACAGTTCACAAATATGAACAATATTTTTGCTCATAAGTACTACACGGCACTTGAAATTCTGGAGCAGACAGCAGGCAGAATTGACGGTTTTTGTTCGGGAATCGGCACAGGGGGAACTATTACAGGTATCGGCGAAACTCTCAAATCCCAGTATCCCGATATGCTTATATGGGCGGTAGAGCCTGAAAATGCGGCTATTTTAGCAGGCGGAAACATTGGTACACATTTACAAATGGGCATCGGTGACGGAATTATTCCCGACATACTTAATCAGAAAATTTACGACGATATTTACATTGTAACCGATGAGGAAGCAATTCAGACTGCTCAGGATCTTGCACGCAAGGAGGGCATTCTGTGCGGTATTTCCAGCGGAACTAATGTTGCTGCGGCTCTGAAAATGGCTGAAAAGCTGGGCGAGGGCAAGACGGTTGTAACAATTCTTCCCGATACTGCGGAGAGATATTTCTCGACACCCTTGTTTGAGGATTGATTTTTTATTTATAGCTATTAGCCGTTAGCTGTTAGCCTTTAGCTTTTAGTCGAATTAATAATTTCTATGGGCGGATTTTATCCGCTCTTTGTTTTATATAACATATTTAAAAATATCCCTCACCTATAGCATTATCACAAAATATATGCTATAATAAATAAAATAGGCTTATTGTAGGGACACAGCGTGCTGTGTCCGTGCAGATAAATGTATAAGATTATTCTGTTTGGGAGGAAAAATGATATATTTAGACAATGCCGCAACCACAAAGCCCTGCGAGGCGGCTGTGGCGGCGGTTACGGAGATGATGACCGAGAATTTCGGCAATCCCTCATCTCTCCACCGTGCAGGACTTGACGCACAGCTTGCGGTGGACAAGGCGCGGAAAATAATTGCAGGGGCTTTAAATGCCGACAGCTCCAACATAATTTTCACATCGGGAGCAACTGAAAGCAATAACCTTGCAATCCGCGGAGCCTGTGCTGCATATGGCAGAAATAAGCGTAAAATTGTGGCTTCCTCGGTGGAGCACGCCTCCGTTGACGAAACTCTTACCGCTATGGAAAAAAGCGGCTTTGAGATAGTTCGCGTATCTCCACGTGAGGACGGAAAATTCTATCCTGCGGATTTTCTCTCCGCCTGCGATGAAAACACTGTACTGCTGACAATGATGCAGGTCAACAACGAAACGGGGCATATCCTCCCTGTTAAGGAGACTTTCACGGCGATAAAGCGGAGATTTCCCGATATAATCACTCACAGCGACTGCGTTCAGGCTTTTATGAAGCTGAATATTTCCGCAAAAGCTCTCAATGCCGACCTTATTTCCATAAGCGGTCACAAGGTACATTCCGCTAAGGGAGTGGGCGCTCTTTACATAAAAAAGGGAATTCGTGTACTTCCCATTGTGACAGGGGGCAAGCAGGAAAAGGGCATACGTTCAGGAACAGAATCAGTTCCCCTTATCTGCGGATTTGGTGCGGCGGTGGAGCATTTGCAGCCTACAATTGCCGAGAGATATGCTCATGCACAAATGCTGAAAGATACGCTGATTGGCGAAATATCGGCAATTGAGGGAGTTACTGTAAATTCTCCCGAGGACGGCTCACCCTACGTTATAAATATTTCTGCCGCAGGAAAACGCTCCGAAATTATGCTTCACTATCTTGAAAGCTTCGGAATTTACGTCAGCAGCGGCTCAGCCTGCTCAAAGGGACAGCAAAGCGGAGTTTTAGGGCAGTTTGGCATACACGGCAAATCTGCCGATAGTGCATTGCGTGTCAGCGTCTGCGGCGATACAACAATTGAGGATATACGGTCATTTGCGGAAAAACTCCGTGAGGGGATAAATTCCGTAAGAGGATAATTAATAATTAAGAATTAAGAATTAAGAATGCAGAATTAAGAATAAATATGAAATTTTTGTTGAACGCTACAATTCTTAATTCATAATTCTTAATTCTGAATTTGATAATAGGAGAATGAAAATGAAAGAAATCGTACTTGTAAAATTCGGCGAAATGGCGCTGAAAGGTCTGAATAAGCGCAGCTTTGAGGATATGCTTAAAAAGAATATCAAAAGACGTATAAAGAATTTAGGCAAATTCGAGCTTACATCTGCTCAGTCCACAACATATATCAACCCACTTGATGAAAATGTGGATTTAGGCGAGGTCGTTGACCGTGTCGGCAAGATTTTCGGCATTGCGGCTCTCTGCCGTGCCTGCGTCTGCGAAAAGGAATTTGGCGACATTTCCGTAAAAGCTGTTGAATATCTGGAGGACGTTCTCAGCTGTGCAAGAACATTCAAGGTAAATGCAAAGCGCTCAGATAAGGCTTTTGCTATGAAATCCCCCGAAATCTGTGCGGAACTCGGCGGTATTCTCCTTGAAAAATTCCCACATCTGACGGTTGATGTGAAAAATCCCGAAGTTACGGTAACTGTTGAGGTTCGTGACACTAACGCATACGTTCACGCTGAAAATATCCGCGGTGCAGGCGGCCTCCCTGTTGGATGCAGCGGAAAGGCTATGCTGCTTCTTTCAGGAGGAATTGACAGCCCTGTTGCAGGCTGGATGATGGCTAAGAGAGGTATTCACATCTCTGCTATCCACTACGTAAGCCCTCCATATACATCTGACAGAGCGCTGCTGAAAGTTGAAACACTCTGCGATAAGCTGACGGATTACTGCGGAGATATAGCATTTTTCTGCGTTCCATTCACTGAGATACAGGAAGCTATCAAGGATAACTGCCCTGAGGAGTTTTTCACAATCATTATGCGCCGCCTTATGATGGAAATTGCACAGAGAATAGCGGAAAAGAAGAATTGTCTTGCTCTTATTACAGGCGAAAGCGTGGGACAGGTTGCAAGTCAGACTATGGCGGCTATGGCTTGTACTGACGCGGCTTGCAGAATTCCTGTGCTTCGTCCCTGCGTTGGTATGGATAAGACAGAGATTATTGAAATTGCACGTAAAATCGACACATTTGAGACATCTATCGAGCCTTATGAGGACTGCTGTACTGTATTTACTCCCAAGCACCCCAAGGTTCGCCCTCGTCTTGAGGACGTTGAGAAGGCGCAGAACAGTTTCGATTTTGAGCCGCTTATTCAGAAGGCTGTTGAGGAAACAGAGCTTAAAATATTTGAATATAACAAGTAATTATGTCTTTAGCCGGCAGCGTATAGGCGCGGTGGCTATTATGACATATTGCCGTTTACAGGGACACGGTCAGACCGTGTCCTTTCTTTATAACAGGGCTTTTTCCAGCTTTGTCCGCAGCTTGCGGATTATTTTCTTTTCAAGCCGCGATATGTACGATTGAGATATGCCAATTAGTTCCGCTGTTTCTTTCTGTGTCTTTTCCTTGCCGTCAATAAGTCCGAAACGCAGCTCCATTATCTCCCTTTCGCGGTCGCAAAGCTCCGATACGGCACTCCGCAGAAGCTCGCGCTCTGCCTCTGTTTCTATGCCTTTGCTGACGATATCTTCATCTGTGCCGATTACATCGGACAAAAGCAGTTCGTTTCCGTCACAATCCGTATTCAATGGCTCGTCTATTGACAAATCTCCCCGATATTGGGACGATTTGCGCAGAAACATAAGTATCTCGTTTTCTATGCATCGCGAGGCATAGGTGGCAAGCTTTATATTCTTATCGGGACAGAATGTATTTACAGCCTTTATGAGCCCTATTGTGCCGATAGACACTAAATCCTCTGTGCCTATTCCTGTTGACTCAAATTTCTTGGCGATATACACCACAAGCCTCAGATTACGCACTATCAGGGTATTTCTTGCCTGGGGGTCCTCCGCTGTCAGGGCGGCAAATACCTCCTCCTCTTCCTCACGGGTAAGGGGCGGCGGCAGCGTATCGGGGCCGTTTACGTAAAATACATTCCCGTTGAGCAGTTTTTTTACCTTTTCCATAATTCGTCTGATAATCTCCATAGCTTTTCTCCTTTAATTAATAATCTTTGGATTGAATATGGCTTTTCCGCGGGCGTCGCCCAATCCTATCATTACATCGGCTGACCGTCTTTTTTTCTCTCCCTCTGCGGATATCATAACCTCATCGGGGCGGAAAATTTCTATCAATCCGCCACCCGATACGGTTGTTATAGGGATAATTCTTCTCCCTACGCTGTCGGGAAGTACGCCGATATCCTCCTTTGAGCATATTATCACGGGTTTTCCCGTAAAATAGTCCACAAGGCAGTTTCCTGTATCGGCAAGACCGTCAATTTTCAGCAGCTTTTCTCCTATGCGGATAAAGACAGCGTATTCTCCCGCGGGAGAGCTGTCCCACAGGCGGCGGATTATACACGCTGCAAGGTAAAATGCCGCCGTTGCTCCTATAAGGAGAAGAAGTGAGAAATCTATGTAAAAATAGGAGTTGGAAAAGTGCATAAAATCCGGTTCAAGCCATATGTATATCCCGTATATCCCACCTGCAAGGAGGAAATTTGTTCCATAAAATGCCGCTGTGCAGCGTAAAAGCCGCTTTTTATCGCGTATTCCGAATGCTGCCATAACAACTGTTATCGCTGCTGCAAGTTTTATGGCTGTGTTGATGAAAACAGGCAGCGTGGGCGCAAGTATCAGCAGGGAAAACAGGCTTCCGTATACCGATGCCGCCACACATCGCAGGGGTTTAAGATATGCACCGCTGAGTTTTGATGTTATCAGCAGGAGAAAATAGTTAACATATATATTCAGAACTATAAGAACATCTACATAAATTGTCATAATCGCTCCTCCTTGTCTTGTCTATTCTATTATACTACGGTCAGGGTGAAAAAAATGTCAGCTTTGGACGAGGTTTTTTATTGTGAATTCTTATGATGTATTATTATTGTGATTTCAGATGTTTGAAACATACCCTCTCACTAAAGGGCAAAAATCGGCCTTTTTTCAACCAAAAATGGTTGATTATTGAAAAATAATTTTTATTTTCTACTTTTTCACTAATTATCAACAGGTGAATTTGTAGGTGTAATACAAAATTTGCTGTTATATATTTTTCTTGATTATGTTATATTATATCACCTTTGCGTAGGGGCGGATATTATCCGCCCGAAATGTATAACAGTGTATAACAGTATATAACAGTTGATATAAAATGCGGACCGCCGAAGGCGGCCCCTACATAGTGTAAAATAAATTTATTTTGTAGGAGCTGCCTTTGGCAGTACGCGTTTTTTGAATTTCGTTCCGAATTTGTGGGCGGATGATATCCGCCCCTACACAGAACGGCGAAAAATAGCCAATTCGTAGGAACACGACGTGCTGTGTCTGTTATGCAATACACCTTTTTCTACAGAATGAACAGGCGGTTATACTGCCTGTTTTATTTTGTGTGAAATTAAATGAATGGTTTGTGCAAATATTCTTAAAAGATGATGAAAATTTGTGCGCGATTAGTGAATGTTGTCGGAAAATTGTGTGTGATGCTTGACATAGTTGCGGAAATAGTGTATAATAAAGTATCATAAAATAGGTGTAGTATGACAAATTATATACCTGATTTATGTAAAACTTTTCCTGCGGAGGCGACGACAGCTGATGAACAATTCAGAGAATAAAGACATCTTAGACAACACAGGCAGTAATGAAGCATCTGCAAGGGCTGAGAAAATAAGGGCAATCCGTGAATCCCTGCGTAATGCACAGGAATCGGCTGAGGACGTACAGTCTGCGGCTGTTCCCGAGGCTGTACAAGCTAATGCTGCGGCAATGGGTATTCCTGCAGCGGCGTCATCCGAGGCTGTTGATAAGGCAGAAACAGCAAATGAGCCTGTTAAAACAGCGGCACAGCCTGCTGCGGCTGCTGATGCACCTGCGGCGGTAATGGAAATGCCGAAAAAGAAAAAATCGGGCAAGAAGAAAAAAAAGAAGAAAAAGAAAACGCTGAAACAGAAAATCCGTGGATTATTTCCTGAAAAGGGCGATAGTGTTGCGGAAATAATCAGAAAAATCGTTTTCCTTATCTCTATTATTGCCATTATTGTATGCGGATATCTCGTTGCGGACTACTATCTCGACTTGTGGCGCAGTCGTATGCAGTATAATGATATTTCTGAGATTTATGAGACCTACGAGCCTGAGGAAAAGCCTGCAAATCCTGATGTGGAAAGTCCCGACGGTACTGTGCCTGAAAAGTACTACACTATGCTTAACGGCGCGAGAAAGCTTCTGGATATAAATCCCGATACTGTGGGATATCTCCGTATTCCTTCAAAGGATGGCAGCGATCCCATTATTGACCTCCCTGTTGTACAGGCTGAGGATAATATGAAATACCTTGATCGTAACTTCAAGGGTGAGGATTCGAGAACAGGTACTCTGTTCCTTGATTTCAGAAACCGCTTTGACAGAGTTGAGGATCATCGACTTGCAGAGCCTAATTCAGACCATTTCGTGATTTATGGTCATAATATGGCTGATGAAAGTATGTTCGGCAAGTTGAAGTATTACTATGGCAGCGCTGATTACTATGTTGAGCATCCTATAATTCAGTTCAATTCCAACTATGAGTCATATAAGTATAAGATTTTTGCTGTATTTATTGTTGACGCAAAGGATGAATCTGAAACTAAATATGATTGCTGGAATCAGCTTACCTTAGACGGTGAGGAAGCGTTCTATAACTTTGTCAATGAGGCAAAGAGAAGAACTATCTATACTAATGATGTTGACGTTAAATACGGCGACAGTCTGCTTTCTCTTTCTACCTGTCACTACCTCTTACAGGACAGAAGCCGCCTTATGATTATGGCGAGAAGTATCCGTCCCGGCGAAGATGAGTACGAGGGTACTGAAAAGAGCAAGAAAAATAAGAATATCAAGTGGCCTTCAATGTACTATAATACAAAGACCAATGAAAAGTACGATGAAAAAGCCATTTTCATACCATATGGACCTGAGGAGGCTGTAAAGGAGGCAGAAGCCAAGCTTGCAGCTCAGAAGAAGAAAAAGGAAGAAGAGAAGAAAAAGAAGGAAAAAGCTTCTCTTGAAGCCGAAAAGGCTAAAAATACAACTACGACGAAGAAAAAATCTGACAGCAAGAAAACTAACAGTAAGACTACTAAGGCAAAAACTGTAAAAACTACTGCTGTTAAAACATCTGCCGAGGACTGATAAGCAAATATGAACAAAAACGGCAAGATAATTGCATCAGTTGCTGCACTTCTTATTGCGGCAGGTCTTGGAGTTACCGCTTGTGTCAACAGCAAAAGGGATAAGGAAAATCCTACCCCTCCCGTTGATATGGTACAGACTACGGAAGCTCCTACTGAGCCGCCTACTATGCCCGTATATGACAGCTATGTGTCGTCATACGACGGCAAAACGGAAAAAACAAAGCTTATGCTTGAGAAAAATAAGAATTATGCAGGCTGGATTAGAATTAAAAATACCCCTGTGGACTATCCCTTTCTGAAAGACCCCGGAGAAATCCAGGAGGGACAGCCATATTATAATAATGAATACCATAACCCGAATTCGTTTTATCTCCATAAGAATTTTGAGAGAAATTACGAATTTGCAGGCGCATTGTTTATGGATTACCGCGATGATTTCGGTGCATTTGAGGAAACTCAGTCCGAAAATATCGTAATCTACGGTCACAATATGCTCAATCTCACAATGTTCGGCTCTCTCAGAAATTATTACAATGACCATTCTTTCTGGGAAAATGCTGCATTTATCGAGCTTAGCTCGGCATATGAGGACTATGATTATGTAATCTGCGGCAATGCCATTACAAGCGGTTACAAAGAATCTGACTTTGTATACTGGGATATGGAGGAGCTTGATACTGAGGAGGATTTCAACTTTTACAGAGATAAGCTCCGTGAAAAACAAGTTTTCGATTCGGGCGTTGATATGGAGTTCGGCGATAAGCTGGTAACTCTTTCAACCTGCTATGGTGCTTCTGAAAACAATATGAGATTCATACTTGTTGCAAGAAGACTCCGCGAGGGCGAGGTTGCGGGCGATATGTCCACAATTCAGCGTACCGACGAATATATACAGATACAAAAAGAAAAGACGACAAAGGAAAAAAGCTAACATAAAGCACGGTTATATATCGTGCGTTTGAGGTGATTCCAATGGATAATAAACGCTTAAAGAAGGCTTCTGCTGCGGCTCTTGCTGTTCTTGCGGTGTGCGGTACCTTTATCGGAACTGCTTACGCTGAGGATACAACAGCCCCATCAGCTGAAAGTGCTTCTTCTACAGCTGCTCAGTTATCCGAAGCCGAAACCACATCCTCAACGACGGAAGCGTCTACAGAGGCTGCGGCAGAGGAGAATGGTGAGGAATCCGACTGGTATAAGGCAGAGCTTGACAGCTACGATGACAGCCTGTCTCTTATCAGCTACGAAACTCCACCAGAATCATCGGGAAGAAACAAGAAAAAGGGACCAACTCCTGTTGAGCTCAATGTTACCGGCGGATATGTCGGTGATATTCCGTGGCTTGAGAGTGAGCCGGTTATTGAGTCCAAACCCGGACAGTTCGCAGTCGTTACATACGGTTGGGGACACGGTGTAGGAATGAGCCAGAACGGTGCTAATTTCTATGCTACATACAGCGGCTGGACTTATCAGGATATCCTTTTCCATTATTATCCCGATACATACCTTATGGATACAGGCGAGGCATATGATGAAGAAATCACCGTTGCGGGTGTTTCGGGCGATGTTCTCTCTATGGTCTCCCAGATTGTATTCAACGAGGTGGGCAGCACTATGAATTACGAGGCTATAAAAGCTCAGGCTGTTGCGGTATATACTTATTGTAAGTATAACGGCAACGATTCAAATGACCTGAGATGTAAGCCTTGTCCGCCACAGGTAGTTGTTGACGCTGTTGCTGAGGTTCTCGGTCAGGCACTCTACTATGAGGGCGATTACGCATTGACTATGTTCTCCGCTTCAAGCGGCGGTGTTACTGCAAACTGCGATGAAGTATTCTGGAGAGATTTACCGTATCTGCGTTCTGTTCCCAGTGATTATGACGCAGCATACGACCCGCATTACGGAACAGTTACATATATTGATGACTTCCAGTTCAGAAATATGATTGAATCGGCATACGGAATTACTCTTTCGAATGACCCCTTCAATTGGATTAAGCCTGAATACTCGGATTCAACAGGATATGTAACATACGTAAATATAGATGACCAGATTACGGTCAAGGGTTACGACTTTAAGCTTGCTATGGGTCTTAAAGCACCTAAGTTTAATATTCACTATACTCCCAGACCTGAGGGTGAGGCTATTCCCGATGGTTCTTCTGAAATAGTCGTGGTTGAACCCGAGTATACTCAGACTCCTGGAGTATGGTATCCGAATAATCAGCCCACGGATATAGGTGCAGTTATTCCTACTGAGCCTGAGTATACCGAACCCACAGAGGGCGAATGGTATGAGCCTTCTACTGATTGGTATGAGGAGCCTACCTGGACAGACAACACTACAGACTGGTCTGAAGGTACTACCTGGACTGATGATACAACAAGCTGGACTGATGATACAACAAGCTGGACTGACAGCACTACAGGCTATACAGACAGCACATATGACTACAATTACGATTATAATTACGGTTATTAAAAATATGCAGCAGGTCTTTGAGGCTGACGGACAGGTCAGTTTCAGGGACTTGTTTGCGTTTCAGCTTTGTTGGTATAATACCAATCCCTGAAACAACAGTAGACAAATCTAATGGCATAAATGCTGTATATCGTCGTTGTCCTCCTCACCATACGGCAGTATGCTTTCGTCGTCCGCCTTGATATACATCATTTCTGCTCATCATCTTTGTCTA
>JAFQHO010000041.1 GCA_017397925.1 Ruminococcus sp.
CAATTGATATGTGTTATAATATTCTTGTGGTACTTTTTTCGTCATAATTTAATAATACCACAAAAAATTACTGCTGTCACGCATTTTTTTGCGTGACAGCAGTTTTTTTCTTTTTTTACTCTTTTTTTACAGCGCCATTTCTTTTAGTAAATTTAATTATTAATCCCAGGAAGGAATCTTACCTGTTGATATAGCTCCGTAGTATTCAAGGATTTTTGAAGCATCTGATGAGTCAGATTTGCCGTCCTTGTTTACATCAGCAGCCTTTTTCTGCTTGCCGGTAAATGTGAGAGTACCGCCTGTCTGGATAAGACCATATTCAGCAAGAACAAGTGAAGCGTCTGCGGAGTCAACCTTGCCGTCCTCGTTTACATCACCAAGGAGGTAGTCGTCACCAGTGCCCATACTTGGTGGCGTAGGTTCTCCGATACGAATTGTAAGACCGGATACATCAGGAGGACAATCGGGGAAGCTGTAAATCATATGATTCTGTGTAGCATCCATAGCGCATCTTGTGCTGTTGTCAGCGTCTTCTGTGAAGTAGATTTTATATAAACCATCAGGAGTGTCGGCATCAATTGTAAACTCAAATGAGATAAGGGGATAAGCGTCTGATGTGCTGCCATAGGGAGTGAGAGCCATTCCGTCCTGAGAACGTACAGTAAAGTTGCAGCTGTTGTATTTGGAGTTAACAGAGTAGTTGGAGGATAATCCGTCTACAGAAAGCTTACCGTCCGCACCCTTTACGGAATAAGCAAAAGGCTCTGTGGGAGTATCAAAGGGATTATTTACCTTTGTGATTGTTACATATTCGTCGTCTGTTGACTTCCACTTGGGAGATACGCTCCAGGCACTGTTTGTAGGATTAGAGAAGAAAATATTTGCAGTGACAGTAATGTCTTCGTCAAGTGAATCAATTTTTATAAAGTTTGTTTCAGCATCAAGCTCATATGCATCAGAAACAGGTACTTTCATATAAAAGCTTGCAGCTGCAGCAGTAGCATTTGCATTTGTGTCTGCGAAAGGCAGGCAGGATGCAGTAAGAACAGCAGCGGATAAAAGTGAAAGTGATTTTTTCATAATTATTTCTCCTTTTTTTCTCCCGTCAAGGGAGTTATTTATATAATTTCCGTCATTCTCAGAACGATTTCAGCCACACGTTTTGCAGCGATTTTCTCGAATTCATCGAATGACATAGCGCCCTCATCGTCGGCATTGTCTGATATGCAGCGGACACTTACAAATGGCATATCGTTGAGATAGCAGGCGTGACCTACAGCAGCGCTTTCCATATCAACAGCATAAGGGTTGAATTTTTCCTGTATAGCGTTCTTTACAGCACTGTCGGAGATGAATTGCTCTCCCGATACAATACGACCGCGGAAGCAGTTTACAGAAAATTCGCCGCATACCTTTTCAGCGGAATCCATAAGGGCTTCATCAGCCTTGAATACAGCGCAGTAAGGGGGATAATCTGCAAGGAAGTGGGGGTCAAGGTCGTGTGGGAGTACCTCTGTGGATATAACTATATCGCACACCTTGACAGAAGTATTCATACCTCCTGCAACACCTGCATTGATAACGCAGGAAGGAGAGAAATTGTCAATCATTACCTGTGTGCATAAAGCAGCATTAACCTTAGCGATGCCGCAGCAAGCGTTAATAATTTTATTTCCCTTGTATTCGTTTATGTAAAAATCGAAGCCTGAAAAGCGTTTTATTTCAGCATCACCCAGCATAAGACGTATATCTGCAAGCTCAGATGGCATTGCACCTATTATAGCAATAGTTTTCATATTTATTTTTACTCCTTTTAACATTGTATATATATTATAACATACTTTTTCAAGAAAATCAATATATTTCAACAAAAAAGATGCGGAGATATATTATACCTATCTTTTTGTCGTAGGGGCGGATATTATCCACCTCAGAGATTGTCGAAAAACCTGAATTTCGTTCCGAAATTGCGGGCGAGCGAAACTCACTCATACACGAAATAACGCAATATAGCCAATTGTAGGGGCGAGCATTGCTCGCCCAATATTCCGAATTTCGATAAAAACTGCGGACTTCCGAAGGCAGCCCCTACGAATTGCCTGTTTTACACTATTTTCCTGCAATTTCAGAATAAAATACATTGTCCGTACATTCCAAAAAGCATTTATGCAAGAATGTATCATCAAAATCAACAAATATTGTATAATCTTTTTGTGCAATCCTACAAATCTTCGGAAATTCGCAAACTTTTTTCAAAAACCTATTGACAATCAAATAATAATAGTCTACAATATAAGTAGAACAAAAATACACCAAGTGTTTATCAGTTCAAACAGCTTTGCAGAAAAAAGTGAAATAAGAGGAAATATATTCGTCTGCAATGGTGAAATTTGTCGTTATTTGGCAAATCGGAATCTTTTTATAATATATACGCATTCAAACCCTTGCATTTTCATAATAAATATAGTATAATATAAGAGAAAGTATTATTAAAACAATTTTGAGAAGGGATATTATGGAACAGATAATGAAAAGTCATAAGAATACGGAAAAAAGCAATATGTTCTACACAGTTGCGCTTAAGGGCCTTGTTGCGTATCCAAAGATGATTATGCACTTTGACGCTTCAAGGGATAAAACCGTAAATGCCATAGAAAGAGCGTTAAAAGGCAGCGGCAAGCTTTTTCTTGTGGCACAGCAGGAGGTAGATGTTGAAAATCCTACATTGGACGACCTCTACAGAGTTGGCGTTGTCGGCGAAATAAAGCAGGTTCTCAGACTTCCCGACAATGTTATGAAAGTCCTTGTTGAAGGACTTTACAAAGCTAATCTGGTAAGCCTTACCGATGAGGGAGATGTTCTCCGTGCAGATGTAAAACGCGTACCTACTTATTCAAGGGTAAAGTACAACGAGGCTGAGGCTGAGGCGCTTGTCCGCGTTATACAGAGCCTTTTCGAGAGATATACATCATTCTTCCCAAAACTTCCCCGAGAGCTTCTTTCAACTGTAATGTCACAGAATAACCCCATAAAGCTCTTTGAGGCTGTGACATTCAACTGCAATATCAACTACCGCGATAAGCAGGAGCTGCTTGAAGAAACGAATATCATAAACAAGCTTACCCTTCTCGGGCAGTATCTTGCATCGGAAGTGGAAATACTTGAGCTTGAAAATATGATTAATGAGCAGACAAGAAATAATATAGATAAAGGACAGCGTGAGTATTATCTCCGTGAGCAAATGCGAGTTATACAGGAACAGCTGGGCGAGGACGACGCTGATGAAGCATACGAAGTAAGAGAACGGGTAATGAAGCTGAAAATCGACGAGAAAAGCCGCGATAAGCTTCTCCGCGAAGCCGACAGACTGGCAAAGCTTCCCCCTGCATCTCAGGAGGCATTTGTAATCAAGAATTACCTTGATACAGTTCTGGAACTGCCTTGGGGAAAGTATACAAAGGCAAAGCTTTCTATGGATAAAGCTGCGGCTATCCTTGACGACGAGCATTACGGACTTAAAAAGGTCAAGGAGCGCATACTGGAATTCCTTGCAGTACATACACTTAACCCCGATATAAAGGGACAGATTATCTGTCTTGCAGGCCCTCCCGGAATAGGCAAGACCTCTATTGCCCGTTCAATTGCCAAGGCTATGGGAAGAAAATACGTCCGCGTATCCCTTGGCGGAGTACGTGACGAGGCTGATATAAGAGGTCACAGAAAGACATACGTGGGCGCTATGCCGGGACGTATCATCACCGCTATGGAGCAGGCAGGCACATCCGATCCGATGATTCTCCTTGACGAGATAGACAAGCTCTGCAGCGATATAAAGGGCGATCCCTCATCTGCTATGCTTGAAGTCCTTGACAGCGAGCAGAACTGCGCTTTCCGCGACCACTTCATTGAAGTGCCATTTGATCTGAGCAAGGCGGTATTTATTACAACTGCCAATAATGTGGGAAATATTCCTGCGCCCCTTCTTGACCGTATGGAACTTATAGAGCTTCCCAGCTATACAGCGGAGGAAAAATTCCATATTGCTAAGGATCATCTTATTCCAAAACAGCTGAAAGAACACGGTCTGAAAGGCACACAGCTTAAAATACAGGACGCTGCAATTGACGATATTATCCGTTATTACACAAGAGAAGCAGGCGTAAGAAGCCTTGAACGCTGTATTGCTTCTGTTTGCAGAAAGGCTGCAAAGAAGATAGCTGACGGCGACGCAAAGCGCATTTCCGTAAAGGCTAAGGAGCTTGAAAGCTGGCTTGGCGTACACAAGTATACACGTGATATTGCCTCTGAAACCGACCAGATAGGCGTTGTAAACGGCCTTGCCTGGACAGCTGTAGGCGGCACTGTTATGCCCCTTGAAGTGCTTGTTCTTGACGGTACAGGCAAGACAGAAACCACAGGCTCTCTCGGCGATGTAATGAAGGAAAGCTCACGTATAGCATATTCATATGTGCGCAGTGTAGCTGATAAATACGGCATAGACAAGGAATTTGTAACCAAAAAGGATATCCACATACACGCCCCCGAGGGTGCTGTTCCAAAGGACGGCCCATCCGCAGGCGTTACAATGACAACTGCACTTGTATCGGCGCTTTCAGGACGTAGAGTACGCGCTGATGTGGCTATGACAGGCGAAATCACGCTTCACGGAAAGGTACTGCCTATAGGCGGACTCCGCGAAAAGACAATGGCTGCATATAAGCAGGGCATAAAGACGGTTATTATACCTATCGACAACAAGCCCGACCTCGAGGAGGTTGATGAGGCTGTTAAAAATAATATTGAATTCGTATTCGCAGAAAATCTGACGGATGTTTTAGATACTGCACTTTTGTAAAGGAGGGCGGCTATGAAGCTGAATTACAATAAAGCGGAATATGTTGCCTCTTACGGTACATATTCCCAGATACCCCGGGGCGACAGGGTTGAAATCGCCTTTGCAGGCCACTCAAATGTGGGAAAATCCACGCTTATCAATAAGCTTTTCAACCGTAAAAACCTTGCAAGAGTAAGCTCTGTTCCGGGTAAAACAGCTACCATAAATTTCTATGGACTTGAAAATATATATTTTGTTGACCTGCCCGGCTATGGCTACGCAAAGGTTGCAAAATCGGAGAAAGAGCGCTGGTCAGGGCTTATTGACGGCTATCTCAGCTCTGAGAGAGATATCCGCATAGTATTTATGCTGATAGATATGCGACACGCTCCCACAAAGGACGATTTAAAGATGATAGATTTCCTCATTGATACGGAAATGCCCTTTATCCTCGTTCTTACAAAGGCTGACAAGCTGAAAAAAATGGAGCGTATAAAGCGTATGGAGGCTTTTAAGACCGAAATACCGTGCTTTGAGGATATGCACGTTATACCCTTTTCCTCTGTTACCTTTGAGGGCGTTGAGGAACTTAGGGCAATTGTTGAAGAAGTGACAGAAGACTGATTTTCTGTCCGAAAGGAAGATTAAAATGTTTGTATCTGAAAATTTAAGTATAAACGAAAACGGAAATCTCACCATAGGCGGTGTAGATACCGTAGAACTGGCAAAAACATACGGCACACCTCTCTATGTTATGGATGAGGAGCTTGTGCGCAAGAACTGCCGCGGTTTTAACGAGAATATCAAGAAATTCTACGGCGATATGGGACGCGTTCACTATGCAAGCAAGGCGCTTTCCTGTATGGAAATGTGCCGCATAGTTGCAAGCGAGGGGCTTGGTCTTGACGCTGTATCTATCGGAGAGCTTTACACCGCAGTAAAGGCTGGCTTTGATCCTGCCAAAATCGGTTTTCACGGCAATAACAAGACAAATGAGGAGCTTGAATATGCTCTTGAAGCGGGTGTAGGACATATCATTGTTGACAATATTGACGAGCTTCACAGACTTTCTGAAATTGCAGGAAAAATGGGAAAAAAGCCGCACATTATGTTCCGTATCAAGCCGGGAATTGACGCACATACTCACGATTTTGTAAAAACAGGACAGATTGACAGCAAATTTGGTTTTGCCCTTGAAACAGGTGAGGCATTTGACGCTGTAAAAGAGGCTATAAATTGCGAAAATGTGGAGCTGTACGGACTTCACTGCCATATCGGTTCACAGATATTCGATATTGCTCCCTTTGAGGAAGCAGCAAAGGTAATGCTTGAACTTATTGCTAAGATTAAGAACGAGCTGAATTACGAGATTAAGGGGCTTAACCTGGGCGGCGGCTTTGGTATCAAGTACCTTGAAGAACACGATCCACAGCCCTTTGGCGTGTTTATGGAGCGCGTTTCACAAGTGGTTATTTTCCAATGTGAAAATCTCGGAATCAACCGTCCTTTCATCTACATTGAACCGGGCAGATCAATTGCTGCCTCTGCAGGAATTACGCTGTACACTGTTGGCACAAGAAAGGAAATTCCCAACATAAGAACATATGTTTCCGTTGACGGCGGTATGGCTGATAATCCTCGCTATATCCTCTACAAATCCGAATATGAGGCTGTTGTTGCAAATAAGGCTTCTGAGGAGCGTTCAGAGAGGGTAACTATCGCAGGCAAATGCTGTGAAAGCGGCGACCTTATCGGTGAAAATATGCCTCTCCAGCACGCAGAATCAGGGGATATTATAGCCGTATGTGCTACAGGTGCATACAATTTCTCGATGTCCTCAAACTATAACAGACTTTGCAGACCTGCACTTGTATTCGTAAACAAGGGCGAATCAAGAATTGCTGTTAAAAGACAGACTCTTGATGATATAATCAGAAATGATATTTAAACGAAACATTTCCGAATTATCATAGTGTATAGTTTGTTATGACCTCTGATAAGGAGAAACAAGAGAAAGAAAATTTGGAGGTGTCATATGAATTTATTTATCAGCAAAGTGGGGAGTAGTATAGTGCAAATAATTTTGTTTGCGATTATACCATTTATTTGGTGGTTGGCAACTGCAAGAAAACAACAAAAATTTGCTGAGTGGATGGGATTGAAGAAAATTAAGGGCGGCAAGAAAACATTAGCTGCAATTATTACTGTTTCTGTTGCTTTTTTATTGTTGGGAGTGTTAACCCTATATGTGATAAAAGGGGTTGAAACAGCGACTTCTGAATTTACAGGACTTGGAATCATGGCAATTCCGGCAATAGTTGTTTATGCTGCTTTTAATACTGCATTTCCGGAAGAATTGTTTTTTAGAGGATTCTTATTAAAGAGATTGGCAAATAAGTTTGGATTTAATATAGCAAATATTATTCAAGCATTATTATTTGGTGTGTTGCATGGAGCAATGTTCTTTTTGCTCGTAGGTGTAGTAAAAGCTATTTTGATAATCATATTTACTGGTGTTATAGCATGGTTTATGGGATATATTAATGAGAAGTATTCGAATGGTTCGATAATTCCAAGTTGGATTATACATACTATTTCCAACTTGTTTTCTGGTATATGTGCTGCATTTTTGATTATTTAAATATGAGTTCAAAGCTGAACTTCAATAGCTAATTCTATTTTGTTGAGATAATTAAATATCATCAAATTCCGATATACAAAACTGAATATTACATAATAATCCCTGAAGATTTGATTTTTCGGGGATTTCTTTTTACCGAACGATTATATTTATGATGTTTTGACGTACTAACAAAAAGGAATTTCCAGCTATATTTTACATTGTTTATTTCTTGACAAAGTTCGTGAAATAGTGTAAAATATAAAGTGTATAGCGGTATCGAAACCGCTCGGAAAGGAATGATTAAAAATGGGTTTAACACTTACTGAAAAAATCTTGAAGGCTCACCTTGTTGATGGCGAGTACATAAAAGGTCAGGAAATCGGTATAAAGATTGACCAGACACTTACACAGGACGCTACAGGTACTATGGCATACCTTGAATTTGAGGCTATGGGCGTACCAAGAGTAAAGACAGAGCGTTCCGTTGCATATATCGACCACAACACTCTCCAGAGCGGTTTTGAGAATGCTGACGACCACCGTTTTATCGGTTCTGTTGCTAAGAAGCACGGTATTTACTTCTCACGTCCCGGAAACGGTATCTGCCACCAGGTACACCTTGAAAGATTCGGTATCCCCGGCAAGACACTTATCGGCTCAGACAGCCATACTCCTACAGGCGGCGGTATCGGTATGATTGCTATCGGCGCAGGCGGACTTGACGTTGCTGTTGCTATGGGCGGCGGTGCATACTACATAACATGTCCTAAGGTTGTTAAGGTTAACCTTACAGGAAAGCTTCGTCCCTGGGTTGCTGCTAAGGATGTTATCCTTGAAGTTCTCAGACGTATGTCTGTTAAGGGCGGCGTAGGCAAGGTTATTGAGTACGTAGGCGAGGGTGTTAAGACTCTCTCAGTTCCTGAGCGTGCAACTATTACAAATATGGGTGCAGAACTTGGCGCTACAACTTCAATCTTCCCCTCTGACGAGATTACAAAGCAGTTCCTTAAGGCTCAGAAGCGTGAAGAAGTATGGATTCCCCTTGCTGCTGATGAGGACGCTGTATATGATGAAGAACTCAACATCAACCTTAGCGAGCTCGTTCCTCTTGCTGCTTGTCCTCATTCTCCCGACAATGTTAAGAGCGTTGAGGAAATCGGCAAGCTTAAGATTGACCAGGTTTGTATCGGTTCCTGTACAAACTCCTCACTCCTTGATATGCTCAAGGTTGCTCACATCTTAAAGGGCAAGACAGTTCACCCTGACGTATCACTTGCAATTGCTCCCGGCTCCAAGCAGGTTCTCAATATGATGGCTGAAAACGGTGCTCTTGCAACTCTCATTGACGCTGGTGCAAGAATTCTTGAAAGTGCCTGCGGTCCTTGTATCGGTATGGGACAGTCACCTAACTCAAAGGGTATTTCCCTCCGTACATTTAACAGAAACTTCGAGGGACGTTCCGGAACAAAGGACGGTCAGATTTATCTCGTATCTCCTGAAATGGCTGCTATTTCCGCTATTACAGGCTATCTTACAGATCCTATGGAAATTGGCGATATGCCTGAGTTCAAGCTCCCCGAGGAATTCACAATCAACGACAATATGGTTGTTCCTCCTGTTGCAGCTGAGGAAATGGACAGCGTTGAAATCCTCCGCGGACCAAACATCAAGCCTTATCCTGATACAGCTCCTCTCCTTGAAACAATTGACGCTCCTGTATCTCTTAAGGTTGGCGATAACATTACAACTGACCACATTATGCCCGCAGGCGCAAAGATTCTTCCTCTCCGTTCAAATATTCCCGCTATTTCACAGCACTGCTTTGCTGTATGCGATGAGGCATTCCCAACAAGAGCTAAGGAGCTTGGAAAGAGCATTATCGTAGGCGGTTCAAACTACGGTCAGGGCTCATCAAGAGAGCACGCTGCACTTGCTCCTCTCTACCTCGGAGTTAAGGCTGTTCTCGTTAAGTCTTTCGCACGTATTCACCGTGCAAACCTCGTAAATGCAGGTATTCTTCCTCTTACATTTGTAAACGAGGCTGACTACGACAAGATTAACGAGGGCGATGTTCTTGTACTTGCTGACGTAAGAAAGGATATTGCTGAGGGCAAGTCTGAGCTTACAGTCGTAAACAAGACAAACGGCGCTGAAATCCCTGTACTCTGCGAGCTTTCAGGCCGTACAAAGGATATTATCCTTGCAGGCGGACTTCTTGATTTCACAAGAGAGTCAATGAAATAATGAAAACTAATCTGACAGCAATGCTCTCCGCAGGTAATTCTGCGGAGGGTATGCTCAGAATTCTGATATTTTTTGTTGGTCTGATTATGGTTTTCTGGGGTATTAACCTTTTCAGACACGCTAAAAGCGGAAAATGGACAAAATTTCAAAAGGCAGTTGATATTGGCGGTTTGCTTTTATTCGGTGTGCTGATGATTATGCTGCTTGTGGTATTGATATAAAAAGGGGATTATTATGAGAATTTTTGAAATTATCAAGGACATTTTTGACGATGTAGACCATAGTGCGGATTCTTACACGGATATGTACAGAGATATGGGCAGCACATCGTGGGACGCACGACGCAACAGCTTTGATATAGGCTTTTTTGTGACTATGCTGCCGAATATACTTGGCTTTATTCTGGGTCTTGCCATTACGAAAATGTTTGGTATGAGCGGTGCGGCCTATCCTGTATTCGGAGCAATCGGTGCTGTGGGACTGGGCGTACTCAACAGCGTGTACCGTCAGGGTATCGCCTTGAAATATGCAGTGATCCGACACGTTATTATTGTGGCTTTCTGGCTTGTTATGTTCGCCATAATTGCAATAATTGATTGACAGAATCAACAGGAGAAATTATGAAAAGAAGATTAAAGGGAAGAAGTAATTATTATCCGGGCTGTTTGTATGGTATAGCTTTTACAGTTCCCGGTCTTATGATTTTTGTGATGATTCTTGCAAGAGAAAAAGTGTTGACAAGTAAAACAAGTCCTTTGGTAATAGTGTTTGTAGTTGCCTTTATTGCTATGTATCTTATATTTTCAATGTACGGGAAGAAGTTATTTGCCGTTACTGAGAAAATCTTTATGAGAAGCGGTGATGCACAAAAGGCACGCATAAAAGCTGTTATTACTGAGTTTCTTGTATTCTTTTTATTCATACTTTTGTTTTGTTTTGTAATGCCAATCATTTTTTAGAGGTGCCCTTGAGGCAGTAATGTAATATTAAAACGGAGGTAAAAACCAATGGCTAAAATTATTATGAAAACACCACTCGTCGAGATGGACGGCGACGAGATGACACGAATCCTCTGGCAGTGGATCAAGGATATTCTCCTCGTTCCATATGTAGAGCTTAACACAGAGTACTACGACCTCGGACTTCAGCACCGTGAGGAAACAAAGGACCAGGTTACTCTTGATTCTGCAGAGGCTACAAAGAAGTACGGCGTTGCTGTAAAGTGTGCTACAATTACTCCCAATGCTGCAAGAATGCCTGAGTACAACCTCACACAGATGTGGAAATCACCTAACGGTACAATCAGAGCTGCTCTTGACGGTACAGTTTTCAGAACTCCTATCATCGTTAAGGGAATTGAGCCATATATCCCCACTTGGACAAAGCCTATCACAATCGCTCGTCACGCTTACGGCGATGTTTACAAGAATGCTGAAATCCGTGTTGAGCAGGGCTGCAAGGCTGAGCTTGTTGTAACTGACGCACAGGGCAACGAAACACGTGAGCTTATCCACGATTTCGCAAAGTCCGACGGTATCATTCAGGGACTTCACAACCTTGACAACTCAATTGCAGGTTTTGCAAGAGCTTGTCTTAACTACGGTCTTGACTTAAAGCAGGATGTATGGTTTGCTACAAAGGATACTATTTCCAAGAAGTATGACCACAGATTCAAGGATATTTTCCAGGAAATCTATGACAATGAGTACAAGGAAAAGTACGAGGCAGCAGGTATTGAGTATTTCTACACACTCATTGACGACGCTGTTGCAAGAGTTATCCGTTCTGAGGGCGGCTATATCTGGGCTTGTAAGAACTATGACGGTGATGTTATGTCCGATATGGTTTCCACAGCTTACGGCTCACTTGCTATGATGACATCTGTTCTCGTTTCTCCCGATGGTATTTACGAGTATGAGGCTGCACACGGTACAGTTCAGCGCCACTACTACAAGTACCTCAAGGGTGAGGAAACATCCACAAACTCTGTTGCAACTATCTTTGCCTGGACAGGTGCGCTCCGCAAGAGAGGCGAGCTTGACAATACTCCCGAACTCTGCGAGTTTGCTGATAAGCTTGAAAAGGCTACAATTCAGACAATTGAAAACGGTATTATGACAGGTGACCTTTACCTCATTTCAAAGCTTGAAAATAAGAAGAAGGTTGATTCCAAGACATTCCTTGAAGAAATCAAGGCAAATCTTGATAAGATGATGTAACAGCCTGATGCGGAGGCTGTTGAAAAACAGCTTCCGCAATTATTATAAGGCAGTAAGAAGGGCAGAAATATGTCAAAAAATACAATATCAAATTCAGTTATCAGGCGGCTTCCCAGATATTACCGTTTTCTCGGTGAACTGGAAAATAATGGATATGTGCGTATATCTTCAAGAGAGCTTGCTGAAAAAATGGGACTTACCGCTTCACAGATACGACAGGATTTCAACTGCTTCGGTGAATTCGGTCAGCAGGGCTACGGCTATAACGTGGCAGGTCTTAAAATGGAAATTGGCAGAATACTTGGACTTGACAATATTACCCCGATTATTCTTCTTGGTGCGGGAAATCTTGGCAGAGCTATTGCTTCACATATTGATTTCACCAGCAAGGGGTTTGAGCTTGTGGGAATATTCGATACCAATCCTGCTGTTGTAGGCGAAAAAATAGGTGATATTCCGATATCCCATATAGATGACCTTGATACCGTCTGCAAAATACATAACCCCCAGTGTGCAATCCTCTGTATACCAAAAGAGGCGGCATCACGTGAGGTTGACAGACTTATAGATAAGGGTATACGGGCTTTCTGGAATTTTACCCACTATGACCTGCGTATAAATCATTCTGATGTTTCGGTGGAAAATGTACATCTTGGCGACAGCCTTGCCACACTTTCCTACCGTCTTAATTCTGACAAGGGTACTTGTTAAAAAAATCACTATCTTTGTGAAAGTGAATAAATAGATTCTTTTAAAGGTGGTAATTACAATGGATTATCGTATTGAACACGATTCTATGGGAGAAGTAAAGGTTCCTGCCGATAAGTACTGGGCAGCACAGACCGAAAGAAGTCATCAGAATTTCCCCATTGGTGTGGGAATTGAAACAATGCCCCGCGAGATTACCCACGCTTTCGGTATTCTCAAAAAGGCGGCTGCTATTGCAAATAATCAGCTTAAGCCTGAGAAAATGACCGAAGAAAAGCTTGCGGCTATTACACAGGCTTGCGATGAGGTTATAAGCGGCGCTCTCAATGAGCATTTCCCTCTTGTTGTATGGCAGACAGGAAGCGGTACACAGTCCAATATGAATGCAAATGAGGTTATAGCTAACCGTGGAAATGAAATTGCAGGAAGTAAGCTCCTTCACCCCAATGATGATATAAATATGAGCCAGTCCTCAAATGACACTTTCCCCACAGCTATGCACATTGCCGCTGTAATTGCCATTGAAGATAAGGTTATCCCAGCTGTGGATACCCTCATTGAAACTTTTATCCGCCTTGAAGCCGAGAATGAGGACATTGTAAAAAGCGGACGTACTCACCTTCAGGATGCAACTCCAATTAAGTTTTCACAGGAGATAAGCGGCTGGCGCTCATCCCTTGAAAAGGACAGAAAGATGATTATTTCTTCCTGCGAGGAGTTGAAAGAGCTTGCTTTAGGCGGTACAGCCGTTGGTACGGGACTTAATGCTCCTGAGGGATTTGCAGAAAAATCTGCTGAGGCTATAAGCACTATTACAGGCAAAAAGTTTGTAACAGCCCCCAATAAGTTCCACTCTCTTACTTCAAAGGACGAAATAGTATTTGCTCACGGTGCGTTAAAGGCTCTTGCTGCCGATATGATGAAGATTGCCAACGATGTGCGCTGGCTGGCATCCGGTCCCCGTGATGGTCTGGGAGAGATATTTATTCCTGAAAATGAACCCGGCTCCTCAATTATGCCCGGTAAGGTAAATCCCACTCAGTGCGAACAGGCAACAATGGTTGCGGTACAGGTTATGGGTAACGATGTGGCTGTAGGTATGGCTGCTTCACAGGGTAATTTTGAACTTAACGTATTTATGCCCGTTTGTGCATATAATTTCTTACAGTCTGCAAGACTTCTTGCTGAGTCAATTATGTCATTCAATGATAATTGTGCTGTAGGAATAAAGGCTAATAAGGAGAAAATGCATCACAATCTTCACAATTCCCTTATGCTTGTAACAGCTCTCAACCCCTATATCGGCTATGAGAATGCCGCAAAGACTGCTAAAAAGGCATTCAAGGACAATATTTCCCTTAAAGAAGCCTGTGTTGAGCTTGGCTTCCTTACAGCAGAGAAATTCGATGAGGTTTTCCACCCTGAGCAGATGGTTTAAGGCTTCAACAGAAAGGAAAGTGCTATGGAAACATTTACATATTATCCTGGCTGTACGCTGAGGACTAAGGCTAAGGAGCTTGATAAATATGCAAGAGCATCTGCTGAGGCTCTCGGTATAAGCCTTGTTGAGCCTGAAAACTGGCAGTGCTGCGGCGGCGCTTATACAACAGCCACAAATGAGGTTGCTACAAAGCTTTCCGCGGTAAGAACCCTTATGGCGGCTGAGGAAACAAAAGGACTTGTTACTGTATGCTCCGCTTGCCATAATGTTATTAAGCAGACGAATTATGATATATCACACAATGAGGCTATGGCTGTAAAGGTTCAGCGATATCTCGGACTTGATGAGCCATATACAGGTGAAACTACTGTATATCACTATCTTGAATTGCTCCGCGACGTTGTGGGATTTGATAAGCTTAAAGAAAAGGTTGTAAATCCTTTCAAGGGCAGAAAAATTGCCGCATATTACGGCTGTCTGCTTCTTCGCCCCTCAAAGGCACTTGCTATGGATAACCCTGAAAATCCCGTTATTATGGAGGATTTCATCAGAGCTATCGGCGGAACTCCCGTTATATATGCTCAGAGAAACGAATGCTGCGGCGGATATATCGCAATGGAAGATAAGGCTCAGGCGGCTGAGAGAAGCGGTGCTGTTATGACTTCTGCGGAGGAAATGGGTGCTGAAATGATAATTACAGCCTGTCCTCTGTGCCTTTATAATTTAAAGAAAAATTCAGGCAGCGATATGCCTGTGTACTACTTCACAGAGCTTCTTGCGGAGGCTCTCGGTCTTAAGGAGGCTGACAATGAATAAGTACGAAAAGGACTGGATTGATATTACAAGCGGTGTAAATGTCCGCAAGTGCATGAGATGCGGCAAATGTACTGCAACTTGCCCCTCATTCGCTGAAATGGAATATCATCCCCACCAGTTTGTGTATATGGTTGAAAAAGGCGATATTGAGCCGCTTCTCAATTCAGAGTCGCTTTATAAGTGCCTGACCTGCTTTGCTTGTGTGGAGAGATGCCCCAGAGGTGTTGAGCCTGCAAAGGTAGTGGAGGCTGTACGTCTTACAGCTGTGAGAAAGCAGGGTAATAATCACCTTATACCCGACCAGATACCTGCAATGCTTGACAACGATATGCCCCAGCAGGCAATTGTCACTGCATTCAGAAAATATACGAAGTAAGGAGGAGCAGATATGCAGAGAATAGGTGTTTTTGTCTGCCACTGCGGAACAAATATTGCTGCAACGGTTGATGTAAAGGCTGTAGCTGAGGCTCTCGCCAATGAGCCTGGAGTTATTGTATCTCAGGATTATCAGTATATGTGCTCCGAATCGGGACAGGATCTCGTAAAAGCTGCTATTAAAGAGCATAATCTCACAGGTGTTGTTGTATGCTCCTGCTCTCCTCGTATGCACGAGAATACATTCAGAAAAGCAGCTGCAGCGGCAGGTCTGAACCCATATCTTGTGGAAATTGCGAATATCCGCGAGCAGTGTTCGTGGATTCACAAGGAGATAGCGTCAGCTACGGAAAAGGCTATAGTTCTCGGTAAAGCGGCTGTTGCAAAGGTGCATCTGAATACTCCTCTTACAGCAGGGGAAAGCCCTGTAGTGAAGCGTGCGCTTGTTATCGGCGGCGGTATTGCAGGAATTCAGACAGCCCTTGATATTGCAGAGGCTGGCTTTGAAGTTGATATTGTTGAAAAAGAGCCTACAATCGGCGGAAAAATGGCTCAGATTGACAAAACATTCCCCACTCTTGACTGTGCTGCTTGTATTCTCACTCCTAAAATGGTTGAGGCTGCACAGAATGAGAAAATTACAATTCACTCATTCAGCGAAATTGCCGATGTAAAGGGATTTGTAGGAAATTTCACAGTTACCATAAAGAAAAAGGCTCGTTTCGTTGACGAAACAAAATGTACCGGCTGCGGACTTTGTACCGAGAAATGTCCTATGAAGAAAGTCCCCAACGAGTTCAATATGGGACTTGATAACAGAACAGCCGTATATATTCCTTTTGCACAGGCTGTTCCTAAGGTTGCTACAATTGACCCAAATTACTGTCTTATGCTGAAAAACGGCAAGTGCGGTGTTTGCTCCAAGGTATGCTCCGTGGGTGCTATCGATTATAAGCAGACTGACCGCTTTGTTGAGCAGAAATATGGTGCAATCGTGGTTGCTACAGGATTTAATCCAATTAAGCTTGACAAATACGATGAATTTGCATACAGCTGGTGTCCGGATGTTGTTACATCTCTTGAGCTGGAGCGACTTATGAATGCGGCAGGTCCCAACGGCGGCACGCTTCTTCGTCCTTCCGATAAAAAGCATCCCCACACTATTGTATTCGTACAATGTGTAGGCTCACGCTGCGATGACGAAAAGGGCAAGCCCTACTGTTCAAAGATATGCTGTATGTATACAGCAAAGCACGCAATGCTTATCCGTGAGAAATATCCTGATACAGAAGTTTATGTATTCTATATAGATGTGCGTACTCCCGGTAAGAATTTCGATGAATTTTACCGCCGTGCCGTTGAGCAGTACGGAGTTCACTACATCAAGGGTATGGTGGGCAAGGTTAGTCCGAAGGCTGACGGAAAAATTGACGTTCAGGCGTCTGATCTGCTTTCAAATGAGCAGCTTCATATAGACGCTGATATGGTTGTACTTGCAGCGGCAATTGAGCCTGATAAAACAGCCCGTCCTCTTGCCACAATGCTCACAACACAGATGGACACAAACGATTTCTTCACCGAAGCCCATCCCAAGCTCCGTCCTGTGGAATCAGCGACAGCAGGTATTTTCCTTTCAGGAGCCTGTCAGGGACCTAAGGATATCCCTGAAACAGTTGCACAGGCAAGTGCCGCAGCTGCAAAGGCTATCGGACTTCTTTGCAAGAACAGCATCACCTGCAACCCATGTGTTGCCCACAGCGATGAAATGATGTGTAACGGCTGTTCTTCCTGCGAAAAGGTATGTCCATACGGTGCTATCACATATCAGGACAAGGAATTCAGAATGCCTGACCGTACAACGGCTATCCGCCGTGTGGCAAGCGTTAACCCTGCTGTATGTCAGGGCTGCGGAGCTTGTACAGTTGCTTGTCCTTCAGGTGCTATGGATCTGAACGGCTTCTCAAACAGCCAGATTATGTCGGAGGTAGACGCAATATGCAAGTAAATGAAAATTTTGAGCCTGTTATCGTTGCTTTCTGCTGTAACTGGTGTTCATATGCAGGAGCTGACCTCTCAGGCACTAACAGATTGAATTATCCCACAAATGTAAAGATAATCCGTGTTCCCTGCTCATGTAGAGTTAATCCAATGTTTATACTCCGTGCATTCCAGAAAGGCGCAGACGGCGTTATTATATGCGGCTGTCATCCGGGTGACTGCCACTATACATCGGGTAACTACTTCACAAGAAGAAGAATTACACTTCTTTACAGTATGCTTGATTTCCTCGGAATTGAGCGCAACAGAACTCGTCTTGAATGGGTATCTGCTGCCGAGGGTGCAAAGTTTGCCGCTGTAATGAATCAGTTTACCGAAGATGTGAGAAAGCTTGGCCCTAACCGCAGATTGGAGGATTTAAGATGCAGGAAGCAATGATTAAAAGAGCAAAGGAGCTTCTTGCTGACGGCACAGTAAATCGTGTTTTAGGCTGGAAAAAAGGCGAATTTGCTTACGATTCCACTCCTTCTGTATTTGAAACAGCAGAGGAGCTTGAACGAGATTTTGTCTGCAATGATTTCACACAGGCTAATCTGTCCAAATACCTTATAAAAGAATCACGAAAAGAGGGAAAGATACTTGCCTTCCTCAAACCTTGTGATACATACAGCTTCAATCAGCTTCTCAACGAGCATAGAATTATCCGTGAAAACGTGTATGTTATCGGTATTCCCGGCGGCCCTAAGCTTGATGTTGAAAAGATAAAGGCAAAGGGTATAAGCGGAATTACAGGAATTTCAAAGGATAATTTCACTATTAAAATTGAAACCCTCTACGGCACGGAATCTATGCCCTTTTATGAGGCAATAAGCGAAAAATGTTCCAACTGCAAGAGCAAAAAGCACGTTGAATATGATGAGCTTGTAGGCGATGAGGGTGATATTCTCAACTCAAAGCGTTTTGATATGGTTGAAAAGCTTGAAAATATGACCTCACAGGAGCGTTTTGACTTCTGGCAGGGAGAGCTTTCAAAGTGTATCCGCTGTAATGCCTGCCGTAATGTATGCCCTGCGTGTACTTGTGAAAACTGCGTATTTGACAACCCTAAATCGGGTATTGACCAGAAAGCGGCAGCTGATTGCTTTGAGGAAAAGATGTTCCACATTATCCGTGCATTCCACGTTGCGGGAAGATGCACCGACTGCGGCGAGTGTACACGAGTATGTCCACAGAATATTCCTCTCCATCTGCTCAACAGAAAGTTCATCAAGGATATTAACAGCCTTTACGGCGAATTTCAGGCAGGTGCAGACAGAACAACAAAATGTCCCCTTACCGATTATGACGTAAACGACTGTGAACCCTCTATCGTTCACGAAAGGGGTGTTGAGTAATGCTTAAAATATCGGCTGAAAAATTAAATGAGCTTTTTGATAAAATTGCTTCACAGCAGACTCTTTATATCCCCGTTGACCGCGAGGATAAATGTGCTGAATTCAAAAAGTACGAAAGCGGAATGACTTTGAGCAAGGCGCTTAATACCGTGAGAAGTGCAAAGGATTTCTTCCTCCCTCAGACTGAAAATCTTGCAGAGTTCAGGCGCAGCGGCAAGACTATTGAGGTTAAGGATATCCGCAAGGAAAGCGAAGATTTCGTAGTATTCGGTGTACGTGCCTGCGATGCTAAGAGCTTTGAGATACTTGACAGCGTTTTTCTTGCTGAGCCTGTTGATACATTTTATAAAAATCGCCGTGAACACGGGACAATTGTGACTATGGCTTGTACACGTCCCGAGGAAACCTGCTTCTGTACCACTTTCGGCATAAATCCCACCGTTCCCGGTGGAGATGCTTCCGTATATTTTGATGGCGAAAGCTACTTCTTTGTTCCCTTTACTGAAAAGGGGAAGGTTTTTATGGCTTCAATTTCAGATATGCTGGAGGATGGCGATGTTACAAAGCTTTCTGAGGTTCAGGCGAAGGCAAGAGAAATCATGACTCGTCTGCCCCTTGCAAATCTCACCACTGATTCATTCGGCGGTGAAAAGCTTATGGAGCATTTCAATTCCGAAAAATGGGCGGAGCTTTCAGAGGCGTGTATCGGCTGCGGAACCTGTACATTTGTGTGTCCTACTTGTCAGTGCTACGATATACGCGACTTTGACACAGGACACGGCATAAAGCGTTTCCGCTGCTGGGATTCCTGTATGTATTCCGATTTTACAAAAATGGCACACGGAAATCCCAGAACATCACAGCTTGAACGTTTCAGACAGCGCTTTATGCATAAGCTTGTATATCATCCCTCAAATCACGAGGGCGAATTCGGCTGTGTAGGCTGCGGACGATGCCTTTCAAAGTGTCCTGTATCACTTAATATTGTTAAGGTAATGAAAGCGTTGGAGGATAAGTAATGAATAATGATACATTAATACCCCTTGTGGGCGTTGTTACTGATGTCCGTCAGGATACTCCCGATGTTAAGACTTTCAGGGTAAATGCCCTTGAGGGCGGTAAGGTTTTTGAGCATATGCCCGGACAGTGTGCAATGCTTTCTATTCCCGGGGTAGGGGAGGCTATGTTCTCTATCACTTCATCTCCCACAAACAAGGAATATATGGAGTTCAGCATTAAAAAATGCGGTTGTCTTACGGAATGGCTTCACGCTATGGATGTAGGTCAGCAGATTACAATTAGAGGTCCATACGGCAATTACTTCCCTGTTGAAACCGAGTTAAAGGGAAAGGATTTGCTGTTTGTTGCAGGCGGTATAGGTCTTGCACCCCTCCGTTCCGTAATAAACTATGTACGCGACAACAGGGAAAACTACGGCGATGTGCAGATAGTTTACGGCTCACGCTCCAAAGATGACCTTGTTGACTATCAAGAAATAATCGACGAATGGATGGCTGACGACAACATTCAAGTCAACCTCACAATTGACAACTCGCAAGAGGGCTGGGACGGTCACGTTGGTTTTGTTCCAAACTATGTCAAAGAGCTTGCACCTTCCACAAATAAGACTGTACTTGTATGCGGTCCTCCCATAATGATAAAATTTACCCTTGCCGGTCTTAAAGAACTGGGATTTTCTGAAACTCAGGTCTATACCACTATGGAGCTGCGTATGAAATGCGGTGTTGGTAAGTGCGGACGATGCAATATCGGAAACAAATACGTCTGCAAGGACGGCCCTGTATTCCGATATGACGAGCTTGGCGCGCTTCCCGATGAATATTAAGGAGGTAATTGCAATGGATAATATGGTAAATGTCTATCTTTTTGGCAAGAAATATTCTGTCCCTGAGGGACTTACTATAATGACTGCTATGGAATATGCAGGCTATGATCTTGTAAGAGGCTGTGGCTGCCGTAACGGATTCTGCGGTGCCTGTGCAACCATTTACAGAATTCACGGCAAACAGGAGCTTCACGCTTGTCTTGCCTGCCAGACTGAGGTACAGGAGGGGATGTACGTGGCTACATTGCCTTTCTTCCCCCTTGTAAAGCAGATTTACAATATCGAGAAAATTAAGCCCACAGAGCAGATTATGATGCAGCTTTATCCCGAGATTTACGCTTGTATCGGCTGTAATGCCTGCACTAAGGCTTGTACTCAGGAGCTGAATGTTATGCAGTACATCGCGTATGCACAGCGTGGCGAGTACGAGAAATGTGCAGAGGAAAGCTTTGACTGCGTAATGTGCGGAGTTTGTTCATCACGTTGCCCTGCGGGTATATCCCACCCACAGGTGGCAATGCTTGCAAGACGTCTTAACGGCAAGTATATTGCCCCCGGCTGCGGTCATCTTGAGGACAGGGTAAGAGAAATCAAGGACGGCACATTTGAGGAGCTTATCGAAAATCTGATGCAGAAGCCCGTTGATGAAATCAAGGAGCTTTACAATACACGAGAAATTGAGAAGTAAGGAGGGGCGGATATGTACAAAATTGAAAAATTCAATGAGCTGGCAAAAATTGTTGCAGAAAAAAGAGCTGAAAATGCTGATTTAGAGCCAAGAAGAATGACGGCAGAAGAAAAGGACACTCTCCTTGCAACATTCCACCCCGACTATAAGCAGGAGGAATTTACTGTTCTTTCCGCAGGTGTGAACAAGGGTGAAAAAGTCCCCACACAGCTTGCAGAGCTTTTACAAGGCAAGAGCAGAATTTCCGCAGCTGATGTTGACCTTTCTGCTCCCGATTACGATACGGATGTTCTTATTATCGGCGGCGGCGGAGCAGGAGCTTCTGCGGCTATCGAGGCTGATGAGGCTGGCGTAAAGGCTATGATTGTTACAAAGCTTCGTATAGGCGACGCTAACACAATGATGGCAGAGGGTGGTATTCAGGCGGCTGATAAGCCTAACGATTCTCCTGCAATCCACTATATCGACGCATTCGGCGGCGGTCATTTTGCCGCAAAGCCTGAGCTTGTAAAAAATCTTGTTACAAAGGCTCCTGAGGCAATTCAGTGGCTCAATAAACTTGGTGTTGAGTTCGACAAGGAAGCTGACGGCACAATGGTAACAACTCACGGCGGCGGAACATCACGTAAGCGTATGCATGCGGCAAAGGATTACACAGGCGCTGAAATTATGCGTACTCTCCGTGATGAGGTTCTCAACAGAGGTATTCCCGTTGTTGATTTTACAGCGGCAGTTGAAATCATCCTTGACGAAAACGGCAAGGCAGCAGGCGCTGTTCTTATGAATATGGAAACAAAGGAGCTTCTTGTTGCACGTGCAAAGACTGTAATCATCGCTACGGGCGGTGCAGGCAGACTTCACTATCAGGGTTTCCCTACATCCAACCACTACGGCGCAACAGCTGACGGACTTATTCTCGGCTACCGTGTAGGAGCAAGACTTCTCTACGCAGATACTCTCCAGTATCACCCCACAGGCACAGGATATCCAGAGCAGATTTTTGGTGCGCTTGTTACTGAGAAAGTGCGTTCTCTTGGTGCAAAGCTTGTAAACATCGACGGTGAGGTGTTTATGCATCCTCTTGAAACACGTGACGTAACTGCGGCTTCAATTATTCGCGAGTGTCAGGAGCGTGACAAGGGTATTGAAACTTCTCTCGGTAAGGCTGTATGGCTTGATACTCCTATGATTGAGTATAAGCACGGCGAGGGTACAATTGAAAAGAGAATCCCTGCAATGATGCGTATGTTCGGCAAATACGGCATTGATATCCGCAAGGAGCCTATTCTCGTATATCCTACACTTCACTATCAGAACGGCGGACTTAACATTTCTGCTGACTGTTCAACGGATGTTGAAAATCTCTACGCAGCAGGCGAGGTTGCAGGCGGTATTCACGGCAGAAACCGTCTTATGGGTAACTCACTCCTTGATGTTATCGTATTCGGCAGAGATGCTGGAATAAATGCAGCTGCAAAGGCAAAGGAAACATCAATTCCTGAAAAGCTTACTCTTGACCATATTGAAAAATTCAATGGAGAGCTTGAAAACGCAGGCATAGCAAATGAAACAGCTTCACCTATGCTGCTTCCAAAGTATGCACGTAAGGCATAAAATATAATATAATCGGCGGACAGATGTCCGTCGATTTGTGCGAATAGGCATATTGTTATTTTTGAATAAATTTATTTAGAAAGAAGTGTTTTTACTATGGATTTGATTACCATAGGCGATTTTTCTATATCTGTAACATCAGTTGCTTTTCTGGTGTTTTCCGTGTTCTTCATTGCGGCAATTGGCTATTTATTAGGAAGAATTACGATTAAGGGTATTTCTCTCGGTTCAGCAGGTGTATTTATTGTAGCTCTCCTTTATGGCTGTTTTTTCTACGATAATCTAAGTGAAAATCTTATGATAGGCGGAGAGACATACGTTAAAAATGCCCTTAAAGTCGTAGAAAATATGGGACTTATTCTGTTTGTAACCTCTGTTGGATTTATTGCAGGTCCTAATTTCTTCGGAAACTTTAAGAAAAATTTCAAAAACTACGTATTACTGGGACTTGTAATAATTATCACAGGCGGACTTAGCTGTGCAGGCTGTATTCTCCTTGATACGAAAATTTCGGGAGAGCCTGCGGAAAATACAGCGTCAATGCTTGTGGGACTTCTTGCAGGCGCGCTTACAAGTACTCCGGCATTTTCAGCGGCAAAGACAACAGTTGCAGACCGTGCAAACGGAGCGATTCTGGAGGATTACGTAACCGTCGGATATGGTATTGCTTATCTTTTCGGAGTAATCGGAGTTGTACTCTTTATTCAGATTATGCCAAAGCTTATGAAAGCTGATATGAACAAGGAACGTGAGCTTCTCATTACAGCCGATACAAAGGGTGCAAAGAAAGAATATAAGGGTAAGCTTATAGAAATGGACGATTTCGGAATTATGCCCTTTGCACTTGCCGCAATTGTTGGTATATTTGTTGGTTCAATCAAGTTCGGCAGTTTTTCCCTTACCACAACAGGCGGATGTTTGCTTATGGGATTGATTTTCGGCCATTTCGGCAGATTTGGAAAAATGTCCGTTATGCCGAAGGATACAACTCTCAAAGTTTTCCGTGAATTCGGACTTATTCTGTTCCTTATAGGCGCAGGTATAGCAGGCGGAGCGAATTTCGTCACATATTTCAAGGGCGTATACTTCCTCTATGGTGTTGTTATGACAGTTATTCCGATGATTGTAGGTTTCTTTTTTGCAAAGTATGTGCTGAAACTGAGCCTGCTGAACAATCTCGGCTCAATTACAGGCGGTATGACATCAACTCCAGCGCTTGGAACGCTTATCGGTACAGCTAAGACGGAGAATGTTGCTTCTGCATATGCGGCAACTTATCCCATTGCGCTTATATCCGTTGTTGTTGTATCACAGATATTGCTGATTATATTTAAATAAGCTATAAAATAATAAAATCCCCGATTTTTCGGGGATTTTGTGTTTTATAATCTTGCTACACATTCCTTAAATGCGTCGCCGCGTTCTTCAAAATTCTTAAAAATACCGTAACTTGCGGCGGCAGGGGAGAGAACGCAGCTCATACCCTCGGGAGTTATTTCAGAGGCGAGCTTTACAGCGTCCTCTAAATGCGAAACAAGGTGAATACGTGACATATCAGCATAATCAGCCGTCTGTATCATATCGTAAATACGCTTGCCTGATGCTTCCATACAGATTACGTTAATATCTGCGGTTTTAAGAAAATCAACAAGAGTCGTATAATCAATACCTCTGTCCATTCCGCCTATGAGAATTGTTTTAGCGTCTGGAACGCTTTTCACAGCCTCAATTGCAGTTGCACAGGCAGTTGAAATGGAGTCATCATACCAGCGAATTCCCTTGTATTTACCCACAAATTCAAGACGGTGAGCAAGGGGATTGAAGCTGCACAGGGCTGACTCGAATTCCTTGTAATTCACAAAGGGAGCTGTTATGAAATAAGCAACAGCGATATTATAGTGATTGTGAACGCCTAAAAGCTTGATTTTTTCAGTGGGGATAATATAGGTATCGCCGCTGTTATTGTTATCCACAATACCATTGCTGACGAAAATATCAGCCTTTGAGTCCTCAGCAGAAATTGAGTATACGTAAGCATTTGAAAGACGTGGCGCGATAGTGCTTTCAATGAGCAAGCAGTCGCCGTCCTGTTGGTGGATATAGATGTTTTTCTTTGCCTTGCGGTAGTTTTCCATAGTGCCATAGTGGTCGAGATGCTCTTCAAAGAGGTTAAGGAAAATAGCACAGGCAGGCGAAACTGTCATATATTCAAGTTGGTGGCATGAAAGCTCGCAGACAACAAGAGTATCATCAGTCATTTCCTCTGCAATATCAAATACAGGTATACCGATATTTCCTGCAAGTCGGCAATCCTTGCCGCTTTCTTTCAGTATATGGTAAATAAGGGAGCTTACAGTGCTTTTTCCCTTAGTGCCTGTAATACCGATAATCTGCTCACGGTAGACCTCAAAAAATACCTGTGTTTCGGAGGTTACAAGGCATTTCAGCTCCTTAGGCTGCTTATTGAGAACAATTCCCGGGCTTTTGAAGACCATATCAAAATCGTCAAGGCACTCCTGATAGTTTTCTCCGCAGATAAGCTTAACATCATCGGGGAGATTATTTGCTTTTCGGTCGATATTGTTGAGGTCTGATATGGCAATTTCTGAAGGGGAACAGTATTTTTTCAGTATATTATAAGTTGACTTTCCTTCGCGTCCGAATCCGAGAATGCACACCGATTTGCCTTCGGTATAATTTTTTATATAATCAATAAATTTATTTGTACTCAAAGAAGTCGCTCCATTTCATTTTTTAATAATTCAGCAAATTTATCGGGAAGAAGATTTTTTTCGCTGTATTTTCCGCAGTATTCTTTGTTTTTGCTGTCAATAAGCTCAGGTTGATATATTCCCATATCCATATACTTCTTGAAAAGATATGGCATATCACCGCCATTTTCAAGGATATTCCGAACAGCAAGAGATACAGCAAGATTTACCTCGTCAATACTTCCTACGCACTCAAAAGGCTTATGTTCTGATTTTCCGATAAGCTCAATGAAATAATTCTCCATATTTACATCGTTGAGCAAATCTTTCCCGAAGATATTAGCAAGTTCAGCAGGGGAGAGGAATGGGGATAGTATAAGCGCTACAAACAGGCATTTGGGGCAATCTCCACACCATATATCGGGGGAAACCTTGCTTCCAAGGTTGCAGCTTCTGAATACAGGGAGATACTTCCTGTGGCTCACGAACATTTTTGCAATTTGAAACTCCGAAAGGGGGCGTAGGAAGCTGAAATAGTATATTCCTGTACCGAGATACTTTTCCTCGTAGCTGTGGAAATCCTGTTCAAATTCAAAGCTTTTGGAATACTGGTGGTTAACGTCCTGACCTGCAACAGTACTCTCGTTTGCACTGTCCTCGTTGGAGAGAACGATATACTTCAAGCCATTGAGATATGCCGTAATTTCCGCAGAAAATGCCACAACAGAAGAAAATGGCGTATGACCGTTGAGATAGCCCTGCTTATTAAGCTCCACAAGTGAACGGTCAAAACCTCTTTTGGCGGTTATAAGCGAATCATCGGAAAGACCTGCCGCACGTACCGTTTCTGATATGGAGCAGCGGCTATTTATAGCGTAGCAGCGGCATTTCATACCTGATTGTGTAAGAGTTTCAAGAGTAAGTGCGGAATCCTTACCACCGCCGATTGGTACAAGACAGCCTGTTGGAGCAGTACGCTCAGCAGCTGATGAACAGGTGAATTTTCCGAGAGATTGAATATCAATAAATGATTCCATATCCGCATTAATGCCGTTTATATAGAAAAACTCTCCAAGTCCGAGAAAATACAGCTTTTTCCACCACTGCACCTGCTCAGCCGAAAGCTCACCGCATTCCACACGCATAACAGGGGAGCAAGCAGCTTTCCAGTAACTTACAGCCTCTGCCATACCAAGGGAGAATACAAGACGTTCAAAAGTGAGGTCGCCATTTACAGTGAAGTCAGCAGGTTTAGGGAATGTCCACGTGGGATTGAATTCCGCAAGCCCGTCGATGGAGAATTTATAGCTGATTTTTACAGCATCAGCTGTTTCGTCAATAGTGTAGTTCTTATAGGTGAAAACAGGAAATTCCTGTCTGAAACTATTATATTTATCCATTTGCACTCCTTTTGCAGTAATAAAAGATGTGTAAGGGCTGATATACGTATCAGCCCGTGATGGTCAGTTTATTTATCGTTTTCCTGAGTCAGCTTTTCATAGTGCTTTTTCAGAAGGTCATATGTTTCCTGTGAGAGGTCGTGTTCAATTTTGCAGGCATCTTCAAGAGCCTGGTCTTTTTTAACGCCGAGATATATGAAGAAAGATGAGAGGAGATTGTGGCGCTCAAAAATTCTTTCAGCGATGACTCTGCCCTCATCGGTAAGAGTTATATGGTTATCGCTATTGACTTCAACGAGCTTTTCATCTTTCATTTTTTTAAGGATAATTGATACAGTAGGACGAGAATATCCCAGATATGAGCATATATCTATAGCGTGAACGTCAGGCTGAGCCTTTGACAAAATAAGTATGGTTTCAAGATAATTTTCAACTGCTTCTGTAATAGCCATTTTTATCGCTCCTTGAGAAGTATATTTTATATGTAAGTATATTATAACACATTTTGGAAAAAAATAGAAGA
>JAFQHO010000042.1 GCA_017397925.1 Ruminococcus sp.
ATCCTTATTCAGTTTTTAAGAGTCGGTGTTTATGGCACAGAGGTCACACCCGTTCCCTTTCCGAACACGGAAGTTAAGCTCTGTAGCGAAGACGATACTTGGCTGGCGACGGCCCGGGAAATTATTTCAATGCCGGCACTTGATAAGGCACTCCTTGAAAAGGGGTGCTTTTTTGTTTTTAATGATAAAATTAAAATAAAAAAATATATAAAAACCTGTCCGAAATAGGTGAGTAATTACGAGTGTATTATATGAACATGTTCAAAAGGAGTGAAAGGCTTGACTGACAGCGAATTTAAGGCGCTTATGCTGAGGTCTGCTGAAAATGCTCATCGTAAGTTGTTTGACGAATATTCGGGATATGTATATTCTATTTGTGCCAATAAGCTTAATGACTGTGGCTCAAAGGAGGATATTGAGGAATGCTTAAGTGATTCATTTGCGGCTATATTCCGATATTTTGATAGCGAGAGCAACAGAAATGGTGACCTGAAAGGCATAATCGGTACGATTACCAAACGCATTGCCGTTGATTATTTCCGTAAATTATCGGGAAAAACAGGCAGAACAGTATCAATTGACGATGAAGAATTTCCGACCCTTTCTTCTGACATTCGAGTTGATGACGAAACGGAAAAGGCTGTATTACGTGAAATAATTATGGATTGCATAGACAGGCTCGGTGAGCCTGATTCGTCAATCATAGTCTTTTACTTCTTTTATGGCAGGACATCATGGGAAATTGCAAAACATTTACATATGAGCGATTGGACAGTACAGAAACGAATCAGCAGAGCAAAGAAAAAGCTTGAAAAGCTGCTTTGTGATGCAGGAATAACAGGGGAGGATATAAGATGAATATACGACATTTTTTCGATAACGCCGACGAAAAGACTATTGACAGAATTACAGAAAAATATCCTCCTTTAAGTTCCGCCGACAAAGAGAGGTTATATGCAATGAGTAAGAAAAAATACAATAAACAAATGACAGAAAATAAGGGGAATTATATTGAAGTATCGGGAGTTGAGCGTTATCGCAAGCCTGTTTGGCAGAAGATTGCAAGTTTTGCCGCTGTGGCTGTTGTTGCAGTTAGCGTTGTAGGTGGCGGAATTGCTCTTACCCGTGGTGGTTCGGATACAGATATTTCAGAAAGTATTTCTGAACAACTTGATGGGAATGAATATGAGGCAGTTGCACGAAAGCTTACTGATGAATTTTTGGAGTTGAAAAATATTATTTCATCAAGGGGTGCGGCATATGATGAAAATGATACGCTGACCTACAAAATCGGAATTTTTGATGATACGATTGAAAATCCAGAAATTTATGATCGTATTTTTTACAAGGTAACAGATGAGCGTTTTAAATGCTCGCAGGATATATACGACGCATTGAGAAACATAACCACAACGTATTATCTTCCCGAGGAAAGCTATATTAATGCAGATCTTCCGTGGGATACTTGTTCAGTTCCGGTTGAGGCGGATTCTATTTCTGTGCCGTTCTTTGCCTATTTAGGTACAGATGTCAGCGAATTTGAAAGTGGAAGTTCTGTTGACCGATCGTTATTTGCTAATAAAATGTTCGATGAGTCATACGAACCTGTGGCATTTGATCTTGAAGATGATAATGACTGGGAATCACCTTATTGTATATGGGTATCTGATTATGTTGAACACAGCGGTTCTCTTTATATGCTTACTCCTAATTCTGAAATTAATCCTTCTGAAATTAATCCTGTGGGAATTGTTTATGAATATAACGATACAATTGAAATTACCGATGTCATTGAAAATGGTTTTACTGCTGTAAGGTATGCTGATATTTTGCCAAATCAAAACATTATAAAAAGATCAGAGTTCAAATTCCTTTACATTGACGGTGAATGGCTTATTGACAAGTTTTCAGAGTCTGTTATTGATACAGAGGGTGTTGGAAGTGAAGAAACTGATTTCAATGCAATTGCACAGCAGCTTACTGATAAAGTTCTTGAATTTGAAAAAATATTGTATGACGCTGATATTGAATATGATGAAAATGACAGTATAACATTTTATGCCTATAATTCAGCAGATCCAGAGTGGGAAACATTACATGGTGGAGAAATAAAATACTGCAGGGTTACAGATGAACGTTTTAACAGTTGTCAGGATATATATACTTCCATACGTTCTTTTACATCATTTAAATTTAATCCTAAGGATGATTACAGAAACGGTTTGTGGATTGATGAAAGCGGCATAGTAAGCTGGCTTGGTAATGATTTGAGCGAATATGAAATCGGTACAAGATTTGATTGTGGTGAAGAGCGTTTGCCTTACTATATTACGTATAACGGACAGCTTTATGTTCAGCCGATAAATACTCATGATTTTGTAAGCCGTGAATATACGTCAGATGTTTCTGTCGGAGTTGCTGGAGAAGACCGTTTTACAGCAACAAGAGAGAAGACAAAATATTTTTCTACAGAGACTCAATGTGAAGAAATACACTTTGACTTTATTATTGAAGCAGGAAAGTGGAAAGTTAAACGAGTATATGCTACTTATGAACACGATGAAGAAGATTTTGTGGATTGGGAAGCGTTAGAAGAATATGAAAGTAATGTCGTAGAAGACTACACCGCAATTGCAACAGAATTAACAGACAAACTGCTTGAACTGGAGAATATAATTTGTTACGGCGATGTTTCATATGATGAAAATGATATGACAGTAATTGATGTAGTTTGTTCTGATGATTCAGCACAATTTGAGGAGCCATATGAAGCCATATTCTACAAAGTTACCGACCCTCGTTTTACTTGCAGACGTGATTTGTATGACGAATTAAGAAGTATTTATACAAAACAGAGATATGACGAAGATGACTTTTCAACAGCAACTATTTTTGGTTACGATTTGAATTTCTACCTTGGTAGCGAATTGAGCGACTACATAGTAGACGGAAGTATGGACATTGCAGAGAATTTTGATGATGATTATGAGCATATCAATTTTGCTGTTTATGACGATATCAATGGCGAATTATATGTAAGACAATGTGATTTTGAATTAGCTGAATATACTTCTGATGTTATCATCGAGTTTGAGAGCAGTGAGCGTATTTTAGTAAAAAGAAAATATAAGTCTGCTGAAACTGCTTGCGAAGAAAAAATCAGAAATGTTGTATTAGTATTTGAAGATGACGAATGGAAGATTGACTATGTATTTAACACCGAAGTTGAAATGCTTGAAAATGATGAATAATGCAGGCTGATAGAATAATTTACAACCCCGATTTCTTATGAAGTCGGGGTTTCTGCATATCCCCTTGAAATATGGTAATACTATGGTAGAGGTGAGAGTATGAAAGGGAACGACTACAAAAAACAGCGTATTTATGCGGATTTACAGCAAAATCTCAATTACATCAAGAAAATAACGGGACATTCAACGGATATACTTGTAAATGAATTTGTCACAGGCGGCATAAAATGTGCATTTCTTTGCTGTGACGGTATGCTGTCCTCACGGGCGGCGGCTGATATGGTGCTTGCTCCCATTACAGATTTGCCTAAGCAAGCCAATGCACAGGGACTTTTTGACTATATACAGGCACATATGCTCCTTTCAGCCGACAGGAGTAATCCCGACAACTACGGCGATTTACTGCGGCTTATACATTCGGGATTTGCGGTATTTGTTGCCGAGGGAGCGAATACCGCCCTTGCTTTCGGCGTACAGGGCTTTTCCACAAGGGGAGTGCAGGAGCCGTCGGGAGAGGGAAATATTTTAGGCAGTCACGAGGGATTTTCCGAAACTATCCGCACGAATTTATCACTTATACGGCGCAGATTAAAAACTCCCGAACTTGTAACAAAGATGATGACAAAGGGGAGCAAATCCAATACGGAAATATGCCTTTGCTATATGAAAGATCGTGTACCGCCGCGGCTTCTTGACCGCATAATGAAATCCCTTGATGAAATAGATTTGGAAACCATACTTTCAACAGGTTATATCCGCCCATTTGTTGAAAAAAAGAGCTTTGAGTTGTTTAACAGTACAGGCTTGACTGAGCGTCCCGATGTGGTATGCTCCAAGCTTATCGAGGGACGGGCAGTTATACTTGTTGACGGTGTGCCTTATGGAATAATTATCCCTCGTCTGTTATGCGAAAGCTTTCACACCATTGATGATTACGCACATAAGCCCTTTTATGCCGTTTTTCTGCGGTGGATTCGTTATGGAGCCTTTGTGCTGTCTTTTCTGCTGCCTGCGGTGTATACGGCGATAGTTATGTATCATCCCGAACTGCTCAACAGTACGCTATTGATGCTTCTTGCACAGGAGGAGGAAAACGCGCCTCTTTCGCTGTTGACGGAATCTTTTATTGTGCTGATTATGTACGAGGTCATACGCGAAGCAGGAGTGCGCCTGCCAAAGCCTGTAGGCGGTGCCGTGAGCATTATAAGCGGACTTATTATTGGCGATGCGGCAGTAAAATCGGGACTTGTAAGCACTCCTTTGCTGACAATTACAGCATTATCGGTATTGGGTGGTCTTGTTGTTCCCGATTTAAACCCGCAGATTACCTTGCTGAGATTTGCATTTCTTGCCGCAGGAGGAATACTTGGTTTTTTCGGCATAAGCGTGCTTGCCTGTGCCGTTCTGACGAATATATGCGGTACAGAGGATTATGGATTTCCCTTTACAGCTCCGATTTCCCCATTTTCTTCAAAGGGAATGGGAGATACCCTGTTCCGTATGGGATTTCGAAAAATGCAGAACAGGAATTTTACCGTGGAGGAATATCATGAGTAATAAAATAACATCATTTCAGTTATGTTCGCTGATGCTGATAAATGATATATTTGTTCTTTTTTGCCTTGGTGGTGAAATATCTGCGGCTACTGCGGCAGGCTTCGGAATTGGTAGTCTGATACAGTTTCTTTTTGCCATTCCCTTGATATGTATGTACAAAAAGAGGGGAACGCTTAACGAATGCGGAAAAGTTGGAGAGATTACACTTCTTGCAGGTATAATATTATGGGGCGGGATGCTTTTTTCAATGCTTACGAAAGCAGGAGAGCTTGTTTTTATCCCCTTTGAAAGCTTCGGAAAAAGGGGCAGTATCATAACAACTATACTGATTGCCGTTGTATGCTTGTATATAGCCTCATCGGGTATAAAAGCTATGTCACGTTCAGCAGTAATTGCGGCGGCTTTAGGTGCTGTATGCCTTGGTATAGTTGTTGTATCGGCGGTAATTCATTCTGATGCGGTAAATATAAAATCGGCTGAATTTACAGGATTTTTTCGTGAATTGTCAAAGGGTTTTGCTTTAAGCGGAGGATTTGCAGGCTTTACCGTATTGCTTGGCTTTGTAAAGGACAATATAACGCGTACAGCTGTTGGTTATTTCATAGCAAAGGGAATAATATCGGCGGCTGTGCTTATAACAGGAGTACTTGTCAGCGGCGGTATAATGGAAATAGTTGATTTCCCTATAGTATGGGCGGCACAGCTTACACAGCCTTTTTCTGTACAGCGTATAGATTCGCTGTTTCTTATAGTATTTACTGTCTTTGCTGTTTATTCAATAGCGGTGCAGGCATCAGCGGCAGAGTATCTTATAGGCGAAGTATTCCCATTTATAAAGCGTTACAGATGCAGCATAATTCTTATAATAATGGCGGTTATAGGTGCTGTATCGGAGAAATGGCGTTATCTCGGTATTATAACAGCAGTACTGGCAGTAATGGGATTAATAATTGTTCCCATAATATATTTTATCAAGAGGAAAATAAGGGTATGAATAAAATCATTCTTGCAGTAATGTGTATATTTTTAACTGGATGCAGTACGGGTATAGATGTAAATGAAATGGCATATGTCAGGGCGGCAGCTATTGAAGGGGATAATGTGACATTTTCTTTTTATCTGGAGGAGCAGGTGATTTCTCTTTCAGCTGATACTCTTGAGGATGCAAAATCGGCGGCAGAGCTTGCTCTTGGCAAGGAAATATTCACAGGACATACAGAGCTTGTGGTACTGGAGCAGGGAGCGGAAAGCAATACACTTGAATTTGTGCTGAATCAATGGAAAGTTCCACCTGCTTGCCGTGTTGCCTATGCTGAAAACGTGGGAGAGATACTGAAAAAACGCAAAGCAGAGGAAATCGTGGGAATTCTGAAACGCGCGGAGGAAAAGAATCTTACGGAAAAATGTGATATTGTCACGGTTCTCGGAAAAATTCTCAACGGGGAAAATGGGGATTTGCCGCTACTGACAGATGAGGGAGAGTTTCAGAATAGACAATAGCGAAAGCCATACTTGTGCAAGGGGGAGAAATTTTTTCTGCGGTATCGACAGAAGGGGAAAAGTGTGGTATAATAAATATGTAGTAACAGAAATAAGCTTTAACGTCTGGAGATGAAATATAATGAATGATATTGTATACGATTTTGCCGAAACTGAATTGAGTAATCAAGATATGGCTTCTGAGCTTCTTACAATAGCACAGTCTGAAAATATTGTTTGCTGTGAATATGAATGTAATCAATATAGTGTGCTGATTGAACGAGGAAAAAATCAGGTAATAATCAAAGACACGGTTTCAGAAGAAAATGGAGTATCAGAGATTTATACAAGCTGTGAGCTGACTTTAACAGATTTTATTGAATTGATAGAGGTACATAAGATATGAACAAGAATAAATCAACCAACTGCGAAATGTGTACAAATTACGTCTATGACGAGGATTATGACTGCTATGTGTGTATGATAAACCTTGACGAGGATGAGATGTGCCGATTTTTATCGGGTACGAATTATGCTTGCCCCTATTTCCGTCTTGATGACGAGTACGGAGTTGTAAGGCATCAGAACTGATATACAGCAAAAAGACTGCCAATGATAACGGCAGTCTTTTTTGTTGGAGTATATGCTGATGTCGCATAAGTATGATTTTATCGTGTTTTTATCAGATAAACGATTGTACCGCTTTCGTCAACAATCAGAATATCGGGATTTTCTTTTGAGGTGTAGAGGGTTGCAGGAATATCACTGAAAAATGCCCTGTAATTTCCGTCGTAATCGCTGGGAGAACCAAGGCAGATATCGGGGGTATAAGTTGCTGTACCTGCATTATATTCGACATAACCTACATCATCAATGATTACATGTTTCATAAAGTGACAAACATCATTTTCTTCATTGTCGTTGGATGAGATTTCATTATTTTCAGAAGTCTGCTGAATTTCTGAATTTGGTATATTGTTATCAGGCTTTTCAATATTTGTATTTGAATTATCTGCTTCAATATTCGTCTGTGGTATTTCGGGAATTACAGCTTCCTCCGGAACTTCTGCCTGCGGAGTTTCAACTATGTCAGCATCGGATACTACAGAATCCGAGATAAAAACATAGGATTTTTCTGCGGTATCAGATACAGTTTCAGAGGGAACAATATTTGTAACATCTTCGTTCTTTTCTACAATAACAGGAGTTTCAGCCTTTTTTTCAATAACAGGCTGTTCAGCGATATTGTCAATATATGTTTTTCCTGCATCTGAAACAGGAACATTTTTCTGAACAGAATTGAAATATCCTGCACCGACAGCGGTCAGGCATACAGCACAGGCTGTGCCGCTGATTGCTGAAATTTTTCTTAATTTTCTGTTTCTGATTGCCTGCTGTTCCATATGTTCATCACGTGCCTGTAATACGGCATTTGCAATTTCCTTAGAGTTTTTCATAAATAAAACCCGTCCTTTCAAGTTCATTTTTCAGCGCGTTTTTTGCTCGGTATATCAAATCTCCTACCTGACGCTTTGATTTTTTCATTATTTTTGCAATGGAATCCGAATCAAAATCCTCGAAATATTTCAGATATAAAACCTGTGCATATTCGGGATTAAGCTTTTTCATTGCTGTGTGCAGCTGAATTTTTCGTTCTTCAATGAGATATTGCTGTTCAATATCTGTTTCATCAGAAAGCTGAAATGCTTCATCAATGGAATTTTCCGTATAACGTGAACACTCACGGAGATATTTCAAAGCGGTATTTCTTGCTATTGCATAGAGCCATGTCTTAAAACTGCTTTTACCATTGAATTTCGGCTTTTTGACGGCAAGTCTAACGAAAGTATCCTGCATTATTTCTTCCGCTGCACAGATGTTTTTTACAATGCTGTTCAGATAAAGAGATAAGCCCTGATAATAGGTATCAATAATTACAACAAGTTCATTATCATCACCATTCAGGAAACGGCGGTAGCGATCCGCATCGTTGTCCATTTGATTTCCTCCTTTCAGTTTCTGCAAATTTGCTTTCACTTATTAGATACCGCAAGAAGTAATTTTTCGCAGTGAATTTGAAAAAATTTGTAAATTTTTTATAGGACACTATTATTCTATCACAAAGCCGTTGTGATTGCATCATATTTATGTATGTTTCAAAGATTTACGAATTATAAACTACGGACTGCAAAAGGCAGTCCCTACGAATTGGCTATATACCGTAATGTTGTGTTGGGGTGGATATTATCCGCCCGTTTTGAATATATCAGCATATAAAAAACAACGTCAGAAATTTATCCACCGTCCTTATTAATTCTTAATTCATAATTCTTAATTCCGAATTATCCCTAAATGTTCTGCATATACATTTACTGTCCGCAGAATAAGCAATAAAGGGAGTGGTCGGAGTGAAGGAACAGCCTGCACAGAGGGCAATAATGCTGGGACAGTACATAATAGAAAATCGGGCAACAGTGCGGTCAGCGGCAAAAAAATTCGGGATATCAAAAAGTACCGTACATAAGGACGTAAGTGAAAGGCTGAAAAAGGAAAATCCCGTGTTATACAAGGAAGTTAAGGATATACTGGAAATAAACAAGCAGGAGAGGCATATCAGGGGTGGTCTTGCTACAAAGCGGAAATACAGCGAGATAGCCGAGAGAAGAAAAAAACAGGGACAGCAATTCTGATATATTTCAGAATGCTATCCCGTATCTATATAAAACAGCACTATTTCCGTACAGCTGCTCATGGGCGGCACCGGTGCCTTAAAGACATCAGCCGATGTACAGGGATATTGCCGTATAATATATTCTATGCAGAAAAAGCAGAAAACGACAAAGAAAATATTGCCAGAACTGCACAAAGAAAAATGTTAAAATACTGTCTTTTTTGATGTGTGAACGGAATTTGTCATTTTTGTAACCAATTTGTATTTTAGCTGAAACAAAGCTGTTATTGCAATATACGGTCAAATGGAGTATAATAGCATCATAGGGAAAAAGAAATTTTTAATTGGAAAAAGAAATAAACAATAGCATAATACAAAATGGCCGCCGCGGAAATATTCGCGGCGGTTCTTCTTTTTGTTGATTATGACCAATAATTTGCAGAAAGTATACTTTTTTTGAAAATGCACTTGAAAATAATGTGGATAATTGGTATAATAAATATATATGCATATGAAAGGATGTTTCAAATGGAAAAATTAATAAAGGCCTTTGTGGGAATTTTCCCGAAAAAGATTCAGGATGTCTATTACAAATATGAGGAAAAATGGCTCTATCTCGTTTTCGGCGTACTGACAACAGTTGTTTCTATTGTGACAAAGCTTGCGTTCTTTGGATTAGTTCCAGGTGAGCCTAAATGGGAAACTACCGCAGGCGTTGTATTCTCGTGGGTATGTGCCGTGACATTCGCCTTTTTTACCAACAAAAAATATGTGTTTAAGAACGAAACAAACGGTGGAAAAGAGTTTTTTGCCGTATTTGTTTCATTCTACGGAGCAAGACTTGCTACACTTGCTATGGAATGGGTGATATTCTTCGTTTTCTGTGATATTCTCCATATTAGCAAGTCGATTATTACTTTTGCAAGTCAGGTTATTATATTCGTTGCGAATTATCTGCTCAGCAAGCTGTTTGTATTCAAGAAGAAAGATGAAAATAAGTCAAATGGATAATATAAAAATCGGAAATGTAACGCTGGAAAAAACGGCGGCATTAGCACCGATGGCAGGTGTGGCAGACAGAGTATACCGACTTGTGTGCAGAGAGTACGGTGCGGCATATACCGTCAGCGAAATGGTATCAGCTAAGGGCATATGCTACAGCGACAAGAAAACAGCGGAGCTTTGTACTATAACCGAGGGCGAGCGTCCTATGGGAATTCAGCTTTTCGGCTATGAAGCGGATTTTATGGCGGAGGCTGTTAAAATTGTACTGGAGTACAAGCCGGATATTATTGATATAAATATGGGCTGTCCCGTTCCTAAGGTTGTAAATACAGGAGCAGGTTCAGCGCTTATGAAAAATCCTAAGCTCGCCGCTGAAATAACAGAATCCGCAGTAAAAGCAGCAGGAGATGTCCCTGTAACGGTCAAAATACGAAGCGGCTGGTCGGCTGATACAATAAATGCGGTGGAAATGGCAAAAGCTGTGGAGTCCGCAGGTGCGGCAGCAATTGCAGTTCACGGACGTACAAGAGATATGTTCTACAGCGGTACTGCCGATTACAGCATTATAAAAGCTGTCAAGGAGGCTGTAAAAGTCCCTGTAATAGGCAACGGCGATATAATCGACGGTGAAAGCTGTCTGCGTATGTACCGTGAAACGGGCTGCGATCTTGTTATGGTAGGCAGGGGCAGTTATGGCAATCCCTTTATTTTCGAAGAAATAAGGGCAGCGATTGAGGGCAGAGAATATAACCGTCCGACAGTTGAAGAAAAAATGAATGTTATGCTGCGCCACATAAGACTTATGTTGGAAAATAGTGCAAAGCCTGAGGAATTTGCTATACATGAGGCAAGAAAACACGCTGCTTGGTACATGAACGGTTATTACGGTTCTGCTAAATTCCGCGGCAGATGCTATACCCTTTCTTCGTATGCTGAGGCAGAAAGCCTTGCAGAAGAGTTTACACAACTGCAATTGGACAGGTTGCATAAAAAATGTTAGAAAAATTCGTCAGATGTGACGAAGTGGCTGAAATCACGTAATATTGCGGAATGTTGTGATAAATCAAAAATAAAGCATAAAAAATCAGTAGAAAGTGCAAAATGACAATTGCAAAATAAAAAGTAATGTGTTATAATAAAAAATGAGGAAAAATGTGTACGCAATTGTCAGGCTGCAGAGAAAAAAGGAGATTTCAATGAAGCTCAGAACAAAATTTGCTGCGGTATCATCGGTATTTGCAGCATTTATAATGACCTGTACGGGATGTTCGACAAGAACTGTAGGAAAAATGGGCGAATTACCGATAGAGAATGCCCCTGTTGCAGAACCGTCAGTTACTACGGAAGCACCGACAGCAGAGCCTACAACTGAACCTGTCCCCGAGGATAAAAGAGTTCACGTTATAGCTGCAGGTGATAATCTGATTCACTATTCGGTTTTTAAGAATGCAGAAAGACTTGCAGGACCAGGCGAGAATTACAACTTCAAGCCCCTTTATGAGCCTGTGAAATACCTTATTGAGGGTGCAGACCTTGCAATACTCAACCAGGAAACCATTATAAGCCAGAGCAATCCTATAAGGGGCGCTGATGGCGGCGCGCTTTTGTTTAACTCTCCGCCTGAGGTTGCAGATGCAGTAATCGACCTTGGCTTTGATGTTTTCACAATGGCAAATAATCATCTTCTTGATTTCGGAGCATCAGCAACTATAGAATCAATCAATTTCTGGAACGATAAGGCTGCTGTTCACGATTTGACAGTTCTTGGAGCTTATCTCAACGAGGAAGATTCAAATAATATCCGTGTACGTGAGGTCAACGGGGTAAAAGTAGCATTTCTTTCCTATGCGGAGCATCTTAACGGCTTCGAAATCCCTTATGATTCACCTCTCCGTGTTGTTATGAATCACGAGACAGACGTTATTGAACGTCAGATTAAGGAAGCCAATGAAATTGCTGATGCTGTTATTGTAGCGGCACACTGGGGTGTTGAGGATACAACTCTTGTTTCTGAAGACAGAATTGCTCTTGCAAATCAGATGGTTAATTGGGGAGCCGATGTTATACTCGGCGCTCATACCCATACAGCAGAAACTATGGAATGGATAGAGCGTGAAGACGGCACAAAGGGCTTTGTTTTCTATTCTATGGGTAATTTCATATGCTGCCAGACAGACAATTTTAATCTTGTAGGCGAAATGCCTGATTTTGATATTGTGGTAGACGGTTCAACCGGTGAGGTTCGTCTGGAAAATGTGGGAGTTATCCCGAATATAATCCACTATGAAGTAGGAGATTATGCTAATCTTGCAGTATACCCATACAGCAAGTATACGCCTGAAATGGCGGCTGCACACGGCATAGCCTATGCGATACCCGCCGGAACGTACAATTATTTCAGTTATGACGTACTGAATGAGATAATTGCTAATGCAATACCCGAGGAATTCCGCAAGCTTGATAAGTGAGAAATTAATTCACAATTTGTTCACAAACCGCTTAATTAGCGTAAAATCAAGCTTAAATGGATTGTGCAAACTGTGCAAAAAGGATGCCTTGTGTTTATTTAAAATACCAAAAACAATATAAACCTATTTACTTTTTTGAAGACTTGATATATAATGTAATCATGAATAAATATAGAAACTGGGATTAACATCTCATCACGGCAGTGTGATGCGTCTTATGCTGATACTGCGATAATGTGAAGAACTGTGTTTGTTTATGATGTGACAGAGACTGTACAAAGTCTTGTGTCAATGACATCCGCAGTGGATGTCAGCGTAAGATTTGATATAATTAAAGGGGCAGTTGTTCCTTTGTTATATAAACAATTAATGAAGAAGGAGGAAAAAAACATGAAGACAAAAAAGATAGTCATCGGAACTATGGCAGCAGCTATGCTTTCACTTTCCGTTTGCTCACTTATCCCAGCTGCCGCTGCAGGCGAAACAGTGCAGATTAGCGCAGGCAACGTAAAGGCTGAGGCTGGTGAGACATTTGAGGTGGAGGTGACACTCGCAGACATTCCTGATCCCGGTGTTCGCGGATGCAGCTTCTCAATTGAGTTTGATAAGTCTATTATCACAATTGACGATATCGTTGCAGGCGAACTCACAAAGACAGGAGTTGATTCAAGCGACCCTTCTGCATCTGTGCTTCCCATTTTTAACGTTAGTAAGGAGAATGATGAGGGCTTCGCCAGCGTTATGTGGTCAACAGCAATTGACGACTCAACATACTGGCTTAAAGGCGAGGGCGTTCTTTGTACTATTAAGGGAACAGTTGCAACAGGTGCTAAAGATGGTGCAAAGTCTAACATTGATATTGTTCCTGTAAAGCGTATGACAAATACTGAATCAGGCGTTGCAAACGATGTTATTGACTGCGGTTATATCAAAGATGATGTAAGTGTTTCTTATGAAGTAAAGACAACTTCAGGTTCTGTTACTGTTGGAAGCGGCACACCTTCAACAAGTGTAACGCTCAAGGGCGATGCTAACTGTGACGGCGATGTTACAATGGCAGACGCAGCAGCAATTTTCCAGTCAATCGGTAACCCTGATAAGTACGGTCTTTCAGAAACAGGTGCTGCAAATGCAGATGTTGTTTCACCCGTAGGTGTTACAGCAGCAGACGCTGTTGAGATTCAGAAACTTACTGCCGGAATTATTGATAAGCTTTAATTGCCGTCGATTCCAGGATTATCTGATTTGTCCCCCTTACAAAGGAATACAAACCCAATTTATAAGTTATTAATAGGTTTAAAAACCTAAAAGAAAGGAATTATTACAAATGAAGAAATTTATTTCTGCAGCATCTGCAATGGCAATGGCTGCATCATTAGTAGGCTCAGCTATTCCTTTTACAACAGTAGCTGCTGAGGCTTCCAAGACACTTGAACTCAGAGCATTCGTTGATAAGGATAACAAGGCTGTAAGCACAACAATTTCTGCAGCTGATATCGCTGCTGGCGACGTTACAATTCCCGTTGGTCTTTACTATGTAGAAAAGACTGCTGATACAAAGTCAATTCGTGCATCTTTCGGTGTTACTTCTAAGGACGGCGACGCTTCAAAGGTTCTTTTTGGTTATGACGGTGTTGATGCTGATGGAAATCCCATAAGAGTGCCTTATGTTCCTAACCAGAAATATTTCAATGCTAATCAGTCAGTAACAATTGCTGACGGTTCTTCTGTTGATATTGCTAACCTCGTTACTTGGACAGGTACAATGGCAACTTCCAAGAAGGGTTCTCAGTTCAAGGGCACAGGTACATATCAGTGCAGCCTTGATACAAAGCAGAATTCACAGAACTGGGATACAGCTTGGGGTTCACTCATCTGGGCTGAGCCTTACACAGGCGGTTACGCTTGGACAGGTACAGCATCTGACTCTTTCCCTGGCTTCGTATTTGACTGTACATTCCCCAAGGGAACACCTGCTGGTACATACACAATCGAGTTCATCAACATGGTTCCCGATCCTGCATTCCCTGACGTTTGGTCTACAATGATCGAGAGCTCTGACGGCGGCGGCGTTTATACTAAGGACGCTGGCAACCTCAACTGCAAGAGCCTTACAATCACAATCGAGGGTAACGGTTCTACAACTCCTCAGCCTACAGAGGCTCCTACAAAGGCACCTACAGCAACTCCTACAGCAGCTCCTACAAAGGCACCTACACAGGGCGGCTCTACAGGCGGCAGTACAGATGTTCAGGCTGACTTCGTAGTAACTGGTGATAAGGTTAAATATGAAGCTGGTAAGGAAACACTTATGGACTTCACAGTTCAGTCCGGCGGCCACAAGGGTGCTATGATCGGCTTTGAGCTTGCAGATCTTCCTGCTGGTATCACTGCTGAAGTTGACGGTTTCTGCTATGCATTTGATGATATGCCTGCTTGGGAGCCATTAGGCGAGCAGTGGGCTTGTAAGTGTATGGATCCTGCTACATCAGATCCACGTGCATTCGTTGATGGCGAAGCTATCATCAGCCTTGCACTCACAGTTCCTTCAAACATTGCAGACGGTACATATGATATCGGTCTCGATTACTTCCACGTAGTTGAGCAGCCTTCTGAGAAGATCGGACCAATCGTTGAGTTCGATGCTAAGGTTGTTCCCGGACAGCTCATCGTTGGTTCAGGCGCATCTCAGCAGCCTACAGAGGCTCCTACAAAGGCTCCTACAAACGGTGGAAGCTCTAATACTCAGGCTGACTTCGTAGTAACAGGTGATGAGGTTACATATGAAGCTGGTAAGGATACACTTATGGACTTCACAGTTAAGTCTGGCGGCCACAAGGGTGCTATGATCGGCTTTGAGCTTGCAGATCTTCCTGCTGGTATCACTGCTGAAGTAGACGGTTTCTGCTATGCATTCGAAGATATGCCTGCTTGGGAGCCATTAGGCGAGCAGTGGGCTTGTAAGTGTATGGATCCCGCTACATCAGATCCTCGTACATTCACAGACGGTGAGGCAATCATCAGCCTTACACTCAATGTTCCTGCTGATATCAAGGCTGGTACATATGAAATCGACCTCGATTACTTCCACGTAGTTGAGCAGCCTTCTGAGAAGATCGGACCAATCGTTGAGTTCGACGCTACAGTAGTTCCTGGTAAGCTTATCGTTGGTGGCGGCTCATCACAGGATCCTACACAGGCTCCTACATCTGCTCCTCAGCCTACAGAAGCTCCTACAGGTGATGTTCTTTACGGTGATGCTAACTGCAATGGCAAGGTAGATATCGCTGACGTTGTTGTACTCAACAAGTGGCTCAACGACAACTCTGCTTACGCTATGACAGCTCAGGGCAAGATCAATGCTGACTGCTGCGACGCTAAGGCTGGTACACCTGATGAAAACGACTCCAAGGCTATCATTCAGAGCCTCGTACACCTTAACGATGGCAAGAAGCTTCCTTGGACAGCTGCTGATCTTAAGTAATTTTTAAGAGTAACGCATTTTATAAAGTAATTAAATAGAGCATATGCTCGGAAAGGAAATGCACAAATGAAGAAACTGCTTTCAGCAGTAACGTCTGTCTTAATGGCTAGTTCTTTTGTAACAAGTGCATTTGCTTCATCCTTTAATGTTAGTGCTGCCGGCGGAGTATCCGCTGTGCAGCCTAATGTTAGTATGGAGGAAGTAATAGACAGAGCTGCTAATAAATATGCTGTTCAGAATGACTTCGTTGTAACAGGTTCCAAGGTTAATTATGTAGCTGGTAAGGATGCGGTTATTGATTTCACAGTTCAGTCCGGCGGCCATAAGGGCGCAATGATTGGCTTTGAAATTGCTGATCTTCCTGCAGGAATCAAGGCAGAGGTAGATGGTTTCTGCTATGCATTTGATGATATGCCTGCATGGGAAGTATTAGGAGAACAGTGGGCATCTAAGTGTATGGATCCTTCCACACAGGATCCCCGCGCATTTAATGACGGTGAGGTAATTGTAAGCCTTACACTCAATGTTCCCTCTAATATCGCAGATGGCACATATGACATTGACCTTGAGTATTTCCACGTAGTTGAGCAGCCCAGTGAGGTAGTTGGACCTATCGTAGAGTTCGACGCTAAGGTTGTTCCTGGACAGCTCATCGTTGGAAATGGTGGCGGTAGTTCCTCTACACCAACAAATCCTCCTTCACAGGGCGGAAATGTTCAGAATGATTTCGTAGTAACAGGCGCAACAGTTACATACGATTCAGCTAAGGACACAGTTATGGACTTCACAGTTGAGTCCAATGGTCATAAGGGTGCAATGATCGGTTTTGTACTTGCAGATCTTCCTGCTGGTATCAAGGCTGAGGTAGATGGTTTCTGCTATGCATTCGAAGATATGCCTGCTTGGGAAGCATTAGGCGAGCAGTGGGCATGTAAATGTATGGATCCCTCTTCACAGGATCCCCGTACATTCACAGACGGCGAGGCAATTATTAGCCTTACACTTGATGTACCTGCAAATATTGCAGATGGTACATACACAATCGACCTTGAGTACTTCCACGTAGTTGAGCAGCCCAGTGAGGTAGTTGGACCTATCGTAGAGTTCGACGCTAAGGTTGTTCCCGGAAAGCTCATCGTTGGAAACGGTGGCGGTAGTTCTTCTACACCAACAGATCCTCCTTCACAGGGCGGAAATGTTCAGAATGATTTCGTAGTAACAGGCGCAACAGTTACATACGATTCAGCTAAGGACACAGTTATGGACTTCACAGTTGAGTCCAATGGTCATAAG
>JAFQHO010000043.1 GCA_017397925.1 Ruminococcus sp.
AGAATTTGAATACCTCACAGCTTCAAGTCGTTTTGGTTGGTACAATTCCGCTGACTATTATCCTATTCACGAAGAATTGCTCCTTGCATATTGCGGCTGTTATGGCGTAGATTCGTCTGATGTAGAACTTCTTCTTGACTACGGTTACACTCCCGATGAGGTTGAGGATATGCTTGTCGATACAAACCTGCTCCACGAAACACTTAGGGCTATAAGGTTTGAGGAATGCGAAAGTGTTTATGATGCGTGTTATGGAGTATTCTAATGAGTAAAATCGGATATATTCGTGTTTCAACGGAACATCAGGAAACGGCACGACAAGAAGCTCTGATGCAGCAGTATCAGGTTGAGCGCATATTTGCTGAGAAGATATCTGGTAAGAATACTAATCGTCCTGAGCTGAAAGCTATGCTTGATTATGTCCGTGAAGGCGATACCTTGTACATCGAGAGCATCAGCAGACTTGGACGCTCTACAAGAGATTTGCTCAATATAATTGATATTCTACAGGGCAAGGGAGTTACTCTTGTCAGCAGCAAGGAAAATATTGATACCAATACTCCACAAGGGCGTTTTGTTCTGTCGATATTTGCCGCTCTCTCCGAGCTTGAACGTGAGCAGACCTTACAGCGTCAGCGTGAGGGAATTGCTATAGCCAAGGCACAAGGAAAATACAAGGGCAGACAGCCTATCGCTATCGACTGGGTTAAATTCGGGCAACTGTATGATATGTGGAAATCTCAAGCTATCACAGCCGTTGAATTTCAAAAACGTATGAATCTTCGTGCAAATACATTCTATCGAAGGCTCAAAGAATATGAACATGGACAAAAATAACAAAAAGCCGATACATAAATTGCTTGTGTATCGGCTTCGTTTTATCAATAGGATATCCGTTATTATTGCAATATTTCAAAAGCTGAAATACCACTTATGTGAAATAGTTTTACTGTGTTTCAATAGACTACGGGCTAATGAAACAATAACTTGTTACAATTTATCTATAACACGGAGTACACGATCGATATTATTGCTGAATTTTGAGACCATAAGACAAAACGCCCTATATTTAAACTTTTTAGGACACGTTATTTTATATTCGTCACGGCTGATATCAGAAGCAATTGTGAGCATTGCTTCAAACCATGCGTTCATATCCTTTTTAGGCTCAAGTAATTCTGTTATTTGGGCACACAGTCTTTCTATTTTGGGATAAGCAGTGTCAAAATGTTCTTTCAATGAATTTATATCATTTTCAAGGTATGATTTCCATCGTTTGTCTTTCTCGGAATCAGTAAGATTCTTTAGCTCATGCTGCTTGTTATAAATGGTGTCGGTCTGTCGTTCTAAATCCTTTAATGTGCTTTTTATTAATTCACATAAATTAATAAGTGCCTTTTTCTCTGATTCAATAATTGTATAGGAATAAATAATGTTATTCACATCAGATTTAGAAGCATTTTTTAATTTATTTGATTTCGTGACTTTTTGAGTTGCAGCTGCTCTGATAATAGAAAAATATAATTCAGTGATATCTTCTGCCATCCCATAAATATCATCTATCTCACAAAAATCATCTTCCTCATAAATACCATACTTGTTTACATCTAAATTAATTTCTTTAGCAAACTTTATTGATTTTGATTCGTCATAATCTTCTATTACGCCCAATAATTCTTCTACGCAACTTTCCTTATCGAAATTCGCTTCAAGTTCACAGGCTATGTCACCAATACCATTGTCGCCTCTGAGATATTTTCTTAGCCGATCCGCTTTATTCTTTTCAATAAAGCAGCTTCCCTTTGAGTTTGTTATTGTTGGGAATATGCTGTCTATGATTTCCTTTCCATTTGAACTCAATCCAATTTTAAGCAACTCTTTCACAAATTCAGCCTTTCCACCTTTGCCGTCCTCGATAATCTCATAGTAAGCTGTAGCATATTGTGAAAAAGTAATTTCTGCTTCTGCCATTATTATCCCCCCTCCTATCAAGATGAGACAAGATTTACATCACAAATCCCGTCTCGTCGTTATGCAAATTATAAAATTATTATAACATATGAATTTGCATTAGGCAATGCCTCTTTGGCAAAAAATATGTGAAGTGCTTGAAAATGCGGTAAAGTAAAAATATCGTTTCTGAAAAGGCATGAAAATGGGGCTTTTTCAGCTGATAAAGGAGCAGTATTTTATTTTCCACCGCATTCAAGGGCTGATGAAATATTATTTTTAAGGAGGATGGTAAGATATGAATAACACTCCATCTGCGCTGATCCCGGCACAACAACCAAGTCAAGTACCCAATCCTGACACACAGCATAATACTGCTATGCAAACAGCAGTTGAATTTGCAAAAATTAAAAATGAATTGGGATTATCTTTTATTGTAAAAGATAAAAATTTCAACAACATATCTGGTAAGTTTAAAGACTTATCACAACTTCTAAAAAGCCCTGAATTTATAGCACATTTGGATCAGGAATTGTATGTATGCGACCTTAATGAGACAACCTGGTTTAAGCTTAAGCTGAAAAAAGGAAGGATTATTTCATTCACGTTCTTGTTAAACGTTAAAATCAATTGGTTTAAAGTAATAAATAAAGATTTCGGTAATTTCGATTTTATTCATGTTGGTTTTGGCTCCAAAGAGGATAATACCGACGCAACATCAACACTTATTCCTTATTCTGACGTAACTCCTGATAAGATTGCAAAGCACTTTAAGCAACTTGTAGGGCAGACGGCAAACAATTCAAAAGAATTAGGGAAACTGCTTTGTTATATACTAACAAAATACTTAACCTCTTCCTCTCCTAGAACACAGGAATATCACGGCAAGAAACAAGGATTTGAAAGAAATCTTAAGGGGGAGATACAATTCAATCCTGCTCACTTATTACCTAAAAAGATGCTTCCATACTTGCCTGCCGGCATAAAGGCCAGACAATATCCGCCATATGTTATTTGTCAGAACGAAGACATAACACCTATCCTTACTCCACTATATACTGAACAAAAGGAGTTTCAGCTCGTGCTCCTTCACAGAATTGCAAGCTGGCATCAGTCGTTCTTCGTTCAGAAGGACGTTTGTTCAGATAGCACGCTTATCATCAAGCTAGGTACAGGAGTGTCTATAACTTTGGCGATTGTTTTGCTGAAAAACACACGTTACGACTCGCTTGACGTACCTCCGATAGGTCCAAACATCAAACCTCTTAAGTTTGAGCTTGAAACCGTCAACGATGGTATGGTTGTTGCAGTTGATGTGTACGCAGCCGACCAGTTCAAAAAGGCTGAAAAAGGCTATGACTTACTTATCAACGATACAAGCGGAGCTACCGGAGAAGGCGAAACTGTACATCACATTTCTGTACTTATATCCGGATATGCTGATATGTATTTCCCAAAAGACAAATGCTGCGTCCTTGAGTTAGGCGATGTGTCAACTAGATACTCGCCAGAGGCATATAAGACAGCACTCAAGCGTTTGGATGCAAATCTGATCGTTAGAACTGAGCGTGGCTGTAACAACGGCAATTTTATTAAGGTATTCAACGGCTATGTTGACGAAATTCGCAACAATATTCCCGATACTATACCGAATTCAAAACACAATACTTACATCATGCTGAATACAGCATTGCGTATGTATAACGAGTTCTTTAGTCCTTTATTCGCACCGGATATAGAGCAATATATCGTTGAGTGGCTCTGCTCACAAGAGCAGGACAAGCAACCATTATACGATGTTATATGCACAGAATTTGGAAAAATCCTTAATAATAAAATAGCTGACGAGTATTTCCGACTGATTTTAAAAGAGGAAACAACGCCGTTCGATAAGGGGAGTCACACTTTGGTGGTAGACAAAGATAAACGCTGCATTTATCTTGAGACGGCTGAAAGCTTATCGATTGCTAAAAACGAGATGAACTCTATTGGTGACAGCGATAGTCTGACATCTGCTCTTTACAGCTGTGGATATCTTCCGCACAACGCAAAGAGTGAAAAAAGTATCAGAATAGCGGCTATAACATCCGACGGTGTACCATATCCTTTATACGTCCATGCGATAAGTTATTCATTGCTGACTCAGGAAAACAAATTAAGATTCGACTTGCTAGACAAGGAAGCAAATCTCTTCTCTTACGATGAAATACCGAGAGAAAGCTTCTTGCCGCTGATCAAGACTATTGACGGCAGATTCGCAGGCAAGATGCTTCGCTATGAAGCTGAAGAATCGAATATATACTTCGGCACTGGCAGAACTGGAAGCGGTAAGAGCTGGGCAATTGCTCAGATTCTGCCTATGCTGTTTATGCTTGGTCATATCGTTGTGGTATTTGATACAAGCGGCAGTTACACTAAAGAAAAACTACTGAAAATGCTGCCATCCGAGGTAGTTGAGAAGCTCTTCAAGTTCATCAATATCGGTGTTGGAATGGATCTGATTCCCATTGACCTTGGTTCACTCAGAGGATGTGAGACTCTTCCGGATAAGAAGCGTGCTATTTATAGTGTTATCCGTGCAGCAACCGGTTCCCTTGATAAGAGTGCATCGAGAAAGCTGAAAGGATTTTTATCTGACTATCTCAAGGACAAGAAATACTTTGTCAACCTTAACGCTCTCTGCTCTAAGCTTGAAAAAACTCCAGGATTTGGTGCTGAGATCGCTAACTGTGTTCAGTCGGTTCTTGATGATATCAAAGAAGTAGGCTTTGCAAAGCAAGATTGGGAAAAACTATTGTCAGAACACAAAATTATTGTCGTTAATCTTGGAAACGAGGTTGGTGACAGTACCCATCAGCTTCTTGATATGATGGTTGGATCATTATTTAATTGGCAGATGAAATACGATTCAAAGTTCTTGTCTATTGCGATAGATGAGTTGATAGATCAGGATTTCAGCATGGGCTCACCGCTTCAGACGATAGTCAAGCAGGGACGCAAGTTCCACACGGCTCTGATAGGGGCGACGCAGGATTACTTCAATCAAGGCAGTTCACATCTCGATGTGATGAAGCAGGCTAATATAAATAGTTTCTGTCGTCCGGGAAAATCTGCGGATAGAATTGCTCAGAAACTTGACTACAGCAATGCTGTTGATGCAGGTTTCAACAATTTCAAGGCGGGCGATGAAATACTTGAATTCGACGGCTACAACAAGGAGACCGGTGAGAACGAAGCTCTCACAATAAAAGGCAGGGTTGTTGATTTCATCAATACCCCATTGTATGAAAAATTTAAAAAAATTTATGGATATAATCATTAACAATGTGCAACGACCTTCGGGACGCTGCCTATATATCCATTATACACTATAAATGAAATTACTTCAAGTATTTTCGTTCAGAAAGGAAAGATAATTATGTTAACTATCGAAAACACATTCACCGAGTACCCAGATATTGTATCACCGAAGCAGATGATGCAGATGCTTCACATAGGAAGAAATAAAGCATTTCAGCTTTTAAAGGGCGATATACCGTCAATTAGAATTGGAACTTCTCACAAAATTCCCAAAATATACATCATCGAATACCTTAACAAGCAATCTGCCAGAAACTAATCATGTTCTATCGGCTGCCGTTAATGGCAGCCGACTACTTCAAGGAGGAAAACTATGATAGATTATAAACTTCACATAAATAAAGGACTGTGGCATGTCAACTTCTACGTTGAGGATGTCAGCGGGAAAAAGAAGCGTAAGCAGCTTTCCACAGGAATAAAAGCATATGACGATTACGGCCGCAGAATTAACAAACGTAAAGCTGATGAAAAGGCTAAAGAAATCGTATCTCGTTATGACGGTGTAGTTGACAACGAGTTTGCTTCGTGGTCGTTGGACAAGTGTACAGAATACTGCCTTGAAATCAATAAGGTGAAAATGTCACCAACCACCTACAACGATTACCAATGTGCTTTAAATAAACACATCAAGCCTTACTTTAGAAACGGCAAACCTCTTAGGGATATACGCGCAAAAGATATCGAGGCATTTTGCAGTTTTATGATAAATGAAGGTAAAAGTCCTAAAACCGTACACAAAATGCTCAGTCTTATTGGACCAGCTTTCAGATACGCTGAAAAGAATGATTTTATCCTTAAAAATCCTATGAGAGTTGTAGACAAGCCATCTAAGGTCAAAAAAGAAAGCAGTTACTACAATGCTGAGCAACTTAACAAACTTGCAAAAGCAGCTAAAGGTTCCTACATAGAAACTCCCGTTATACTTGCAATGGTACTCGGGTTAAGACGTTCGGAAATAGTAGGCATAACCTGGGATAACGTCGATTTTGATAACAGGCTTCTGCATATAAAGCAGAGCGTTATTGTTGGTGATTCAAGTATTCTTCCACAGGGAACGTACAGAGTTATCGGGCGTACCAAGAGCCATAAATCCAAGGACATTATTCTGAAATACTTTCTCAAAACGGACAGCAGCGAGAGGAGCTTTACAATTAATGACGCTCTCTATAACTACCTCAAAACTCTTAAAGCGGAGCAGGAGGTTATGATAAGGGAAACTAACGCTTACAAGGATTTCCTTTGTGTTAATGCTGTAGGAACGCTTATAACACCTGATAGTATCACATCTCATTTCACAAAGCTGCTTGATGAGAATGGCTTACCGCATATCAAATTCCACGCACTGCGACATTCCTGTATTAGTCTGCTTGCCAATAATACGGCTTTCTCAATGAAACAGATACAGGATTACGCTGGACACAGCGACTTCCTCACAACATTTAACGTGTACAGCCATACCGAGGATTCTGCAAAGAAGACTGAAATGGACTACATAACAAGCTGCTTCACGGATTTGTTTGATAGTGACGATCAAGGATAATAAAATAGCAGGAACTTTCGATACCGAGAGTTCCTGCTTTATAACTTCAAATCTATTGATAGACATCTCAATAATTATTCTTGTGTGATTCCATCTAAAAAATTTCTGTCACCCTCAATTTTTATATAATTCGATCCGCTGTTACTTTTTTGATGAATATTTTTCGCAATAGTGTCGTTTCCGTTGATATCGATACGGTTTTGGTTGTTAATCTTAATATCACTAAGTAATTGCTTTAAGGAATCCTCTGCAAGATCGATGCGGTTTGTATCAATATTTTGAGATGCAGGATTGTTCGCAATAGCTTGCTTTATTTCATTAAGTTCGGCAATTATAGATTCTACGCCTTCTTCCGTTTTGAGCGTTGCGAGATACACTTTTAATGATTCGTCAAGATCTATGCTATCTGAAATCATATTATAAAAATCCTTGACAAAATTTGAGATTTCATCACTTGTAATTGTGCAAACGGAACTTTTTTCACGATTCCACATTCTTATATATACTTTCATATCTTGTTCAGTTTTAATTATAATATTTTTGTTTTCAAGATAGTTAGGGAATTCGGTGAATTTATCATTATATTTTTCATTTACCTGTTGAAAAGCATTCAAAACGATATTATCAAGTTTTTCCTGCATGTTTTTTTCTTTGCCAAAGAATTTATTCACCTTGTTTATTAAGCCGCCAGTGAGCAATTCAATTACTCCGTCACCGGCACACTCGACAAATTCCGCACCTGGCTGATTGTTGGAAAGAGAGGAAGTGATGCGATAATGTATAATAGATTTCAAAATTATTCCCGTTAATCTTATTACTCCTCCGATTACTATTGCAGTTTCCATAGTACTATACTCCTTTTTATTATTCTGATTTTTTACGGTAATCCGCAGCTTTTTGTGTGTCATTGAGCTTTTCATAGATATCCGCAAGTACACGATATGTTTTTATAGTATCGGGATGCTTTTCATTAAACTTGCTTTCCAAAATGTGTTGTGACTTTTCAGCATATTCAACTGCTTTTTCCAGTTGGCCATCAGCTAATGATATTTCTGCAAGTGTTCTGAAATTTTCAGCGGAATATGGATGTTCATTAAAGTTTATTTTTTCATAAATTTCTTTTGCTGTTTTAGCGTAACACATAGCGTTTGGATAATCTTCTTTCAGCAGATAAATATCTGCAAGCAAATTATATGTTCTGGCAGTGTTATCGTGCTCTGTGAATTTGTTTTTAAAGATTTCCAGCGCTTTTTCAGCATATATTAATGCATCATCCGGTTGTGCCGTCATTTTAAAAACAAATCCTAAATTGTAGTATGTTGTAGCTATATCAGGGTGTTCCATTCCGAGTACCGACTCATTAATCGCTAATGCTTTATTGTAGTATTCTAAAGCTTTAGAGTAATCGTCCATAAATCCATATGTGATTCCAATATTATTGTATGTTGAAGCTGTAATAGGGTGTTTCGTTCCGAGTTTTTTTTCACGAATTTCTAAAGCTTTATTATGGTTTTCTAAAGCCTTAGGATAATCGCCCATTGTTCCATATGTGAATCCAACATTATTGTATACTAACGCTGTAAAAGTATCTTCCATTTTAGATGCTTTTTCACAAATTTCTAAAGCTTTATTATGATATTCTAAAGCTTTAGCGTAATCGCCAGTGTCCATATATGTAACTCCAATATTATTGTATACTGTTGCTGTATTAAAATGCTCTATTCCGAACTCTTTTTCATAAATCGCTAATGCCTTATTATGGTATTCTAAAGCCTTATTATAATCACAAGTACATCCATATATGTTTCCAATATAATTATATGTTAAAGCTGTGTCAGGGTGTTCTGTTCCGAGATTTTTCTCACATATTATTCTATTTTTCTCAAAAAAATTCAAAGCATTATTGTACACAGCCAATTCACTGTAAATAATTCCTGTCGAAGCATAAAACGGAACAAGATCAAGACTTTTTTCTTCTGAAAAGAATTCCGCTACTGAAACAACATGAGGCATCAGTTTATTTTGTATATCAATACCTTTTCCGCTGCTATTATCTAATGCTTTTTTCAAATGATATATTAGTTTTAAAGCTGTATTCAGATCTGTTGGATTGCTGCAGCGCACAGTTTGTGCTATTACAGGATGAATATAAACATCTCCGTTTTCGCATTCGTTCAACCAGCCTCGTTTGATTAGTTCTTTTATTTGATTGCGACCTAACCAGTCTTTTGCATTTATTCTTTGAAGAGGCTGGTTTGGGGCAAGCAGAGAAAAGAGTTTCAATGTTCTTAATTGCTGCTGATTTTTTATCTTAGCTATATCAAACAACTTTTTCATGTGTTCGAAGAATGTCGCTTCAAAGCTTTCTTCAGGTTTGCTAAATGAGATCTGATCTGAAATTCCTTTCAAAGAAAAGCCGTTGTTTTTCAGTTCAGAGAGCAGCTCTTCTGCTGTAAATCCACATTCTTTCTGTGTTCTGGCAAGCAGACATATCGTTTGTGTATGATAGCCGGCAATTTCCAATATCTCATTAATATAGGTTTCGTTTTCTTCTTTCTTATCACGACTGAGCTTGCGATAAAGATTCATACAGACTTCCGCAGGAAACTGTGGAAGTATATATTCTTCTATTTGTTCGATTCTGTATCTTGCTGTTAAAATAACACGGCAAGTACAGCTACGCAGGAAATTGACATCTTCATCAGTAATATCGTCAGCGTTATCTATAAACAACACAAGTGATGAACCAAGTGAATTAAATAGATTTTTAGCCTGTTGCAAATATAATTCCGGATCGTTTAATGTATAATCTACGCTTTTTATCTTTTTAAAAATACTGCTTTTCAAATCATTTTTGTATGGTATCCAACCAATATGCTTTATACTTTCTGGTGGATTTTTCAGATATTTTTTGAATAACTGACAGCATAAAGAAGTTTTTCCGAATCCTCCGATACCTTGTATCTGAAGTTTTATTGACGAGTCATCTTCTATAATTTCTGTTACTTCCTTAATTTCATCATCTCGTTCCAGAAAATAATCTCTATTAAGTGACCAAGCTGCATCGCTTGTAATAATTGTATCAAGCGGTGCTCGAGGCGATTGCATTAATATGGTTAAATTTTGTTGTTGACCGCCTTGATTAATACCACTCAAACAATTATTGCTTCCGTTGAGTGAGATTTCGTTTTGTGGTATCACATAGTCTGTCATGTTTTTCACTTCCTTTAAAGAATTCAACAATATATGCTAATTATACCACATTTTTGACAAATATGCAATACCTATTTCTCTTGATATTCAATCAACATAAAACAAATTATCGTTTTTATCGTTCCAAAAAAACGATTTAGAAACGATTCAGAAACGATATTTCAAATCTCACCAAATAAAACATCCCCGCAATTGCGGGGACATAACTTTATATATGTTTGTTTATTTTGGGAATCCGTTCAAGGCAACATATACCACAAATGATATTATATCTATCGCAAGTATAGCTCCAATAATTATTCCTGCGATTTTCAATCCTTTTTTGATTTTTTCCCTGTTGCTGTCCGTGAGGACGTTTGCCTTGATATCGGCTTTTATTTCGCTATATATATCCGGCTTTGCGGGCTGTACTTCAGGTACAGGTTCGGGTGCTTTATCCAGTACCAGTTCGTCAAGGGATATGCCGAAAAGGTCGCTTATAGCGACAAGCTTCTCCATATCAGGAGTGGAGTCACCGACTTCCCATTTTGATACAGTCTGCCTTGAAACGTTCAGACGGTTTGCAAGCTCCTCCTGTGAGAAGCCCTTCTGCTTTCTAAGTTCATACAGTTTATTATTGAATTCCAAAACTCATACCTACCTTTCTTTATTGCCCTTTTTATATGAATACCACATCAGTACAGCCGCAACAGCTGCAACAGCAACAGTAATTATGCTCGCCTCTATGCCGTATTTACCGCCGTTAAGAAGATTTTCGCCAACGCTTCTCATGCCGATGAGTGCATTTGAATCTCCCTCGCTGCCGCTGAGGTTAAGTCCGAGAATGCAACTCAGGCAGAAATTCCATATGGCGTGCAGTCCGCAGGCAGCCCATATGCTCTTTGTACGCAGTGTAAGGAACGAAAATACGCATGAGATAGCTACTAAATTTATCAATCCCGAAATAACAAACTGTAACTCTGAACCGTTCAGCGTGCCAATGTGCGGAAGAGTGAACACAAGTGTGTTTGCACCGACAGCAACGGCGAGGGAGACCTTGTCTTTTAGCCCGTGAAAGACCAATCCTCTGGAAAGAAACTCCTCGGCCGCTCCCTGAATTACATATCCGCCGAGCATAAGCAGTAACATTGTGATATTGATGTCAGCGGAAAAACCGCTGATTTTTATAGTACCTGTTGTTATTATAGCAGAAACCGAGACAATAATCAACAACACGCCTATACCTGCACCGATAAACCAGCCTAAAATATTTTTAGTTATTCCCATTTCCGAGAGTTTTCTTTTTTCAATCAGTTTCCAGTAAAGGACGCTTACAGCAATAATTACTATCATACCATATAGCTTAATGAGCATCATAACGCTGTCATTGAACATTTCACCCTGTAAAAAGTTTTTACCGCAGACTAACATCAAACATATGACAAGTCCCTCTGAAAGAAATATTCCTGCCAGATAGCACACCACAAACGCAAGCAGCTTTTTCACAACCAACATTGCAATCGGCATATCCGATCTGTTGTTGAATGGGCTAAGATTTTTAATGATACTTTTCATAGATGAATTCCTCCTTTTATCGCTGAACGATAGTTTTTTTCTGATGAATCCATAGTATCATTTCTGCCCGTGGAAGTCTACCAATTACACTTGGAAATACGGCAACGGATGTTAACAATCGTGTTAACATCCGTTGCATTGGCTATTTATAGCCAAACTTCAAATTGCTCTCAAAATTTATTTCTCTGAACTTTCTTTAGATTAAGGGCATCTCTAAAAACCCCTTTTGAGAAAAATCAGCTATGCACGGCATCTGCAAGGAAACCTTCCGCAGGCGGCATTAAGCTCTCGTTTCAGTTCAACGGTGTATGATTCTTTATAAGTCATATCAATTCTCCTTTTCTATTTTATCAGTTCTATCAACTATTACAGCACGCTTCACCTAAAATATCAATAGTTAAAGCAGAAATTATCGTTTTTATCGTTTTTATCGTTTTTATCGTTCCAAAAAAACGATTTAGAAACGATTCAGAAACGATATTTCAAATCTCACCAAATAAAACATCCCCGCAATTGCGGGGACATAGCCGTTAGAAAAACTCAAATTTATGCTTAGATTTGTCTGCTGTTTTAGGAATTAGTATCAATGTAATCTTTTAAAACCTGTGCTTCCCAATACATATCAGGTTCTATTTTGCTGTTTATCAAATATAACATTCCTTTTTTTGATTTGATTTTGGCTAATGACATGAAAATATGACAAGATATATTATCAAGCTCCTCTGTCATTAAGCTTAATAATTTCGGCTCATTTAATTTCAGTAACTCTGTATCAAACTTGGAAATCCAATATGCCGCACCTATTCGAACATCGCCTGATTCATCGTTTTCTAATAAATCAAATAAAATATTCAGCATATTTTCGTCATTTAAATAGTCCTGAAAATATTTTTCTGATGTGCTTTTGGTACTCTTATGCAGAGTTCCAATCAGGTGTTCTTTGACTGTTTTTTTATTAATATCCATATTTTCTCCTTATTTTAAACCAATCTTTGAGTTTTCTGTTTTTTAGAAAGCAGAACAGGCAGGATTTATCTGATGTGAATTTCGTCCGCTAACATTTTAGGGAGTGGTATTAAAATCATACTCCTGCAACTCGTTTATATCAATAGTAATATATCTGACTTTCTCTTTCAGCTTAGCGGCTTCTTTGCCAATATACCAGCCTTTGATTTGTTTACAGTGCATTCTAAGCGCCTTTGCGGCAGTTTTAATTAGCGTGTTTGATATCTCATTTTTTTTCATAATGGCAAACTGTCCATGCATCAGGAAATTGCTGTCAGGACTGAGACCGCCAGGCGAAAAGCTCATACAGGTGTCATTCATAGAATCATAGACGCAATAGAAAATACCGTGGCACTTAGAATCTATTTTCTCTGTTACTACCGGTAAATCCCTTTTCATGATACAATAGTTCTCGGAACAGTGACTTTTTGAATAATAAATGCCTATGTGCGGTAATTCTTCAATAGATGTAAATGTCGCAGGTGACGAGGTTGACATATTTCCTGTTTCAAAATATTTTATTTCAAATGGTAACAGTTCACAGAAGGTTTTCATGATAGATAGTATATCATCTTTTGTTGCAAAAAACAACAATTTACCGCTCATTATAATTCCTCTCTTTCAATGGAAATATGTTGATTATATGTGCTTGCTTATAATTTCTCTTGCTGTCAGTTCATTCCTGTCGTAGTCAATTCTGAAATAGTCAAGGATAACTTTCATATCGTCCTGCGTAGACAGGAATACATCTATAAGCCTTTCTCTTTTCTCGTCAGACTGCCACTCTTTCAAGCCCATATAATAAAAATGCTTGATTTCTTCATTTATAAAGAAAGGAACAATACCATTTTCAAGACATTGTTTAAGCATTAAAAGTCTGCCGATACGTCCGTTTCCGTCATAAAACGGATGTATCTTTTCAAATTCTGCATGAAATTCAGCAATGTCATACAGGTCAAGAACTGGCGTATTATCATATCTGCGGAGAAGTTTTTGTACAAGAACCGAAACATCTTCCGGTGAAGCAGTTTTTATCGTTCCGACTTCATTGGGATATTTCTTGTAATCGCCTACAACGGCATAATCCTCATCATCCTGCATAATACCATTTTTCAACATTCGATGCAGCTGCTTGATATAGTCCTCGGTTATCGGCTCATTTATAGTATCAAGGATAAAATCAAAACATCTGAAATGATTTGCCGCCTCAAATACATCATTTACAGGAACGACACCGTCAATAGTATGAGTTTCATAAATATATCTGGTCTGGTCGTGGGTTAGTCTGCTGCCTTCGATGTGGTTGGAGTTATAAGCAAAATCTACCTGCATTCTATTGTATATGCTGCCTTTGATCTTTCTGCTCTTCTCAGAAAGCAGAACAGGCAGAAGCTCTCTTGTATCTGACATAAGTTACCACCTTTTATCTTTAAATAATATTATAACAAGCTATAGAGGGGGAGCCAAGTTACTTTAATCATCCTAAAAGAACATTGAATCCATTCATAATTGTTCTGCCAATAGGACTTACAAAGTTTTCGTCTTTAAGCAGACCTGATATATTGTTCAATAGCATCTGTCCGTCACCTGTGAGCCAGATCTTTCCTTCGTCGACATAACAACTGCCTACACATACAGCATTTTTATCATAATGATCATGGATCCATTTTTCATCATAATCATCAATATACTCGAATATTCCGTCTGAGTATATAAATATATCGGGCTCTTTTCCGGAATCACATCTGCAGGAAATTCCAGAAAATTCTTCAAAGAAGGCTTTTTGACGATCAGTCAATGTAACGCTGTGTTCTTCACACTCAGCAAGTAAAGCTGAAATATCGACTTTTCTGCCTTCATACCAGCCACTTTTTTTAAGATATTCGTAAGTTTGGGATGAAATGGGAGCGTGATAATCGTATTCGGCTCTCATAAAATAGTCAAAAAGCTGCTCAATGCAGTCTGCTATTTTCCTTTTTGACTGATTATAGTAACAGCCATCGTTTAGCATATATGCACTCTCAATTGTACCGGTATCGCTGAACCCTCTGCAATCGGAATTTGCTACCGTCCCGATAAATACAGCGTATTGATCAAATTCGGGCCAGTATTTAGCGGGATTCAAAAGCGGCATAAAAAAGAACCTCAATCTGTCACCTGAGCTTTTTTCGATTCTGTCAATATGAAAGTTGCCGTATTCTTTGACAAGTTCAATGATTTTTTCACATGTTGAAATATTTTGTTCCTTGATCTTTTCTTCATATGATCTTAACAGTTGTTCAATCGACCTATCGTCATTTATAAAACCGGGGTCATTTTTTATATCGTTAAAACTTATCAAACTTATACTTCACCTCCGAGTGTAAACAAATATTTTTCACATGTGGGCATATACTTGCTCAGAAGCTCTCTTGTATCTGACATAAGGAACGCCCCATTTATCTTTTATAATATTATAACAAGCTATAAAATATTAGTCAAGACGCTTTAACAGAAGAACTGTTATCCCGATGGACGAAAGAACTATTCTGCTGATTTTTTATCGTCTTTATTCGTCCTTGATTTTGCAGGTATCGCAAAATAGCGTAGGAAAAATGTAGGAAAATAACGAAAAAAGCACCTTCGATTTCTCGAAAGTGCCTATTCTTCTGGGGTGGGAGATGGGATTCGAACCCACGATCTTCGGGACCACAATCCGACGCTTTAACCAGCTAAGCTACACCCACCATATATAGCGCGCCTTGCTGGATTCGAACCAGCGGCTTACTGCTTAGAAGGCAGTTACTCTATCCAGCTGAGTTAAAGGCGCATAGATAAAATCAGCAGCCAAAGCTGCTTTAGAATGGAGCGGGTGATGGGAATCGAACCCACGTAACCAGCTTGGAAGGCTGGAATTCTACCATTGAACTACACCCGCATTCCGTGTTTCAACGTTAATTATTATATCACAAATGTAAGCGAATGTCAATAGGGTTTTTAAATTTTGGCACTATCAACAAATTAAAGCGATATAGCATTACAATTTTGCTTTATATTTTCAAAACTGCAAATCATAAGAAAATTTTAAGAAAATTATCAGACAACTTTCATTTTCAAGTTGTATAATTGTTATCGAAAAAACACTTTGAGTTATTCAAAAAAACTATTGACAAAGCGAATAATATATGTTATTATAATATCGTAATAACTGTATTATGGTATATAGTACGGTTTGTGACAAAAATCATTCATTTTGTAAACCAAGGTTTACAAAATCACAGGAAAATTTATTGTAATTTGATTTTATTAATACAAGATTTTTTCGTGTGATTTCAGTCACCACAAAATTTTATCGAAGCGAAAAACTCCGCATAAAACTGGGAAAAATTCCGTATCAATCCCGAAAGAATTTCTCATTTTCTAAGCATCTTAAAAAGCCGAAAAAAGGCTCGTTAATTGTTAAAAAATAAAAATTTCTAAAACCTTTGTTTTTTTTGCCTTTTAAAAACACTTATATATAGAGGGCAAAATTATGGAAATAAAAAAAGAAATAAAATAGAAATGTAATAAGGAGATGTTATATTTGAAAAAACGAAAAGACCAGTGCGGCCGAAAAGGCGAACGTATATTCAGCAACATATGCGTTATGCCCAGCCTTATCGGCGTTCTGATATTTTTTCTGATACCATTTGGAATAGTAGTCTATTATTCTGTTATAAATAATCCGATTATGCACGATTTTGTCGGTATCGAAAACTATAAAAGACTGATTGAAACGGTGGCATTCAAAAAAGCCTCAGTAAACACCGCAACATTTTCCCTTATATCAGTTCCGCTGGCGGTTATACTTTCACTATGGCTTGCAGTTCTCCTTGAAAGGGACATACCCGGAAAAAGCGTTGTCAGAACCCTTTTCCTCAGCCCCCTCATGGTACCTACGGCATCAGTTGTGCTTGTATGGCAAGTACTTTTTCACACCAACGGCACGCTGAATCAAATTATCGAAATGTTCGGCGGAAACGATATAGACTGGATGAAATCGGCTCACGGACAGACTATAATAATAGTGATGTTCCTGTGGAAGAATATGGGATATAATATGATACTCTTTATGTCAGCCCTTGCCGCAATTCCCCGTGATATCATTGAAGTGGCAAAATTAGAAGGTGCAAGCGGCTGGTATCAGTTCATACATATAAAGCTAAGATACCTCTCCCCCACAATCCTTTTTGTGCTGATACTCTCACTCATCAACTCATTCAAGATATTCCGCGAGGTTTATCTCCTTACAGGCGATTACCCCTACGATAAAATGTATATGCTCCAGCACTTTATGAATAACACATTCAACAGCCTGGATTATCAGAAGTTATCAGCAGCGGCAGTACTTTTCTCACTTATAATGATAGTAATTATTGCCATACTCCTTGCAATTGAAAATCATTTCGGAAAGGATGTGGAATAATGAACAAACGTCAGAAAGAAAAATTTCTCAACATTGCTGTTACAATATTTGCAGTTATAGCGGCTCTGCTGTTTGTAATGCCCACAATCCTTACAATAGCCAATTCATTTATGACATCAACGGAAATATCCGCAAACTACGGCGCAATGCTGGAAAATATGACAGAGGACAAAAAGACATATATTTCCGAAAAGGTAAATCTTAAATTTATACCCGATAAGGTAACATTTGACCAGTATAAGAACGTATTGCTGAAAAACCCTGATTATCTGCTGAAATTCTGGAATTCAATCGCACTGACAGTCCCCATAACGGTATTCCAGATGCTGCTTGCAATTCTGACCTCATATGGTTTTTCCCGATACCCCAACAAATTCAAGAGCATTATCTTCTTCACTTATATTATACTTATGATAATGCCCTATCAGGTAACACTTGTACCAAACTTCCTTGTAGCGGAGAAATTCAATATACTGAATACACGGTGGGCGATTATCCTGCCGGGCATATTCTCCCCATTCAGCGTATTTCTGCTGAGCAAGGTAATGAGACGAATACCCATCTCCTACGTTGAAGCCGCCAAGCTTGACGGCGCAAGCGAATTACAGATACTTACAAAGATACATATGCCATTGTGCAAAGGCGCAATTGTATCAATCGCTATGCTTGTATTCATCGACTACTGGAATATGGTAGAACAGCCACTGGTGCTTATGAAGGACGCAGATATGCACCCCCTGTCAGTATTCCTGTCGCAGATTAACACAGGTGATATAGGACTTGCCTTTGCAGTTGGTACAGTGTATATGGTACCGACAATACTAATGTTCCTCTACGGCGAGGATTACCTGCTGGAGGGTATCACATATTCGGGCGGAATTAAGGGATAAAGTTAAAATAAAAAAATATATAAAAAACTTGTCCGTTTTTGCCGTCTCATTTGAATGTATATATAGAAGCAAAAATAAGAACCTTTACGAAAGGAAAAATATATTATGTCTGAATTAAAAGAAATCAAGGATATCAAAGATATAAAAGGGGATAAAGAAGAATACGACCCCCGCCGAAAGCGTGAAATAATAAAAACCATACTTATTATATTCCTCGCAGGACTTCTCATTCTTCTGTTTTTCTCAAACACAATTATGAACAAGTCACTTTCACAGATTACAACTGAACGCACAACAAGCGGCAAGCTGACAGAAAGACTCCGCGGCAGCGGTTTAGTGCAGTCAAATCAGACCTACAGCGTAACCGTTGACGGCAACAAGGTAATTGACACAATCAACGTAAAAGTCGGCAAGGAAGTTGAAAAAGGCGATGTACTTATGACAGTAGGCACAGGCGAAAGCGAGGAGCTTAACGCCGCTATCGAAGCCCTTGAAACCCTTGAGCTTGAATACAACAAGGCGCTCCTTGCTCCCGATGCTGATTATTCCTCAGAAAACAAGGCTATTAAAAACGCCCGAGAGGACCTTGCAGAAGCTATCAGAAAAAGAGATGATGCCGCTGCAAATCAGGGAAATCTCGATGCCGCAAAGGACGCCTACAAGGAAAACAAATCCCAGCTCAGCAGCTATACAAAGCTCCAGACAAAGCTTTCTGCTATAATTTCAGCCATTGATATAGACGAGTATACAGGCGCACCTGCTGAGTATACAGGAGAGCTTATAAGCCTCAAATCACAGGCTGATGACGCTGAAAAGCTTTATCAGGAAAAGCTTGCAGTATACACAGCAATGGTGTCAGGCAGCTCTAATGAAAGAGATGAAGAAGAAACAACAGCTCCCACTATCGTTTCTCCCGAGGAAGTCGCAGCTGCCAAAACAGCTATGGAAGAAGCTGAAACAGCAAGAAATACAGCCGCTGACGCATACAAGACAAAAAAATCCGAACTGAGAACTGAATATTCCTCACAGCTTTCCGACGCTGAAAGCAACATCGAACACTATTCCGCACTTATTGAAGAATATGAGTCAGGTATGGGCGGCGACGGAACATCCCTTGATATGCTCAATGAAGATGTAAAGGCTAAACAGCGAGCTTTAGAAGACCTTATAGAACAACTCAACAAAACTCAGAAGGAAAATGCAAACCAGGATAAGCTTGAAAACCTCAGCATTGCCTCTATGAAGAAGGATATCGACAAGGCAAAGGAAAAGGTTGAAAAGCTCAAAAAGGAAAACGAAACAACTGAAATCACCGCAAAATACGGCGGTATTGTAAGCGCTGTAAACGCAAAAGCAGGAGATGAAACATATCCCGATATGGAAATAATCACAATTGATATTTCCTCTGAGGGCTATACCCTTGAAATCACAGTAGACGGCGAAAAGACAAGAAAAATCAAAAAGGGCGTTGAGGCCGAAGTACTTAACAACTGGAGCGGCAACGTTCAGGCTGTTCTCACCAACATTAAGAACGATACAACTCCCAACTCCAAGAACCGTATACTCGTATTCTCCGTAACAGGCGATGTTGAATCCAACACAAACCTTGACCTGTCCATTCCTTTAGGCAACGGAAACTATGACACAATCGTACCAAAGAGCGCAGTATATACCGACAGCAAGGGTTCATTCGTCCTCACTGTACAGTCCAAGAGTTCACCTTTAGGCAACCGCTACTATGCACAGCGCGTACCCGTTGAAGTTATATGCTCCGATGAGATTTCAAGCGCAGTAAGCGGAAGCATCAACTATGGCGATTACGTTATTATCGCCGCCAGCAAGCCCGTTTCTCCCGGAGACCAGGTCCGTATGAAAGACGAATAAGGCGGTGGGCTGATGAAAATCAAAAAGGTTTTAATTGCCGCCCTTGCAGCCGCCAATGTGCTTTCAATCGGCACAGGACTTATCCTCACAGCAGTTGGCAGCTCCCTTGCGAAATCCCAGGGGACGAATTATGCGGCCCAGCGGTGGGATGCTGAAGGAGGCTCCGCACAGCTCAGCTGCTTTTTCACCGAAAACGCAGAATTCAGCACATATTCCGTCCCCTACATAACGCAAACCCTTACGGATAAGCTGAAAAACGCAGGCGTTATTGTAGAAGAAGGGCAGAAGCTTATTCCCGAAGCCTACAGCGTAACCACAGGGCAGATGTCCGTCCGCTGTGACAGAACAGCCCGTTCAGAGGCTATGATTACAGCGGTAGGAGGAGATTTCTTCCTGTTCCGCGATTTCAAGCTCCTTGACGGCTCCTATTTCTCCGAAAGCGATTTAATGCAAGACGGCGCGGTTATTGACAGAGTTCTTGCCTGGGAGCTTTACGGCTCCGAAGATATTGCAGGAATGAACATATACCTCAACGGCGTTAAGTTCTATATATCGGGAGTAATTGATACTCCCTCAACAGAACAGGAGAAAAAGACAGTAGGCGACATTTCAAGAGCATACATTTCCTACGAAGGACTTAAACTCATAAACGGCGGGATTACAGAGGAAGGCAGCGATTACCTCAATAAAATCTCCTGTTATGAATGCATTGTACCAAATCCCGTTGAAAATTTCGCCTATAATGCCCTTGATGAGTATTTCGGCGGAAGCCACAACACAACAGTTTCAATTGTAAACAACACGGAGCGTTTTAACCCCACGAAGCTGGCAAAGAAACATAAAAATCTGTCGGATTACGCAATAGCCGATAAGCCCATAGTCTACCCATATTGGGAAAACGCTTCACGAATAACAGAATTCAGACTTTCGGGAATTTACTATTTCCGCAGGCTGACATATATCATTCCAATTCTGACATTATTGCTTCTTATCGCCCTTGGCTGGCGTGCAGGAGGCAGACTGAGACAAAAAATTACAACAAAATTAGGAGACAGTGTAACAAAAGTACTCTATAACCGGAGTATATTAAGGGAACAGAAAAAAGAACAACGCAAAAATAAGAAATGACACGCAAAACAATTAAAAAGGAGAAATTTAAAATGAACAAATTAAAGAAATTCTTAGCAGGCATTATGGCTATGACTTGTATGCTTTCAACTGTATCATGCTTCGAGTCAAAAGAAATCAATGAAAGTAAGGCTGAACAGCAGTCCTCACAGATACAGGAAATGATGGAGAAATCCTATAAGGCTATCGAAATGGAGGCAGAGCTTCCAATCAGTGAGATACACAACCTCTCACCTATCGGAGATACGGGAAAAATTCTCATTACAGGCTATTCTGTTATAGATGAACAGTACACACCGCAGGCATTTATCACCGACTACGATTTTATTGATTTCCAAGAAATCGACCTGGGAATTGAAGCCTCTGATTCCTATCAGCCCAATATGAATTATGTTGTAACAAACAGCGGTAAAATCTTTGCTGTTGTTACTATTACAGACTACGGCGATTTTGAGATGCCCGATTTCAACGACCCCGACTTTGACTATGAAAACTTCGATTTCGAGGCAATGGATGCGGCTGCAACAACACATCACCATATTTATGCCCTTGACGAAACAGGCAACGTTATTTCAGAAAACGAAATAAAGGGCCTTGAAAAGTACGGCGATGAGGAATTAAACGGCGGTCAGGTTTACCTCAACGAATGCTTTGCACTTGGCAGCGATAACGTAGGCATATCCATCAGCGGCTCTATGGATATGACTTATGTTACAGTTGACGCAGAGGGAAACATTTCTGAACCTCTTGATTTCAGCAATGGTGAATATTTCTACCCCTCCGGAACAGATATAGACGGCAATTTTGTTTACATTACTTACGACGAAACCGGCACCGTATTAAAGACGCTTGACGCTGAAACAATGTCCGTTTCACCTGATGTTGTTTCCTTTGATGAAACATCACCTAATTTCAGTGATATCATAAAGGGTTCAGGGGATTATCGTGTATACCTTTCAAGCAACACATCACTCTACGGTTTAAAGGCAGACGGCACTCTTGATGAGATTATCAACTGGATCGACTCCGACCTTACAGGCGACTATATCAACGGACTTATCCCCGTTGACGGCGGCGATTTCCTTATAACAGAGAATAACTGGACAAACGGCGAAACAAACATCTACCGCCTTACAAAGCGCGACGTTTCCGAGATTGAAAATGTTCAGATCATCAATATGGTTGTTGAATATGCCGATCAGGGAGTTACTGAAAGAGTAAAGGAATTCAACAAGACAAACGGCGAATATCGTATCAAGGTTGAGGACTACAGCCAGTACTATGTATGGGACGAGGAATCTCAGAAGCAGACAAACACCCCCGATAAGCAGCTGAAACAAGATCTCGCAGCAGGAAAAGATGTTGATATCATCTGTATGTCAGGAAACTCATCTCTTTTCAGCAACCTTTCAAGAAAGGGCGCGCTGGTTGATATGTATGAAATGCTTGAAAAGGACGCTGAACTCTCAAAGGACGATCTCGTTCCCACTATCCTCTCTATATGCGAAACCGACGGAAAGCTTACTTCTCTCGCTTCCTCCTTCTATATCAGCACTCTTGGATGCAAGAGCAAGCATTTTGACAAAGAAAACTGGACAATTGATGAATTTATCGAAACCTGCAAAAATCTCCCTGAAGGAATGAAGCCGTTTAAAAGCGGAAATACTAACTTTGAGATTTTCTCTCGTCTCATCTACAACAGTGCTGATTTTATCGACTACAACAACGCTACCTGCAGTTTTAACACCCCTGAATTTATCAAGCTCCTTGAATTCTGCAACGAATATCCCAATGCAGCCGAAGGCGACGAAATTGACTGGGAGAACGCTACAAATGAGGAAATGAATGCATACTGGGAGGAGACCGAGGTTGCTCTCCGCAACGATAAGGCGCTCCTTGCCGATATTTACATTGACAACCCACGTTCATACGCACGCGCTGTACAGGGCGAAATCGGCGATGCTGTAACCCTTGTAGGAAATCCCTCCAATAACGGTACAGGTGCAACGATTTACCCCTCAACCGCTTACGCTATTATGGAAAACTCTGACTGCAAGGACATTTGCTGGGACTTCATCAAGGAAGTATTCAGCGAGGAAAATCAGTCCTATCAGGATATATATGACATCCCTGCACTCAGATCTGCATTTGATAAAATGCTTGACGATTCTATGGAGCCGCCATACTATCTTGACGAAAACGGCAAAAAGGTTGAATACGAAGATACGCACTATATCGGCGGCAAGGAAATTAAAATCAATCCTCTCACACAGGAAGAAAGAGATTTACTTGAAGCTTATATTATAAACGCAAAGCCGGCAGTTTTCTACTACAACGATGAAGTCACCAATATCATTACAGAGGAAACTGAAGCTTATTTTGCAGGCGACAAGACAGCCGAGCAGACAGCAGAGATAATTCAGAACCGCGTTTCTATCCTCATAAGCGAACAGTCCTGATAACAGGTTAGTTCTATATAGACAGCCTTGTACGACATCTTGTACGACATCTTGTACGACATTTTATTACGACAGCTTAGTGTGACATATTATCTTACATTTTATTATGACAGCTTACTTGACATCTCCGTATGACGGAATTCTGACAACCGGTACGACATCTTTGTATGACATAATCTATGACATTTTATCCGACAGCAGGAACGACAAAAAAGCGGCTTCGGAGGTAATCTCCGAAGCCTGACAGAATTATTTATTAAGCTATCTTCAAAATTTATATACTCCACCTCCTTATAAAAACGGGCCTCCCTACTCCAGAGGCTCGTTTTTCTTTTTGGCAGAACAATAATTAAGCGGTTGCCCAAATCAATTCTTAATTCTTAATTCATAATTCTTAATTTGCAAATATCTGCCGCAATAACCATTACAGCAGGCACTATAACAGGCAATAACCGTTCCCTGTACATTTGGCTGACAGGCTCCATAGTGTAATTATCTGCCCAGCCTGCACTGTCTGCGTGAGTGCAGAGTATGTAAACCATAACAAGGCATATCCCCAGCCCCACAATGGTCAGAACTGCCGATATAATGCTTAAAACACGCTTTTTAAAGAAACTCAAAGCTGCTCCCGATGTCATGAGTATCCCCGAAACTATAAGCCATATTCCTACGGTTACAAGCTCTCTGCCATAGCTTTCGCCATTGTATATCAGTCCTGCACCTGCCATACAAACCATAATCAGTGAATAAACAACTGTGAGAATGGCCATAATTACCATATATGCAGTATACAGCGTTTTTTTCTTCTTTTTTTCCATATTTTACACCTTTTTTTGTTTTGAGATTATTTTTCACTAATACATTAAGCTTTTTTATACATAATAAATTCAGCCGATATAACTCACCACAAAAAATCGGCTGAAAGGAGTTGAAAAAACTGGCAAAAAATATATTTACAAAAATCTCCGCAGCTGTATTATCTGCGGCTTTACTTGGTTTATACTCAACAGCAGGCTATTTTTCATCAAATCTGCCCGATAGTATAACAACTGAATCGGGAATTGTACAATTTGCCGCTTATCCGAATCTGCGTACCGAATATACAGCAGATAATCAGGCGGCAGTTTCAATTATGGGACAAATCCCCGTAAAATCCGTTACAGTAAGCAAAAAGGAAGCTCCTACCCTCATTGCAGGCGGTTATCCCTTTGGCATAAAGCTGCTTATGGAGGGTGTTATGGTAACTGATACGAGCGAAGTTGACGGTATACGCTGTCCTGCCGCCGATGCCGGCATTGAAAAGGGCGATATTATCATTAGAGCCGATAATATTCCCCTTTCCTCAAATAAGGAGCTGAGCCGTATTATCGCTGAAAGCGGCGGTGATACCGTAATTCTTGATATAACACGGGGCGGAAAGACTATGACAACTGAATTATCTCCTGTTTTTTCCGAAAAAGATAAGATATGGCGCAGTGGTATGTGGGTGCGTGACAGCGTTGCAGGTATTGGCACAATTACCTTTGCAGATAAGGCTACAGGAGCCTTTTCAGGCCTTGGACATCCCGTATGCGACTCCGATACAGGGGAGCTTGTGCCGCTTCACAGCGGCGAGGCAGTGCCTGTTAAAATCACCAATATATCCAAGGGTAAAGCAGGTACACCCGGTGCTTTGCACGGACAATTCACGGGACTCCCCTCATACGGCAGCCTTTCAGATAACAACGACTGCGGTATCTTCGGCAATTTCAGCAGAACAGCCTGCGACCGTCTTAACAACCCTCAGGAATTCAAAATGGGCTACCGTCAGGATATCACGGAAGGAGAAGCGTATATTCTCTCCACTGTTGACGGAACAGAGCCAAAAATGTACTCTATTTTCATTGAGGAGGTTGATTACACCAGCAGTGAGCCTTCGAAAAATATGGTTATACGCATAACTGACGAGGAGCTTATTACTGCAACAGGCGGTATTGTACAAGGTATGAGCGGCAGCCCTATAATCCAGAATGACCGTCTTATCGGCGCAGTAACTCACGTATTTGTGGCTGAGCCTACCCGCGGCTATGGTATATTTGCTGAAAATATGTATAACGAAATGCAGGGACAGCAATAACCTCTTATAACAATAATGGGCGTTACTTCCGTAACGCCCTTTTCAGCTGAAAATTAATCTATTATCTGTTTTCCTCGCTGAAACCGCTGTCTACGAGGTCAATGAGAGCGTCTACAGCTGCTCTTTCATCTGCACCGTCAGCGATAATCTTAACGTTTGTACCGCCTACGATACCAAGGGAAAGAATACCGAGTAAGCTCTTAGCGTTTACTCTGCGCTCTTCCTTCTCAATCCAGATTGATGACTTGAACTCATTTGCTTTCTGGATGAAAAATGTTGCTGGTCTTGCGTGAAGGCCTACCTGATTCTTGACCAATACTTCTCTTACAAACATATTCAACTCTCCTATTCTCATATTGATATATCTTTGTGATACATCACCGCAAACATATTTCCTTTGCTGATTATATTATACAATCATTTTTTTTCATAGTCAACGGTTTTTTGTATTAAAAATGACACTTCACCATATTTTCTACATTTAAATGCAAGGAGATATAATTTTTCAACTTTGCCTTGTTCATATTCACTATGGGGAATATGAACGATATATGAATAGAATATTGTATAAACTATACAGTTTTCAATGTTAGTATATGTCGTTATTTTCTATCAGGATAAGCCTATTCAATATATACTAACAGTTTATAGTTAATTTATACAAGCATATTCACATACGTCATTATGCGACTGTTTGTATATTTTATCTATTATCGTCATTTTTTGTCGAAATTTTCGGAAATATATTTTTCATACAAGTCAGGGCGACGTTCCTTTGTCAGCTCAAGACTCTGCTCCTGCCGCCATTTTTCAATATTTTTATGATGTCCTGTCAGCAGAACAGGCGGAACCGCCATATCCTCCCACACTTCAGGGCGTGTATACTGGGGATATTCCAGCAATCCGCTGTAAATGCTTTCATCAGTAAAGCAAACATCATCGGAAAGAACTCCGGGACAAAGCCGTGCAACTGCGTCAGTCAGCACAAGGGCAGGCAATTCGCCCCCTGTGAGGACATAATCGCCGATTGATATTTCTTCGTCTACTATTTTATCAAGTACACGCTGGTCAACTCCTTCGTAGTGACCGCATATGATAAGGATATTGTCCATTTTAGACAGTTCTACGGCTCTCTGCTCCGTCAGAACCTTGCCTTTCGGGGACATATATATAGTATGGGGCTTTGTACCCAGGTCGTCGCATACCGCCTTGTAACAGTTGTAAATCGGCTCGCATTGCATTACCATACCCATACCGCCGCCGTAGGGAGTATCGTCAACACGGCGGTGCTTATCCTGTGTGTACTCGCGTATCTGTCGGCAAGAAACCTCGATTTTTCCCGCTTTTCTCGCTCTGCCAACTATGCTTTCGCCAAGTACGGCTTCACACATTTCGGGGAAAAGGGTTGCTATTTCTATTTTCATAATTTCACCTTAATCAAAGAGTCCGTCAAGAGGACGAATTTGCATTATATTGCTGTCAATATCAGTTGATATGACAACATCGGGAATTGCAGGCACAAGATATTCCCTGTCGCCTTTTATTACATACACATCATTGGCGCCATTTTGCAGAACATCAGTGATTTTACCGTATACAAAGCCGCTGTCGGCGTCCTGTACCTCCATATCAATCAAATCCTGTATGAAGTAGGTATCCTCATCGAGTTCAAGGTCATCGCGATGCATAAACAGCACTTTATTGCGATATTTTTCAGCCGCTTCAACGGTGTCAATTCCCTCGATTTTGGCAATAACCATATTTTTTGCTGTTCTCGACCTTTCAATGTACAACTCTGACTTGTCCTTGCCGATAAACAGGCGGTCAAATTCGCAGAGAAGTTCGGGAGTGTCGGTGTATGGCATAATTTTCACTTCCCCACGTATGCCGTGAGTTGTGACAATTTTTCCTGCTTCAAGATATTCTTTTTTCATATATAACTGCCTCTTTCAAGTTCTTTTCTGAAATAATACTCTAAATTGAGTGTACGTCCCGAATGAAGTCCATCGGGGACTATGTCGTATCTGCTTATGATATTCATCGTAAAGTCATGGGCGTCGATTATCTCGTCCTTGCCGCCGATTACGGCATACACCTTGTTACGATCAACCTGAGAAAATATGGGGAATATCCGCATAAATCCGCCTATATCACCCTTATAGCCAAGCCTTGGCAAGTGCAGAAATGGCATAAGGCAGGGATTTGCAGTCATTACAGGCATATCTCTTTCAATTGCAAGGGCAAGGGCATAAAATCCGCCTAAGCTTGTCCCTACTATCATATCGCAGGGGTTCTCGTCAAGAACTTTACGCAGATATTCAAGTATATTTTCGGGAGTATCGCTGTCATAGTCAAGCTGCGGCGATACAGTATCTACTCCAAGAGCGTGCAAAGCCTCATATGCGGCATTTTCTGCACTTCCCATATATCCGTGAACTGTCAGAATTCTCATATAGTTCCCCCTTTAATGATTTATGTCTTTTTCGCTTTCATATATATAACGCACGAGAGTGCCAAAAGGTCACATTTTTTTTGCGGATTTTTCAAAATTCTCCATTTTACACATAACACCGCTACTCCGTTTGTGCAAATTTACCATAACATTAGAATTTTTTGCATTAATATTGCAGGGAAAATAATGTACATACACAGTCTGTCGAAAAACCTGAATTTCGTTCCGAAATTGCGGTCACGGCACGCCGTGACCCTACATTATATTACGCAGAATAGCCATTTTGTAGGGACACGGCGTGCCGTGTCCGATATAAAATATACCTTTTTCTTCACGCTAAGGGCGGATTATATCCGCCCTTACAATTAATTCTTCATCTCAAAGTTTTCGCCAAGTATATCCTTATTTGCTTCAAGGACAGGATTGATGAACTCCGCAAGAAACTCGTCAACCTGCTGTGCGCTTCTGCCTGTGTAGTTTTCAGGCTTCAATACAGCTTCAAGCTCCTCCTTTGTAACCATAAACATAGGGTCAGCAAGGATAAGCTCGCAGAGGTTGTTGTCCTTTCCGTAAACCTTTACCTGCTCACCTGCTATCATTGAATAATCCATAATTCTGTCGTGAAGCTCCTGACGGTTTCCGCCCTTCTTAACTGCGTTCATCATTACGTTTTCGCTTGCCATAAAGGGAAGCTCTGCCATTACACGACGACGGATAATCTCAGGATATACCACAAGTCCGTCTGTTACGTTCATCATAATGTTGAGTATAGCGTCAACTCCAAGGAATGCCTCAGCAACGGAAATACGCTTGTTTGCAGAGTCATCGAGAGTTCTCTCGAACCACTGTGTACCTGCTGTAAACGCAGGATTAAGGCTGTCAATCATCACATAACGCGCAAGGGCTGTAATTCTCTCGCATCTCATAGGATTACGCTTGTAAGCCATAGCGGATGAGCCTATCTGCTTCTTTCCGCGTGGTTCTTCCATTTCCTTGAAACTCTGGAGAAGTCGCATATCATAAGAAAATTTGCTTGCTGTCTGTGCAATTCCGCTGAGAACTGCAAGCACCTGCGAGTCTGCCTTTCTTGAATATGTCTGACCTGAAACGGGAACAACTTTTTCAAAGCCCATTTCCTCTGCAATCATTCTTTCAAGCTCTTTTACCTTGTCTGTATCGCCCTCGAAAAGCTCCACAAATGAAGCCTGTGTACCTGTTGTACCCTTTGAGCCGAGAAGGCTTAATGTTGATATTCTGTATTCCAGATCATTGAAATCCATAAGCAGCTCATTGAGCCAGAGAGTTGCTCTCTTGCCCACTGTTGTAAGCTGTGCAGGCTGGAGATGTGTGTATCCAAGACAGGGCATATCCTTGTATTCCTCTGCAAATTTTGCAAGGTTATTCATAACGTTAATAAGCTTTCTGCGGACAATTGCAAGTGCGTCACGCATTATGATAACGTCTGTATTATCGCCTACATAACAGGAAGTTGCACCGAGATGGATAATACCTGCGGCATCGGGGCAAGCCTGTCCGTATGTGAAAACGTGAGCCATTACATCGTGACGGGTAATCTTCTCTCGCTCTGCCGCTGCTTCATAATCTACGTCGTTGATATGCTCCTCTAACTGCTTTACCTGTGCTTCTGTTACGGGCAATCCAAGCTTCATTTCTGCTCTTGCAAGGGCAACCCACAGCTTTCTCCAGGTGGTGAATTTCTTATCAGCTGAGAAAATATACTGCATTTCCTCGCTGGCATATCTTGTGCAAAATGGTGACTCGTAGCTTTTTACATTTCCACTCATAATTATTCTCCTTAGTTTACGGTTTCCCGTGGTTTTGATTTCTTATCAATTATATCATTTAATGGGATTTATGTCAAGGTTTGGTGTTTTTGCTGAAAAATCTTCTTGTATACGCTTATCTACTTCATCAAGATTCAGCAGATAGAACTTTTTGTTTTTTCGTTGGTTTATCAACAGTAATTCTTCGGGTATGCCGCTGAGCATTTTCCGCAAGGTATTTTCTGAACATTCCATATAAGAAATGAGTTCATCTCTGCTTATACCAATATTCGTGAACAGAGAAGCCTGTATGAGAACGGAATAAAGCTTTGAGGCATTTTTATTATGCTTATAGAGAAAATTTATAAAATCATCATAAAAACATAGTCTGCTCAATTTATCTTCAAGAGAATTCAGAAGCTGTTTCATTGAAGCTTCCACAATGCCGAGAAACATCTCCACAAACGGCGTTAATTCACCTTTATTCAGCGGATTATTGCATATATCAAAAGCATCATAATATTTTTTTATATTCTCCTTGATAGTATATGACAACCTGAAAGCAATCAACGGATTGAGATTTTGCGATAAAAGATAACTGCTTATAAAACGGCTTGTTCTGCCGTTGCCGTCGTAAAATGGATGGATATATCCGAAAAAATAGTGGAAAACAGCTATTCTGATGAGAAAATCTAAGCTTTCATCATTGAGAATAAAAAGACTTTTTTCCATAGTGTCTATTATCTTGCTTTCAGGATAAAGTCCGTTATGAATTACCTTTTGAGAAGGCGAAAGAACTTCAACAGCAGATTTACGGAATATTTTTCCGTCAGGCAGATTTTCGGGTTCTATAGCTTCGATTTCCTCATAAAAAATATCATCATAAAGCCTGCGTATATCCTCGCAGCATTTAAAATCGATTTTTTCACGCTGTGCGAGTTTTTCGTACTTTGCAACCAATCCAACAAATCGATTTCTTTTGCTTTTATTAGACAAATCATGTAATATATCGCCAATTTCTTTTCGCGTACTGTGTACACCCTCTATGTTATTCGTTAAAATAATTTCGTCAATCAGACATTTATTAATATACTGTTCCTCGGCAACACCAGGCAATTTAATCTCGCTGACAGCCTTATCCATACGCTCAATATTTACTATTATTTTGTAGATTTCGGGTGTCTGACATATAAAAGCAGGGTATTCGCCGATATTCACAGGCAAATGTATTGTATCCTCATCGTTGAAACGACAGTTATACTCATTTTTATATTCAGCTAAATTCATATGAAACAATGTTTTAAGATTTTTACGTGACATTTTATCATCTCCTCGCTATTATATATTATATCGAACGCAAATAATATTATTCATTGCGTATACCTCACGCATTTTCACCAAAGTAAACGCAAAAAAGCCTGTTTTTGCGTTTACATCTACGATTATATCACAACAAAACGCAAAAGTCAACGATTTTGAGATTTCCTCCGCAAAATAATTGCGCATAAAAACGGCGCACCTGAAGATACGCCGTTGAAATCGTATTAATCAGCCGATTATATACCGGCAGAGTAGTTTGGAGCTTCCTTTGTGATATAGATATCGTGAGGATGGCTCTCCTTAAGTCCTGCACCTGTAATTCTTACGAATTTAGCCTTTTCGTGAAGTGTAGGAATATCCTTGCAGCCACAAAGTCCCATACCTGAACGGATACCGCCGACAAGCTGGAATACAGTTTCAGCAAGAACTCCCTTGTAAGGAACTCGTCCTTCAACGCCCTCGGGAACAAGCTTCTTTGCGCCCTCCTGGAAATATCTGTCTGTTGAGCCGTTAGCCATAGCGCCAAGGCTTCCCATTCCTCTGTATACCTTGAACTGACGTCCCTGGTAAATCTCAGTTTCACCCGGAGCCTCTGCACAGCCTGCAAGAAGTGAACCAAGCATAACTACGCTTGCACCTGCTGCAAGAGCCTTAACGATATCGCCTGAGTACTTGATACCGCCGTCAGCGATAACGGGAATATCATACTTCTGAGCTACGCAAGCCACGTCATATACTGCTGTAATCTGAGGAACGCCACAACCTGCAACAACTCTTGTTGTACAGATAGAACCAGGGCCGATACCTACCTTAAGACAGTCAGCACCTGCTGCGATAAGAGCCTCAGCAGCCTCTGCTGTAGCAATATTTCCTGCAATTACAGGGATATCGGGATATGTCTCCTTAAGCATCTTAAGGCACTTTACAACGTTTGCGCTGTGACCGTGGGAGGAGTCAAGTACAAGCACGTCAACCTGTGCATCAATAAGAGCCTTTGCTCTTTCAAGTACGTTCGCTGTAACACCAATACCTGCACCGCAGAGAAGTCTGCCTCTGCTGTCTCTTGCAGAGTTGGGGTACTGTACAGACTTTTCAATATCCTTTATAGTGATAAGTCCCTTAAGGCAGCCGTTTTCGTCTACGATGGGGAGCTTTTCAATCTTGTGCTTGCGGAGAATCTCCTGTGCCTGCTCCATAGTTGTGCCAACGGGTGCTGTAATGAGGTTGTCCTTAGTCATAACCTCGGAAATCTTAGCTGAGAAATCTGTGAGAAATCTCATATCTCTGTTGGTAATGATACCAACAAGCTTATTCTTATCGTCAACAATCGGTACACCTGAAATCTTGTACTTGCCCATAAGCTCATCAGCGTCTGCAACAAGTCTGTCCTCTGTGAGTGAGAAAGGATTTACAATAACGCCGTTTTCGGAACGCTTTACCTTGTCAACTTCCTCTGCCTGCTGTTCAATGGACATATTCTTGTGAATAATACCGATACCGCCCTCACGTGCAATAGCAATAGCCATACGTGAATCGGTAACTGTATCCATAGCGGCAGTCATAATAGGTGTATTGAGTCTGATGTTTCCTGCAAGTCTTGTTCCAAGGTCAATCATATTCGGGGTAACTTCCGATTCACCCGGAATCAGCAGTACATCGTCAAATGTAAGCCCCTCTTTCTGAAATTTGCTGTTGATATCAGTCAGCATAATAAATCCTCCTTTTACAATTTTCCAAAGCCTTTCGGCCTTGAGTTTAAACCGAGTTTATTAACTTTAATAATAACATTTTTTTAACCGTATGTCAATAGATAGTTAGAATTATTCTAATAGAAAAAATGTGTGGAATCAACATAATGATTTGTCGAATTTAGGCAATATAAAAATTATCCACCCGTAGAATTTTTTGCATATATTTCAAGAATAAGCGAAGCATCGGAAGAATCAACTGCTTCATCTTTGTTGACATCACCGAAAATACGCTGCTTCATTGTAAATGATACATCTTCACCTGTGGATACACGGGCATATTCGGAAAGAACTTCCGAAGCGTCAGCAGAGTCGATAGCATCATCTCCGTTGACATCGCCGCGGGTTACCTTATCAGGGTCAGCAAATTCTATGCCGTTTTCCTTGGCATATTTTTCTGCGGCGGTGCCCGTTTTGCCCCATATGATAAAATCTGCAATGGCTGTGCTTCCGATTTCATGAGTGGAAGCCTCCATACCAATGGCATTTTCACCTATATCAGTCACTCCAGAAGGAATTTCCGTTTCAAGGATAACACAGCCGTAAAACGCCTCATCTCCGATAGTTTTCAGACTTTCGGGAAGAGTTACTTTTTCAAGCTTCGGACAGGAGAAAAAGCAATCATCGGGAATTTTCGTTATACCCTCGCTGAAATTAACCTCTTTCAGCTCATAGCAGCTCATAAACGCCTTTTCTCCGATACTTTTCACATTGCCGCGGATAATAACCTTTTCAAGATTGAAATTGCCTGCATATGCCCTTGCGCCTATTGCGGTAATAGGATAATCCGCTATAGTTTCAGGAACAGCAACTGATTTCAGCCCCACAGGCAGTAAAGCACTTGTAAGAGTTGCCGTTTTTCCGTCCTCGTTCACCTCGTAGGTATAGGCTATTTTATTATCCGATTGTGTCGGGCTGCTGCCCGCCGCAACAGGAGAAACAGCCATAATTCCGCTCATTATTGCAGTCAGAAGCTTCATTTTATGTCCTCTCCTCTGATGATTTCGCCGTCAATCATAACAAGGACAGGCTCTGACATAAGGTCAAGAGGTGATTCTCCCCTGCGGTAAAGCTGAATATCAGCGTCCTTACCAACGGTAAGGCTCCCCGTAACGTCGTCAACCCCGAGAATTTCCGCTGCGTCTATTGTAAGACTGCGAAGCGCCTTTTCCATATCAAGTCCGCCCTTTACAGCTGCCTGTGCGGATATAGGCAAGTACTGTATCGGAATAACTGTATGGTCGGTGCATATAGCAAGCTTTACGTTGTTTTCAGCAAGCACAGCTGCATTTTTCAGCTCAAGCCCCCTCATCTCGGGCTTGCAGCGGTCGCATATCAGCGGTCCGCATATAACGGGAATTTCTTCTTCTCCTAAGATATCAGCGATTTTATATCCCTCTGTACCGTGAATAATAACAAGTTCAAGAGAGAATTCCTTTGCTATACGCATAGCCGTGCATATATCGTCGGCACGGTGACAGTGGAAAAAGGCTTTCTGCTTTCGGTCAAGGAGGGGCATAAGCGCCTCACATTTTATATCATACTCAGGCGGCTCATAATTCTCATTGTCAGAGTAGTATATATCCATATCGTGGGCGTATCTGCGTGATTTATACAGCCCTTCACGGATAATAGCAGCTGTTGCCATACGCGTAAGAGGAGTTTCGCCCTTTTCGTTATATACTCTCTTGGGATTTTCGCCAAGAGCAAATTTCATACCGCAGGTCTTGATAAGCATATCGTCAATACGTCTGCCTGCCGTCTTTATAACGCCTATCTCACCGCCGCAGGCATTTGCACTCCCAGGACAAGAGGCAACGGTAGTTATACCTCTCATTCTCGCCTCCTCAAAGCAGCGGTCAAAGGGATTTATACCGTCAATCGCTCTCATCTGAGGGGTAAAGGCTTCGGAGGATTCATTGCAGTCATCACCCTCGAAATCTATTCCGTCCTCGATTATGCCAAGGTGGGTATGTGCGTCGATAAAGCCCGGGAGAAGCAATCCTCCCTGCGCATCAAGACTGTCCTCGGGGATGTTTTCCGGGTCGCCCTCGCCTACAGCGCCGATATTTCCGCCGTCTGTTTCAAGCCAACCCTTTTTTATGGTACCCCTTTCGTCCATAGTTACTATTTCAGCATTATATATAAGCATATAAAACCTCCGTTTATATCACTTCAGCATCTTAACAGCATCGGCAATAAGCTCCGCTGTACTCATAGGGCTGCCGCTGCCGTCTATCTGTATTGTGGAATGTTTCTTATATACATCATAACGGGAGTTGAACCGCGCTTCAAGCTCCTCTTTTGTGGAATTCACAACAATAGGGCGGTTTTCATCGCCGCTTATACGCTTATAGCAGGCTTCAAAGTCAAGGTCAAGGAATATAACAACCCCCGACTTTGTTGCAGCCGCCGCAGAATCGGGATTGAGCATTGCTCCACCACCGCAGGCTACAACAGCCTTTTTGCCGCAAAGAGATTTTATAACCTCCGCCTCCGCCTGACGAAAATAGGCTTCTCCCTTTTGTGCGAATATTTCGGGTATACTCATACCCTCTCTTTCAACTATAAGCTCATCAGAGTCGCAGAAGCCGTAGCCAAGCTTTTTTGCGGCAAGCTTGCCCACAGTTGATTTACCGCAGCCCATAAATCCGCATAAAAACACAGTCATATCATTTCACCCGTTCATCTTTTCAACTTCGTCTTCAACATCTTTTATGATTGCAGATATATCCTCTGAAGAAAATTCTCCGCCATACCATAATTCGTGAGCTTTTACAGCCTGATATACAAGCATTGCCGCACCGCCTACTGCTGTACGTCCAAGGGCTCTTGCTTTTTTCATAAGGAGAGTTTCAATGGGGTTGTATATAACATCAAAAAAGCTGAGACAATTTTCAATTACTTCGTCTGACACAGGGCAAGCGTCAACTTTCGGGTACATACCCACGGGGGTTGCGTTTACAAGGAGGTCAAAGCTGCCCTCAATTTCGCTTACAGGACATATTTTCACGGAGGCAGTGCCGCATTTTGATAATATCTCCGCCATAACAAGCTGAGCATTTTTTACAGCCTCCGGGAGAACGGCGATTGTTAGCTCTGCACCGTGTAAAGCTGCTTCAATAGCTATCATTCTGCCGACTCCGCCGCAGCCTACGAGGAGGACTTTCCCGCCGAGGGGAAGAAGCTCCGCTGAACGGAGAAAACCGTCGCAGTCAGTATTATATCCTGTCATAACACCGCTGTCGTTGGATATGCAATTGACTGAGCTGTATCTCTCAGCGCTTTCTCCAAGTCTGTCAGTCATTGGAATAATTTCCGTTTTATGGGGAATTGTTATATTAAAGCCTTTCAGTCCACGGAGCATATCTTCACTATTTGCCAGATTTTCGGGAGCAATGTCAATAAGCTCGTAGCTGAAATCCTCAATTCCGCTTAAAGCAAAAAGCTTTTTATGTATAAGCGGCGACATTGAATGTCCCAGAGGATGGCCTATGAGTCCGTATTTATCCATAAATTTCAGCTCCTTCAAGTCCTGCAAAATTTTCTATATTAACAGCGTTTACACCTTTAAGAGTCTTTTTAACAAGTCCTGTAAGGGTTTTTCCGGGACCGAATTCTACAAATGTATCTGCACCTGCTGCCTGCATTGCTGCAAGCTCTGCGGTGAAGCGTACAGGGGATACGATATGCTTTGCAAGAAGTGTCGGCATATCGCTGAAATCTGTCAGCTCGCCGCCTGTTACGTTGGAATAATATTTAACCTGCGGAGCATTGAATGTAATTGTCTTTGCTGTTTCATAAAAATTATCAGCAGCGGACTGCATCAGCTTTGAATGGAATGCACCTGCAACATTAAGAGGTACAACTCTCGCCTTTAACTCTGCGAATACTTCGCTTACCTCAGCGATACCCTCGGGAGTTCCTGCAATAACTGTCTGCTGTGGGGAGTTATAATTTACAGCTGTGACATAATTTGAAGCGCTGGCGCATACTTCCTCGATTTTTTCGGGAGCAAGCTTCATTACAGCCGCCATTGCACCCTTATGTTCTGCTGTAGCCGCTTCCATAGCCTCTGCACGAGCTTTTATCAGCCTGAAACCGTCCTCAACCGATACCATACCGGAGCTTACAAGTGCTGCATATTCGCCAAGAGAATGACCTGCTACGCCGTCAAATTTATATCCCTTTTCAATCGCCGCATTAAGGCAAACCAGCGATGTAAGCATAATTGCAGGCTGTGCGTTGATTGTCTTTGAAAGTTCCTCAATCGGTGCTTCAAAGCAGAGCTGCTTCATATCCTTTCCAAGGATATCTGACGCTGTATCGTACAATTCCGTCACTTTTGGGAAAGCGTCGAATATATCCTTTCCCATACCTTGAGCCTGTGATCCTTGACCCACAAACAGTGAAATAGTCATAATTTTTATTGTTCCTTTCTGTGTAAATCGCCAAACAAATCGACGATTTTACCGAATTATTCTAATAAATCCTGTCTAAAATGACGAATTTTCATTTTCTCCCCTGTAAAAGGGGAAAAAATTCTTGCAAAAAACTCGGAAATGATTTACAATAGATGTATATGTATACTGTAACCGCATAACCGATATACACAAGATGAGTGTATACTATTACTATAACATAAATTTGAAAATATTACAACACTTTTTCGAAAATTTCATTTTAAAGTGTTGAGTAAATAATAACTTCCAAAGGAGCTATGGAATGGGAATCAAATTATTGGCTATGGGAAGCTATCTTCCCGAAAAAATTATGACAAATGACGATTTTGCGAAATTTCTTGATACAAACGATGAGTGGATACGCACACGTACAGGAATTACACAGCGTCATATGGCAGGCTGGGAGCCCGTGTGGTATATGGGCAAGAAAGCCGCTGAAAAGGCTATTGAAAAGGCCGGAATTTCCCCTAAGGACATCGGTCTTGTCATTGTAAGTACCGTTACAAGCGATTTTGTAACACCAAGCATCGCAAGCCTGCTCCAGTATGAACTGGGCATTGAAAATGCCGCAGCTTTCGACCTCAACGCTGCCTGCTCGGGATTTGTATTCTCACTTGATACAGCAAGAAGATTCCTTGAAACCGACGACAATATGAAATATGCCCTTGTAATATCAACAGAGGCTATTTCACGTATCTGCGACTTCGAAGACAGAGGCTCCTGCATACTTTTCGGTGATGGTGCAGCCGCTGCTGTTATTGAAAAGAACAACAGTCTTTACTCATCATTCCTCAACTCCGACGGAAGCGGTGCAAGAAAGCTTTACGCAAGAAACTGTCAGCCTGCCCCAATCGTGAAGCAGGACTCTGATTTTGAGGATGGATTTGAAAAACAAGATATCCATAGCCTTTATCAGGACGGCAGAGAGGTATATAAATTTGCTGTAAAGGCACTTCCTGCGGCATTCAAGGCTGCGGCTGAAAAAATTGGTATTACAAGCGAGGAAATCGACTGGTTTGTGCCGCATCAGGCAAATGTGAGAATTATTGAAACTGCCGCAAAGAATCTTGGAGCATCAATGGATAAGTTTATTGTAACCCTCGACCACCACGGAAATACTTCAAGTGCATCAATCCCCCTCGCCCTCGATGAGGCTATTGAAAAGGGCATTGTAAAAAGAGGTCAAAAGCTTGCTCTTGTGGGCTTTGGTGCAGGTCTTTCCTACGGCAGCGTGATATTGGAATATTAATTATATCGGGCTGTTAATATCTGCCCCCAAAATAAGAATTTACCACACAATATATATTGATGTTAAAAAAGGAGGACAAATTATGAAAACAAGAATTACAGAATTATTAGGCTGTCAGTACCCCATTATTCAGGGCGGTATGGCTTGGATTGCGGAGCATAACCTTGCGGCAGCTGTATCAAATGCAGGCGGTATCGGTCTTATCGCAGGCGGCTCAGCTCCTATTGACTATCTCCGCGAGCAGATAAGACTTTGCAAGGAAAAGACAGATAAGCCATTCGGTGTAAATATTATGCTTATGAGCCCAAATGCTGATGACCTTGCTCAGCTTTGTATAGATGAAAAGGTTGCAGTTGTAACTACAGGCGCAGGTAATCCGGGAAAATTCATTCCTGCGTGGAAAGAAGCAGGAATAAAGGTTATCCCCGTTATTCCCTCGGTTGCCCTTGCAAAGCGTATGGAACGCGCAGGTGCTGACGCTGTTGTTGCAGAGGGTACTGAATCAGGCGGTCATATCGGTGAAAATACAACGATGTGCCTTGTTCCACAGGTTGTTGACGCTCTTGAAATCCCCGTAATTGCCGCAGGCGGTATTGCTGACGGCAGAGGTATTGCCGCATCGTTTATGCTCGGCGCAGAGGGCGTACAAATTGGTACACGTTTCCTTGCATCTGAGGAATGTCAGATTCACCCCACTTTCAAGGAGCTTGTTGTTAAGGCTAAGGATACCGACAGCGTTGTAACAGGAAGATACACAGGACACCCTTGCAGAAACATCAAGACAAAGTTCTCCAAAATGCTTGCAAACGGCGAAAAGGACGGCTCACTCACTCCCGAACAGTTCGAGGAAGTTACTCTCGGTTCTCTCCGTAAAGCCGTTCAGGACGGTAATCTTGAAGAAGGCTCATTCCTCTGCGGTGCTATTGCAGGTATGATTAATGATGTAAAGCCCTGCGAAGCTATCGTTAAGGATCTTATGGAACAGGCGGAGAGATTAATTAAGAATTAAGAATTAAGAATTGTGAATAAATTCGTAATTATTTGTGGGAGCGATTCTCACATCGCTCCGTTAAATTGATATAAGGATTAGGGATTATTATGGGAAAAATAAGTTTTAAATACTGTCCCGTGTGTGGCGGTGAACTTCAAGAGGGGAAAATATCAGTTCCAGTATCGAGGCGAATTGGTATAATGAATGGCTTTACTGATACAATTAACTTTTATTGTGAAGAAGATATTCAATACAATAAAGAGCATCCATTAAAGAGTGCTTTTTCAGTTAGTTACACGAAAAGCACTTGCTTTTCCGCATTTAAACAGCCGTGTATTCCTGCGGGGTACTGTGAAAAGTGCGATAGAATTATTGCGGATATCGAAATAAGAGAAAGCTATAATCCAATAGGAGAAGAATCTCTGCCAACCTATGATATGGATTATTACAGCATAGGAACTGAAAGTACAATAAACGATGAAAATGTTTATGTTATGGATGATCCTTCCTATGAAGAATGGACCGATCTTATTGAATGGAATAATTTTAATGACGAAAACGAAGAATGACGAATTGTATGGCTGCTATAAATTGATATAAGGATTGGGATTATTATGAAAAGATATGAATTTATAAGAATGAAATACAAGGTGATGAAAAGCAGATACGTAACTTCAAAAGAGGACGGTTGCCGTGACCACAGGACGGTAATCAGGGAAATGGCTGCTCAGGGTTATCGATTTGTAGGAAATCTTCCTATTGAAGCCGTCGGGAGTAATAGTTATCCTTACGAATATGACCTTGTATTTGAAATTGATTGTGAAAATTAAAACATAATATATGGACTGTCAGAGCTAACAGCTAACAGCTGACAGCTTGCTTTGCTAAGCAAAGCGTAACGAAAATGGAGGTAAATTATGGCTACAGCAATTATAACAGGCGCTTCACAGGGAATAGGCGCCTGCATCGCAAAAAGACTTGCAAAGGACGGCTTTGATGTCGTTATAAACTACTATCCCAGCGACAACAGCAAAGAAAAGGCTCTTGCTGTTGCAGCTGAATGTGAAGCTTTCGGTGTTAAGACATTGTGCATCGGTGCAGACGTTTCAAAATTCGACCAGTGCGAAGCTATGGTAAAGCAGGTAAAGGCTGAATTTGGTACTATTGACGCACTTGTAAACAATGCAGGCATAACAAAGGATACTCTCCTTGCACGTATGAAAGAAGAAGATTACGACGCTGTTATCGCTGTGAATCAGAAAAGCGTGTACAATATGTTAAAGCACACTTGTGCTGTAATGATGAAACAGCGTCACGGCAGAATTGTAAATGTTTCGTCCGTTGCAGGTCTTTACGGAAATCCCGGTCAGGTTAACTATTCCGCTTCAAAAGCGGCTATTATCGGTATGACAAAGACAATCGCAAAGGAATTCGGCTCACGTAATATTACTTGTAATGCCGTTGCTCCCGGATTTATAAATACACCTATGACAGCGGCACTTCCCGATGAGCTTAAAGCAAAAATGCTTGGTGCTGTTGCTCTCGGCAGATACGGCGAGCCTGAGGAAATCGCATCCGCTGTTTCATTCCTTGTTTCTGAGGATTCTTCCTACATAACAGGACAGGTAATTGAAATCTCCGGCGGACTTTCAATGTAATTCAGAATAAAAAATATAGAATTAATTCCTTGGTTAGATTAAATTTCATCCCGAAATTTCAGGCGGATAATATCCGCCTCTAAGCAATAGAGGAATTAAAATGCACACAGAAAGGAAAATGATAAAATATTATGAGCAGACGAGTTGTTATCACAGGTATGGGTGCCGTTACTCCCCTTGGCACAGGCGTTGAGAAATTCTGGGAGGGCATCAAGGCAAATAAAATCGGTTTCTCCTACATCGACGCTTTTGATACAGAACGTACAGGCGTTAAAATCGCAGGTATCGTCCGTGATTTCGACGAAACAGCTTATTACGATGTAAAGGGCTGCTTCGATAAAAAAGAGGCAAAGCGTATGGACACATTCACAAAATACGCTGTTGTTGCCGCTCACGAGGCTATGGAGGACGCAGGTACTGACTTCTCCGATATCGACTGCTACAGAGCGGGTGTTCTCGTTGGTTCAGGTATCGGCGGTATTGACCTCACCCTTTCCGAATACTCAAAATATCTGGAGAAAGGCCCCGGACGTGTTTCTGCCTTCTATATCCCTATGATGATAAGCAATATGGCTTCAGGTACTATCGCTATGAAAACAGGCTTCAGAGGCGCTAACTTCGATATCTCCTCCGCTTGTGCAACTGCTACCCACGCTATCGGTGAGGCTTTTCGTAAGATTAAGGACGGTTATCTCGATGTTTGTCTTGCAGGCGGTACTGAAAGCACTAACGTTGAGTTTACTTATGCAGGCTTTGCAAATATGAAGGCTCTTACAAAGGCTGATAACCTTGAAAGAGCGTCCATCCCCTTTGACAAGGAGCGTCACGGCTTTGTTCTCAGCGAGGGAAGCGGTGTTCTCGTTCTTGAGGAGTATGAACACGCAAAGGCAAGAGGTGCTAAGATATACGCTGAAATCGCAGGCTACGGCGCTACAGATGACGGCTATCATATGACATCTCCTATGCCTACAGGCGAGGCTGCAGGTATGGGTATGACTCTTGCTATGCAGGAGGCCGGACTTACCCCTGCTGATATCGACTACATCAACGCTCACGGCACATCCACAGGTCTTAACGACAAGTACGAAACAGCTGCAATAAAACTTGCTTTCGGTGACGAGGCAAAGAATGTAAAGATAAATTCCACAAAGTCAATGACAGGTCATCTTCTTGGTGCAGCAGGCGCTATTGAGGCTATTGTAGTTGCAAAATCAATTGATGAGGGAATTATTCACGCAACTGTGGGATATCAAGTTCCCGACGAGGAATGCGACCTTGATTACTGCGTAAACGGAAATATTCAGCAGGAAGTAAATGCTGCTCTCTCCAACTCCCTCGGATTTGGCGGCCATAACGGAACTCTCTGCTTCAAAAAAATAAAAGAATAAGGAGTAAGCCTATGTGTAAAATTCTTGATACAGTTGAGCTTGGAACAATTGAAAAGCTTGCAAAGATTGTTAAGGACAACGAGCTTTCAGAGATAACAATTTCCAACGACGACTGCAATATAACAATAAAGGGCAAGAAATGTCCTCCCCCTGCACCTGCAATGGCTATGGGAATGCCTGCGGCTGCTCCTGCAGCTGCTCCCGTACAGACAGCGGAAGCTCCAAAGACAGAGGCTATCCCCGAGGGCAATGTGGTGAAATCTCCCATTGTAGGCACATTCTATCAGGCACCATCTCCCGATAAGCCGCCTTTTGTAAAGGTTGGAGATACAGTGAAAAAGGGCGATATCATTATGATTATCGAGTCAATGAAGCTGATGAATGAGGTACAGTCCGAGTTTGACGGCGTTGTAGAGCGTATTCTCGTAAATGACGGTCAGCCTGTTGAGTTCGACCAGCCTATTATGATAATCAAGTAAGGAAGTAATTGCTATGTCAGATATTTTAATGAATAAAGAGCAGATAATGGAAATTATCCCCCACCGTGATCCATTTCTTCTTATTGACGAAATAGTTGAAATGGAAGTGGGCGTTAAAGTAAAGGCAAGAAAGTACATCAAGGAGGACGATTTCTGGTTCAAGGGACACTTCCCCGATTACCCCGTAACTCCCGGTGTGCTTATGATTGAAATGCTTGCACAGGCTGGCGCTGTATGTATGCTTTCAAAGCCTGAATTTAAGGGAAAGATCGGACTTTTCGGCGGTATTGACAAGGCTAAGTTCCGCAGACAGGTTGTTCCGGGAGATGTTCTTGACCTTGAAGTTGAGATTATCCGCCAGAGAGGACCAATCGGAACAGGTAAGGCACTTGCTTCTGTTGACGGCGAAAAGGCTGTTTCCTGCGAAATTACCTTTGTTGTTGCAGACGGTGATAAATAAATAGATTCGGGTTTCTCCCCGACAATAATGGAGTACAATAAATGTTTAAAAAGATATTAATTGCTAACCGCGGAGAAATTGCGGTTCGTATTATCCGTGCCTGCCGTGAACTTGGTGTACGCTGTGTGGCTGTATATTCCACTGCTGACAGAAATGCCCTCCACGCACAGATTGCTGATGAAGCAGTATGTATAGGCCCTCCTGCCACAAAAGACAGCTACCTCAATATGAACGCTGTCATTCAAGCTGCTGTAAACGTGGGCGCAGAGGCTATCCACCCCGGCTTTGGCTTTCTCTCGGAAAACGCCGAATTTGCAAGATTATGCGAGAAAAACGGAATTGTTTTCATAGGGCCCTCATATAAATCAATCGAAATGCTTGGTGATAAGGCTGCTGCAAAGGAAACTATGTCAGCGGCAGGTGTTCCCGTTATCCCAGGTTCAAAGGGAGCTGTACGGGATATTGATGAGGCAAAGAAAATCGCTGAAAAATGTGGTTTTCCTGTCCTTGTAAAGGCTTCCGCAGGCGGTGGCGGCAGAGGAATCCGCCGTGTTGACTCTCCTGATGACCTTGAAGCGCAGATTATCGCCGCACAACAGGAGGCTCTCTCATTCTTCGGCGATGATACGGTATATATTGAGAAATTCCTTGTAAATCCCCACCACGTTGAAATACAGATTATGGCGGACAAAAAGGGCAATACCATATATCTCGGAGAGCGTGACTGTTCAATGCAGCGCCGCAACCAGAAAATACTTGAAGAATGCCCCAGCCCCGTTGTAGGCTCTGAACTTCGCGAAAAAATGGGTAAAGCAGCTGTTACGGCAGCAAAAGAATGCGGCTATTATAACGCTGGTACAATTGAATTCCTCGTTGATGAAGAACGTAATTTCTATTTTATGGAAATGAATACACGTATACAGGTTGAGCATCCTATAACAGAGGAAGTAACAGGCTTTGACCTTGTAAAGGCACAGATTGAAGTTGCAGCTGATATGCCGCTGCGTATAAAGCAGGAGGACGTCAAGCTGACAGGTCACGCTATTGAATGCCGTATAAACGCGGAAAATCCTGATCTGGACTTCCGCCCCTCTCCCGGCACAATAAATGCCCTTTACGTCCCCGGAGGCCCCGGTATACGTATTGACAGCGCTGTTTATCAGGGGTATACTATCACCCCCTACTACGATTCTATGATAAGCAAGCTCATTGTACATGGTGCAGACCGTGACGAAGCTATACGCAAAATGAGATGGGCTTTATCAGAATTCATTGTTGACGGCGTTGATACAAATATCGACTTTCAGCTTGAAATAATAAAGCAGCCCGAATTTATGGGCGGAAACTACGACAATGGTTTCCTCACAAGATATATGAAAAAACGGAAATAAGGCGGTGAATACAGATGTTTGAAGATTTTTTTAAGGTTGTAAAGCATCGCTTCAACGGCGCTGAAGAAGAAGTAAGCGGCCCTGCATTCAAGTGTCCGAGATGTCAGGGTACAATTCCCCTTGAACGCTATGAGGAACTTTTAAGAGTATGTCCTGCCTGCAATTATCACGGCAGATTATCCGCAAGAGAGCGTATTGCCCTCACCTTCGACAAAAATAGCTTTGAGGAATTCGACAGCGATATGATAAGCTGCGACCCTATAAGTTTCCCCGATTATCCCGAAAAGCAGGCAGAGCTTCGTGAAGCTACAGGTCTTAAAGACGCTATAGTGACAGGTACTGCTCTTGTGAAGGGAGAAAAGGCTGTTGTAGGCATTATGGATTCACGTTATATGATGGCTTCTATGGGAAGCGTTGTAGGCGAGAAAATCGCCCGTGCTTTTGAGTATGCAACGGAACATAACCTCCCTGTTATTATGTTCACTGCGTCAGGCGGCGCACGTATGCAGGAGGGTATAGTATCTCTTATGCAGATGGCTAAAACATCGGGTGCTGTAAAGCTTCACAGTGACAACGGCGGACTTTATATCACAGTTCTTACCGATCCCACCACAGGCGGTGTTACAGCAAGCTTCGCTTCACTTGGCGATATTATCATCGCTGAGCCGAAGATACTTATAGGCTTTGCAGGCAGACGAGTTATCGAAAGCACAATGAAACAGCGTCTCCCCGAGGATTTCCAGCTTGCAGAGTTTATGCAGGATAAAGGCTTTGTGGATATGATTGTTGAAAGAAAGAAAATGCGTAAAACACTTGCAAAGCTTCTTGCTATGCATAAACCTGAAGAAAAGGAGGTCTGAGCCTTGGACAACAATAAAACTGCATGGGAGCGTCTTGCCCTCGTCCACACCAAGGGCAGACCGACTATCAGAGATTATATTCCCCATATTTTCACAGATTTCTACGAAATGCACGGCGACCGCTATTACGGCGATGACCACGCTATTATTGGCGGTATTGCTTATCTTGACGGCAAGCCCGTTACAATTATTGCTCAGGTAAAAGGCAGAGATCTGAACGAGAATAAGGATTGCAATTTTGCAATGCCGCTCCCTGAGGGCTACAGAAAGGCTCTCCGCCTTGCCAAGCAGGCTGAGAAGTTCCACCGCCCTGTTATATGCTTCATTGATACCCCGGGCGCATACGCTGGTATGGCGGCTGAGGAACGCGGTCAGGGCGAGGCTATCGCAAAGAATATAGCTGAGTTTATGACGCTCCGCACACCGATTATATCAATTGTTCTCGGTGAAGGCGGCAGCGGCGGAGCTTTGGCTCTCGGCGTCTGCGATGAGCTTGCTATGCTGGAGAATGCACAGTATTCAGTTGTATCTCCGCGAGGCTTTGCAAGTATTCTCTGGAAAGACGCGTCCCGTGAGGAGGAAGCCTGCAATATTATGCAGGTTACAGCCGATGATATGGTGCGTCTTGGAGTAGCCGAAACGGTGATAGAAGAGCCTCTCGGAGGAGCACATAACGATTTAGACAAAATTTCCGAAAATATTAAAGAATATTTGTCACTCAAAATCGAAGAAAAATGTCAAAAAGATATTGACGAATTGCTAAAAGCAAGGTATACTAAGTTTAGGAAGATTGGCGAGTTCACTGAATAGCCTATTCTAAAAAATAAAACGGATTTATTCCGTAAAAATCAAAAGATGGAGGAAAAAATTATGGTATTTGACAAGGTTAAAGAGCTTATCGTTGATCAGCTCGGCGTAGACGAGGATGTTGTAACTTCTGAGGCAAGCATTCAGGACGATCTTGGCGCTGACTCTCTCGACATCGTTGACCTCATCCAGACAATCGAGGACGAGTACGATCTCTCTATTCCCGATGAGGCTGTTGAGAGCATCAAGACTGTTGGCGATATCGTTGCATATATCGAGAACAACACAGAGGCTTAATCAAAAGAAGTAAAAAATCCCCTTAGGGGGATTTTTTTATTCCAGCTATATATCAGCCTGCAACATGTTAGTTTATACTAATCCAAAAACATTGCATTTCAAGCAAAAAAGTGATATAATTAAGGTTAGAACGATTTTATGAGGTAAAGTATGAAAAGAATTACTGTTATCACAGGTCATTACGGCTGCGGAAAGACAAATCTCTCTGTAAATCTTGCCCTTAATGCGGCAAAAAAGTGGAAAGATGTCACCGTTGTTGACCTTGACCTTGTAAACCCTTATTTCCGCACAGCTGATTTCAAGAAGCTGTTTGAGGAAAACGGCATAAACCTTATTGCTCCCGATTTCGCCAATACAAATCTTGACGTTCCCTCGGTGCAGTTTGATATTGAACAGCTTGCCGCAGGCGACGGATGTCTTATTATTGACGTTGGCGGCGATGACGCAGGTGCTTTTGCCCTCGGCAGACATGCACAGGCACTCAATAATTACAGCGATGAGCTGGATATGCTCTATGTTATAAATCAGCGCAGAAATCTCACAGAAACTGCTGATGAAGCCGTTTCCCTTATGTATGAGATTGAAGCTGCTTCACGTATGAAGCATACCGCTGTTGTAAACAATACAAATCTCGGCTGTGAAACTACTGTTGAGATTATCGCACAATCAAAAGGCTTTGCGGATGAAGTATCTGCAAAAACGGGACTTCCCCTTGCATTTACAACCTGTCCCGAGGATTTGTGCAGCTCCCTTGAAAATAACGATATACTCCCCATAAAGGTTTTTGTAAAGCCTCTGTGGGAAATATAATACCAATATTTCAGATAGAAAGTGTGGTGTAAGAATTGGCTAAAATGACTGTTATTACAGAACGCTGTAAGGGCTGCGGTCTTTGTACTGCTGCCTGCCCTAAGAAAATTGTTGAGCTTCAGAAAGAGAAGCGTAACAAGAAGGGCTATTTCTACGCTGTATGTACCGATCAGGACGCTTGTATCGGCTGTGCTATGTGCGCTATGATGTGTCCCGATTGTGCAATCACTATTGAAAAGTAAATGAAAGGAGCTTAAAGCTTTGGAAAGAAATCTTATGAAGGGCAACGAGGCTCTTGCTGAGGCTGCTATCAGAGCAGGCTGTAAGTGCTTCTTTGGTTACCCTATTACTCCTCAGACTGAGCTTGCCGCTTATATGGCTAAGCGTATGAATAAGGCAGGCGGTGTATTTTTACAGGCTGAGTCCGAAATTGCCGCTATAAATATGGTTCTTGGCGCTGCTTCCACAGGTGTACGCGCTATGACATCATCTTCATCTCCCGGAATTTCTCTCAAGAGCGAGGGTATTTCCTATATCGCAGGTTCCGACCTCCCTGCTGTAATCATCAATGTACAGCGCGGCGGCCCCGGTCTTGGCGGTATCCAGCCCTCACAGGCTGACTACTGGCAGGCTACAAAGGCTCTTGGTCACGGCGATTTCCACCTTATGGTGTATGCTCCTGCATCTGTACAGGAAATGGTTGATATGGTTGTAAAGGCTTTCGATAAGGCTGACGAATACCGTGTACCCGCTATGATTCTTGCTGACGGACTTCTCGGTCAGATGATGGAACCTGTATCCTTCCCCGAAATCAGCGCTAATCCCACAGATAAGAGCAGCTGGGCTGCTGACGGCCACAAGGGCAAGAGAGAGCATCACATTATCAACTCCCTCTACCTCAAGCCCGATGAGCTTGAAAAGTCTGTTCAGGACAGATTTACAAGATATGAGGCTATCAAGGAGAACGAAACTGACGCAGAGCTTTACCTCACAGAGGACTGCGATATTCTTCTCTGCGCATTCGGCGCAACTGCAAGAGTTGTAAAATCAGCTGTAAATGAAGCAAGAGCTATGGGTATCAAGGCTGGTCTTTTCCGTCCTAAGACTCTCTGGCCTTTCCCTGTAAAGGAGCTTAATGAGGCTGCTAAGAACGCTAAGAAGCTTCTCTCTGTTGAAATGTCAATGGGACAGATGATTGACGATATCAAGCTTGCTATCAACTGCTCCAAGCCCGTAGAGTTCTACGGACGTACAGGCGGTATTATTCCAAACCCTGCTGAAATTCTGGCAGAAATCAAAAAAGTCGGAGGTGCTGAATAATGGCTGTTGTATTTGAAAGACCAAAGTCACTCCTTGATGTTCCAACACATTACTGCCCAGGTTGTACTCACGGTATCGTTCACAGACTCGTTGCTGAGGTTATGGACGAAATGGGTATCGAGGGCGATACAGTAGGCGTATGCCCCGTTGGCTGCTCCGTTATGGCTTATGACTATTTCGGCTGCGATATGATTGAAGCTCCCCACGGACGCGCTCCTGCTGTTGCTACAGGCGTTAAGCGTACAAATCCCGATAAGTTTGTATTTACATATCAGGGCGACGGCGACCTCGCTGCTATCGGTACAGCTGAAACTGTTCACGTTGCTACAAGAGGCGAAAATATCGTTGTTATCTTCATCAACAACACAATCTACGGTATGACAGGCGGACAGATGGCTCCTACAACTCTCCCCGGACAGGTTACACAGACAACACCTTTCGGCCGTGACCCACAGCTTGCAGGTTATCCCGTAAGAGTTTGCGAGATGCTTTCAACTCTCACAGGTACAGCTTATGCTCATCGTGTAGCTGTTGACAGCGTTCCTCATATCCGTGATGCTAAGAAGGCTATCAGAAAGGCTTTCGAGACACAGAAGGCAAAGAAGGGCTTCTCTATTGTTGAGGTTCTTTCCACTTGTCCCACAAACTGGGGACTTACTCCCACAGAGGCTATAAAAAGACTTCAGGACGAGATGATTCCATATTATCCCCTTGGAGTATACAAGGACACTACAGAGGAGGGCAATGAATAATGGCAGCTACAGAAATCATTCTTGCAGGCTTCGGCGGACAGGGCGTACTTTTCGCCGGTAAAATCCTTGCATACTGCGGACTTGTTGACAACAAGGAGCTTTCCTGGCTTCCCTCATACGGTCCTGAAATGCGCGGTGGTACAGCTAACTGCTCCGTATGTATCTCAGACGAGCCTATTGGTTCTCCCCTCGTAATCAATCCCGATATCCTCATCGCTATGAATCAGCCTTCATTTGACAAGTTTGTCAATGACGTAAAGCCCGGCGGTAAGGTAATCTATGACAGCACACTTATCGAAAATGAGTGTACTCGTACAGATATCGAGATTTATGGTATTCCTTCCTCTGAGCTTGCTGACACAAACGAGCTTAAGGGCGGTTCAAATATCATTCTCCTTGGAAAAACACTCAAGGAAACAGGCATTTTCACTCTTGATACAATGAAGAAGTGCATTGAAAAGGTTGTTCCCCCAACAAAGGCACAGCTTATTGCAAATAACTTCAAGGCTATTGAGATTGGTATGAATAACTAAATCCGTCAGCTTTTGGCGGGGCAATTTTGCCGATATATCGTAAATAATTGAGGGCGGATTTCTATCCGCCCTGATTTATTATAGAATTGGTATAAAAAGGCGGTCGATTGACCGCCTTTTTGATTATTCAGTTATAGGAAGTGACTCGATGATGCCTGCAGTAAGCTTCTGAACTGCAAGAGCGTCAGCGGCTGTTATGCCGTTTCCTTGGTTGCTGCAGTCAGCATTTGCTGCACCCTGCTCGGAAAGTCCGTACTTGTCAGGATTTCCAAGTGCCTGATAAATTGCAGCTGCATCAGCCATTGTAACCTTCTCATCAAGGTTTGCGTCACCGATGAGTGTTACTTCAGGAGTAACGGAAGGCTTATCTGTAGGAGTTACAGGGGGCTCTGTAGGCTCTGTGGGAGTTACAGGGGGATTTGTCGGAATAACGCTGGGAAGCTCATATCCCTCAATGATTGAGTGGAATGCGCTCTTTGCCTTATAATCCTTATCAAAGAGAAGCGGATACTGCTTGCCTCTCCAGCTCTGGTCGTCTGTAACACCCCAGAGAATAACTGCTGATACGTTATCTCTGTATTCGTATATAGCATCCCAGATGCCCTTATAGTATGCAGCCTGAACTTCAAAATCAGCTGACTTTGGATTTTCAGGAGTTGTAACGTCAAGCTCTGTAATCTGAATATCAAGACCAAGCTCAGAATACTTCTTGAGAGCGTTCTTATACATATTAATTGATGGGAATGCAGCATCAAGGCTCTGACGAGCGTCAAGATGTGACTGCATACCGATACCATCGATGATACCCTTTTCCTTGAAATCCTTAGCCATTTCAATAATAGCGTTCATCTTGCCGTCCATATACTCGTTATAATCGTTATAGTAGAGCTTACAGCCTTCGGGAGCGTATTTTCTTGCATATGTGAAAGCAGGCTCAATAAATGAGTTGTCGCCGAATACCTTTACCCACGCAGAATTCTGTGAGCCTCCTGAACCCTGCTCACCGGGTGAACGTGGCTTACCGTCTTCAAGCCAAGCTTCGTTTACAACGTCGCAGGCATAGAAATCAACAGTAGGATAAAGCTCCACAAGCTCCTCAAAGAAAGCTTTGATATAGTTTTCCATACGCTTAAGCATCTTTTCTTTGCTTACCCATTCACCGTCATCAGCATAATTCTCCTTGAAGAACCAGTCGGGTGTCTGAGAATGCCATACAAGTGTATGTATTCTTACAGGAACATTGTTCTTTTTACAATAGTTAAGAAGCGGCTTAGCTGCACTAAATGAAATCTGCGGAACAGTATCATCGCCTGTTTCCTCAGCGTAAGCCTGACAAGCAGCCTTATTGAGTACAGCATCGGGCTTCATTTCATTTCCACATGTAAGACTCTGATAGAAGTGCTTCTCAACAAGGTCCATTGTTGAACGTGAACTGAAATTATTTGGAACAAGTGAAGTACCAACCTTGAAGTCATTGCCGAAAATCTGTGCAAGGCCGGGAATATCCTGCTCAATAGGAGCAACAGGAACTTCTTCCACAACGAAATCATCAATAAAGAGGTCATCGCTTCCGCCTTCAAAGTAAACGTAAACGCCCTCCATTTCGTCTGTAAAGCTTACCTTTATCTTCTCAACAGACATCCAATCGCTGCCGTTAAGATTCTGTACAAGGTTCTGATACTTTGGCTCTGTTTCACCTGTAACAGTGTACTGGAAGCTCATCATAGCACTTGTGTAGTATCTGCCCTTGATTTTTGCACTGATATAGTACTCGGTAAAAGGCTCCAGCTTGTCATCAAGACGGAAAGCAGGTCCATTCCAGCTTTCAGAACGTCCGCTGGCAAGAAGTGCTGTTTTGCCGCTTGCAGAATCATCTGTTGAAGCTGAAATTTCTGTTGTGTCATCTCCGCCGCGGTTTGTAAACAGCGAAACATCGCCATCCTCAAAGTCGAAGCTGTAGACTACCTTAGACTCAGCGTCTCCGTCTGCTGCATAAACAGCAGGTGCCGTGCCGACTGCAATTGAGGCAGCAAGAATAGCTGCAAAACTTTTGGTAATGTGTGATTTTTTCATTTTTATCATCCCTCAATATATATTTCGCAATTTCTGCGATACTTAAATTTTACCATAATAAAGCGGATATGTCAATAAATCAAGACGAATATCACAATTTTTGGGGCAAAAGCTTTTTTTGACCGATTATTGCTGATATTATAAACTTATACCAATCCCTAAAATGTTAGTAGACAAAGATGATGAGCAGAAATGATGTATATCAAGGCGGACGACGAAAGCATACTGCCGTATGGTGAGGAGGACAACGACGATATACAGCATTTATGCCATTAGATTTGTCTAC
>JAFQHO010000044.1 GCA_017397925.1 Ruminococcus sp.
GCTCATTTTTTCCTCCTTATTTTTCAATTTTCGTAAAAAGCAAATCAAATATCAACATTCAGCCTATCAAATTATTAATCAATTGGATACCTTTTTTTCAGATATTCCACCAGCATTTCGGGGATATACTGATAGTGATGTGATTCATATAATTTATGTGTAAGGTTTACGCCGTGGGCTTCAAGACGTTCTTTCAGCTTTGCAACGCCTTCGAGGGTTGTATCATCTCCCTCACGGTAATTTTGTTCGTAATCGGGATCTTCCAATGAGCCTGCACAGAGGAATATTGTCTTATCCAGCGTTTCATTTCTGTCAAAATAACCGTAATCATTCAGCACATCATCATTAGTCATATTATTATCCAAATTATAATGATACAGTCCCCAAAGTGCAGGGCTGCCGATGATGTAATGACCGAAAGGCTGATTTTCATATCTGTCTGAATTGAAAACTGCATTATGTGTGAACACACCGCCGTCCGAATGACCGTACAGCGTAGAATTTGCACAGTCGATGTTGTAATTTTCACAAAGGTACGGCATAAGATTGTCGGTGATAAAGTCAAGAAGCTTGTTGCGATCTATGACAAGATCACCATAGCGCATATTTTGGTCAGGATCGCTTATATCGTAGCTGTAATAAAGGCTTACCAGTATCACAGGTGCGGCTTCGCCGTTTTCCATTACCTTTCGCAGTTCAGGGTGATTTCCAAATCGCCAGATGCCGTCTGTCAGGAAGAATACAGGATAAGTCTTGCTCTCGTCATAATCGGGTGGAAGCGTCACATGAACAACAAATGGTCTATGAAGTTCTTCATCGTAAAAATATATCTCGTCAACGGAATCTTTTATCGCTTCAACTGAATCACGGTCAAATTCCCAATCGCTTCTGTAATTTTGAAGGGCATTATAGATGTACAGCGATTCATCGTTTATATCCACACTACCTTCGGGAAGCGTTTCATAATTACCGTTTTTCAAAGCTTCATATGCAAGCTGAACATGCAGGAGTTCAATTTCAATTTCTTCATTGGTATGACCAAACTTGGAATTTTGTTCTCTGATATAGTCGAGATATTCCTCCATTGAATCAAAAGAAACATACTCTACTTTCTGCTCACCGTTTTCTTCTATTGTGTTAGAAGTAAAGCTGAATGAGCCGCCGTCATTAAAATCATCTGCAGTGGGAATAAGCCATGGCACAATATACCCGTCAACAAGGATATATGGATTAAGGGGAAAGGATTCTTCACCTTTTTCCTCAGCAATTCTGATTTCCTCCATACCAGCCTCGTATTGTTCATCGCCAATTTCAGATCGATTCTCTTCCAAATTTTTACGATATTCATCAAGGTCAATCGACTGAAACTCGATACTGACTTTGTGCTCAGCATTCGGATCGGCATTTGGTTTTTCGATTTCATCAAGAAGCGTGAGAGCGTGCCTGTTTACAAGATCAAGCTCCATTTCCGTCATTTTATTGGTAAGCTTTGTGGGAGATACTGTCTGCGGCTGTTCCGTTTCAGCAGTATTGCTTTCGGTGGTAATGCTGCTTTCCTGCTGAACAGAGTTTTCTGGTTGTGAAGTGTTTTCCTGCTTGTTATCACAGGCGGTGACCGGTAATGTCATTGCAAGAAGTAAAAGAAATGTGACTAATTTTTTCATTGTTATGCCTTTCTGCTTTTTATTTATATTTGCTAACCTATTGGGTTATTTCTATTATACACTACTTTCTCGCAAAAGTCAATTAATTATACAAAAATTTTGATTTTTACTATACTAATAAATGCAAATAACCGCCTGCGGAGTGAACCACAGGCGGTTGTTTGTGATATTTAATACTCATTACATATAGTGATACTTCTTTCTTTTTACCACAACGAAAACAGCACTTAACGTCATAGCCATAAATTCTGCAACGATTATAGAATACCATATTCCGTCTATTTCAAAAATCATAGGTAATAAC
>JAFQHO010000045.1 GCA_017397925.1 Ruminococcus sp.
GGAATTACGGATGGTAATATCACCTGCTGTAACACCACCGTTGGCACCAATACCAGCGTTGCCATCAGTAGCATTAACTGTCAGTTTGTTGTTCTCTTTGCTAAGATCGCCTTTGATAATCACGTTGGAACCATTGCCAAGGGAAATGCCGCCGTTCACGGTATGCTCTGCATCGCCTGCCACAAGGAGCGTCAAGGTTTTGCCATCAGCTACGGTAATCTGTCCACCCAGCTTCACTCCGCTTGTGCCGACATCAAAGGTAACGGTTGCATTTTCTGCGATATTCAGCGAAACTTTGTACTCGTTACCGTCGCCGACAATCTTGCAATCTTCGGTGATGTCAACAGTTGCGCCTTCGCTGTATTGGGACAGGTCAATAGTTGCGGTTCCAGTGACAGACGTTTCCGTTCCCTCTGCCGCAAATACACTCAAAGCCGATGCAGGCAGCATAGATACTACCATCATAATACTGAGCACAAGGCTGAGTATGCGGTTTGTAAATTGCGTTTTTATTTTCATGCAAGTACCTCCTTTTTCGATTTGCCTTTTTGCGATTTTGCCATCATTTTCTGTCGTGTTGTTTCCACCGCCTGCCAGTTGACGGCGGTGATATAGTCCTTGAAGTCGGATAGGATTTTCCTTCCGAAACTCCTGTAGTCCATAGCAATAATTTTCTCAATCTTCTGATTTCGCAGTGCTTCGGGAACATTGTAAAGGCGCAGTGCCGCATCCAGTCCGCAGGCAACACGCATATCAAGGCTGATACCCTCCTGCCCTGTCGATGAGAACATACCATATTCTATGGCAGAGTACAGATTCTCCATAACCATATATTGTTCCTCTGTCCAATCGGGATTAAATTCCGCAAAAATCTGCTGTGTTTTCTTTGTGTCATTTTCCCGAATGACCGCAAGGGGCATCGGGTGGGTGTAGGATGCTATGTAGATGTCACGCATAGCTTTGCTTTCTTCCGCAATTGCCGCATTTGTGGCAAATTCTATGCAAAGTGCAAGCAGCGATGACTTGTCCTCCTGCTCAAGCACTTCGATCATACGCCACTGAAAATCGCAGAGTTCCTTGACAAATTCAGTCAGAACATGTTCTCTCTGCGGATAATGAAACGTCAGATTGCCGGGGCTGATATTCAGTATTTCACAGACTTCCTTGTTGCTGGTATCTGTAAATCCCTTTTCAAGATATAGTTTTGATGCTATCTGAACTATCATCTCTTTTGTTGGACGATTTTTTGTACCTCTGGCTATAATAACCACTTCCTTTCAACATATATAGAAATATTTTGTAATCGTTTTCTTTATTATACACGATACGAAAAGATTTGTCAATAGTCTAAATACTATTAATGTCCATTTTCAGAAAATTTTTTTGAAATTTTAAAACTGGATTTTACACATTTTTTAAAATTCCAAAGCTGCTATTTACCATTTGGCTCGTTTTTTGCTTTATATTACAGAGAATTTCAAAAAACGTCTTGAATTATCTGATAATTAATGATATAATTAATATGAACGCTAAGGAAAGGAGCAGATTTATGGGCATATATGTAAACCCCGGAAATATAGCATTCCAAAGGATAAATAATTCCGAATATGTGGATAAAACACAGCTTATAGACTTAATAAACGCACGAATAGACACAAATAACAATCTTGTTTGCATAAGCAGACCTCGACGCTTTGGAAAATCCTTTGCTGCACAAACTCTTTCAGCATATTATGACTGCTCTTGCGATTCACACGTTCTTTTTGATGACAAGAAAATTGCTGAGTGCAAATCGTATACAGAGCATCTTAATCAATATAACGTCATTTGCTTTGATGTAACAAGCTTTATTTCAGTTGCAAGAAGAACAGAACGTCCCCTTTCTGTTGTACCAAATATGATAACAGATGCACTTCAAAAGGAACTGGTTGAATCATATCAATACCTCAAATCTGATATGTCCTTGACAGAATGTATTTTGCGATGTGTCGAGGGAACTAAAGAAGAACAAGGACGAAAGTTTATCTTTATAATTGACGAGTGGGATGCTGTAATAAGAGAAGCAAAAGACGAACCTGCAATACAGAAGCAGTATCTTGACCTGCTGCGTGAATGGTTTAAAAATATAGCCTTTACTCCTAAAGCTGTAGCTGCTGCATATATGACAGGTATTCTTCCAATAAAAAAAGACGGCTCACAGTCCGCCATATCTGATTTTGAGGAATTCACGATGATTAAACCAGCAGAATTCGGAGGATATGTTGGCTTTACCCAAGAAGAAGTTCGCACTATCTGTGAAAACAAAAACGCTGATTTTGAATTGATGAAGTTATGGTATGACGGCTATTCGTTTAAAGGTGCAGGCTCGGTGTATAACCCGAATTCTGTTATGAAAGCCGCAAAATACGGAGATTTCGATTCATACTGGACTGAAACTTCTGCTGCCGAAGGGCTTATGGAATACATCAGTCATGACTATAACGGACTGACAAAAACTATTGCTGAACTTATCGCAGGAATAGATGTAAAGGTCAGCGTAACAGGATTTGCCAACGACCTGACCACTTTCCGTGGAAAAGATGACGTTCTTACGCTGATGATACATCTCGGATATCTTGCCTACGATTCGGTGAATAAAACAGTCCGAATTCCCAATGAAGAAATAAAACTGGAATTTCAGAAGGCTGTCAAAGAAGTTAAGCATACAGAAACCCTTGAACGTCTAAAAGCAAGCGAGCAGCTATTTCTCGATACTATCGAGGGCAATGAAGATGCTGTCGCTGAACAGATAGAAAAGATACACATGGAAGAAACTTCACCTATTCACTATAATAAAGAAGATAGTCTTCGCAGCGTTATCAAACTCGCATACTATACCTACCGTGACAACTATGTTCAATGGGAGGAACTGCCTGCCGGAGCAGGCTATGCAGATGTTGCATATATTCCTAAATATGATTCCGGCTACCCCATACTTGTTATTGAGCTGAAATGGAATAAGAACGCTGAAACTGCCATTGAGCAAATAAAAAACAGGCATTATCCCGATTCATTCAAGGGACTTGGCAGAGAAATAATTCTTGTCGGTATCACTTATGATAAGGATGCTCCTGTAGGAAACAGAAAGCATATTTGCAAAATTGAAAAGGTAGAAATGGAGTAACCTCCACACCATAAAATGAAACCACTATAAAATTCAAAAGTGCCGTGCAGCTCGTTACTGCACAGCACTTTTGTTTTTTATCTTCTTATACACAGTCATTCTCATTGTAAGATATGACGCAATTCCGCCAATAATATTGGAAACAGGCTCTGCAGCAAATACGCCAATAACGCCTAACCCCAATCGTGGCAATAAAAGCGTAAGTGGAACTACAATTACAACTTTACGCAGCAGAGAAAAGAAAATAGCGTGTTTTGCATCTCCCACCGCCTGAAAAGTTGACTGTCCCGCAAACTGCAAAGACATAAACACAAAGCCGAAAAAGTAAATTTTCATTGCTTCAATTCCCTGTGACAACATCTGAACATCATCAGAAAAAATGCCGAACCAGAATTGCGGAAATATAATGACAAGCAGCCATGCAATCAACGTATACCCTGCACCTATAATTGTATTGAAGTTTATACCCGAACGCACTCTTTCATATTGCTTTGCACCGTAATTATAGCTGATTACAGGCTGAGTGTCGTATGGTGAGGAAGTCCAACGACGACAGACAGCATTTTTGCCATTAGATTTGTCTACTGTTGTTTTAGGGATTGGTATTAGAAACTTGACTTTTTCAGAACAATATAGTATAATTATAATAAACCTGCGCATAATGGGATTTAGAGTTTATTGTAAACCTGCGTATTCAGGAATAAACAAGCATACTAAAACCTGCGTATTATGGAAATGAGGTGTTATCATGATACTGAAACGTAAAATATATGACAAACTGCTGACATTGAAAAATGAGCTGAACGGCAAAAAAGCTTTCCTTATCGAAGGGGCAAGACGTATCGGGAAGTCAACGATATGCGAAGAATTCGGCAGAAACGAATATAAAAGCTATATTCTGATTGACTTTGCCAAGTGCCCAGATGAAGTGAAAGACTATTTCGTGAAGCATATTAACGATCTTGATACTTTCTTCATGCTGTTGTCAACGTACTACGGCGTAAAACTGTATGAGCGCAAGTCGCTTATCATTTTTGATGAGGTGCAAATGTACCCGAAGGCAAGGGAGTGTATCAAATACCTCGTTGCCGACGGAAGATACGATTATATTGAAACAGGCTCTCTCATCTCAATTAGAGAGAATGTCAAGGATATCGTCATTCCTTCGGAGGAGCGTCACCTCAGTATGTATCCGCTGGATTTTGAAGAATTCTGCAATGCTTTAGGCGAGGAGCAGATATGTAGCTATATCCGCAAGTGCTTTACCGATAAAACACCGCTTGAGACCGGACTTCACCATAAAGCGATGCTGCTGTTCAAGCAGTATATGCTTGTAGGCGGTATGCCGCAGAGCATTATCGCTTTTCTTGAAAGCAGAAAGGACTTCGACAAAGCCGATATTGAGAAGCGTGATATTCTTGCTCTTTACCGTAGTGATATCATGAAGATAGACAGCAAATACAGGAGCAAAGTCCTCACTATATTCGATCAGATACCAGGTCTGCTCTCTCAGCACGAAAAGCGAGTGGTTTTCAATGATGTTTCAGCAGGAAGCAAGGCTGATCAATATGAGGAGACATTCTTCTGGCTGTCCGACTCGATGATTTCGAATGAGTGCTTTCTGTGCAACGATCCGAATGTTGGGCTTTCTGTAAACGAGAACAGAGCTTATGTAAAATGCTATCTCGGAGACACAGGACTGCTTGTAAGCCATGCCTTTGATGAGAACGAACTGCTTGAAGATGAGGTATACAAGCAGATACTCTGTGACAAGCTGAATATGAACGAGGGTATGCTTTATGAGAATGCTATTGCTCAGATGCTGACAGCGAATGGTCACAAGCTGTATTTCTATACGCAATACAATACCGAGAAGCACCGCAACGACATAGAGATAGATTTCCTGATATCCAACAACAGTAAGCTGAAGTACAAGATGTTCCCGATAGAGGTCAAGTCTGGAAAGAAGTATTCTATCGAATCACTTAAACGCTTCAAGGAGAAGTACAAGGCAAGGATAGGAGAGTGCTATGTGATACACCCACGCAATCTCAGTTTCAAAGACGACATTGTATGCATACCGCCTTACATGACTATCTGTCTATAACAAAACAATTAACCGCCGTACAGAAACAACTCTGAACGGCGGTGTTTTTGTTATCCGATTTTGCCATCTCCTGACATTTCGGGAATTGATATAAAAATCTTTGCCTTATTATTTCAAGAATCGGTATTATGTAATCTTTCCGCTATATTACGCATGGCATTGCAGAACCTGAATTCCTGTGTCAATGATGTCTGTAAGGGGTCGCCCTCACGGATACGCATAGTCCGTCTTATTTCCTTTGGTATAACGACTCTGCCAAGGTCGTCAATTCGTCTTACAATACCTGTTGCTTTCATAATTAACCTCCGCAAAAAAATTTGTTTGCAGTGTTATTATTTGACTCTTTGGCTGATTTATACCAAAAATTAATATCCAAATTTTTCTGAAATTATAATTCTGAGCATTTCAAGGCTATTGGTACTGTTCTGTCTGAAGTTCACCAACGACAATCTGCCTTTGTGTACCATCATCCGTACAAGTCACAATGGTGATACGGTCATCGCCGAAATCATGCGTCTGTGTATCAAGAGCTGTACCGCACTCCATGCAGCGCCAGCTATGAGTTGTTCCGTCCTCGTCAGGTGTCCATGTGGGTGTATCACCGATACAATCGTCAACGCCTGCCGCACCCTGACTGGTGTTGCCAATATCCACTGACGTGTCATCTCCGACAATTCCGCCTGCATCTGCTCCATAGGCTACTAAAGGCATTGATGCAAGAAATGAATTTCCAATTACAGCCGCTGAGGCAAGAACTGCCAAGGCTCGTTTGAATATATTTGCTTATGGTAATTTCCACAACGAATTTATTCGCAATCACGTTACCATTATCGGCTGTCCTAAGCTTGACGAGGGCAACTATACTTATACCAATCCCTGAAACAACAGTAGACAAATCTAATGGCATAAATGCTGTATATCGTCGTTGTCCTCCTCACCATACGGCAGTATGCTTTCGTCGTCCGCCTTGATATACATCATTTCTGCTCATCATCTTTGTCTA
>JAFQHO010000046.1 GCA_017397925.1 Ruminococcus sp.
GCGGTTTTAATCTTCACAAGTTCCATTTGAAGAAAAAATTCCTCGCATTGGCTGCCTGAGTTTTCAACAAAATAATACTTTTCAACACGGCAAAAAAATTATTTTTCTGCCGGTGTGTTCGTTATACCCTGTTTTCAACAGTTTTGCACTTTTTCACTTTTTACATTTTAAAAAAGTCCGAGTAGACCGTTTCCATGGCTCACTCGGACTTTTGGTTTCACTTTTTTTACAGCGCCTTTTTCACTTTATTTTCTCACTTTTCATTACTCGTTTCAATGCTGAATCAATCGGCTTTCCCAATAGTATTGCGGCGGTAAAATTTCCGATGCAATGTGTTATATCAAAATTTATACCTGCAATCCAGTAGGAGAGTGCATAAGAGGGGGATACAATTATATAGGGGAGTGCAAAAAATGCACCAAAGCATAAACCAAATGCACCATTTATAACAGCCCATATAATCCAGTTGTCAATATTGCTGAGCTTGTATGCCATCAGAGCGAATAACGGCCACACAACGAGATATGTTACCCACCACAGCCCGAAACCAGCAAAAATCGCATTTAACGTTACATAGACAAAACAGGCAGAAATGCCGTCCTTACCAAAATTTTTTGAAAATATCACAATAAGCAGTGTAACTATTTCTATATTTGGCAAAAAGGAAAGTGCAACTTGTGCTGTATAGAGCATCGCACCCATAAGAGCAATTCGAGCGATGCGGAGTGTATTTTTTTTGTTTACCATCCGATTTTCAACTCAAGGAGATATACAGCACCGTCTTCAATAACGATTTCATCGACGCCTGTTACCGCTGATTCGCCATTTACCATAATGCACCACCAGGATTGTTCCGCGTCATTAGCCTCAAATCCCTGTGCTGATTTAATAAACCTTCCGTAGTCCGACGTTTCAAAACCGATGAGGTTTTCCTTCTCAAGAAAATTTCCAAGATATTCTTCATCTGTATTATATTTCTTCTCAAAATTATAATTGTCACGTTCTGAAATTATCTGAACAGTTATGGATTTATCGCCCTCCACAACTTCTTTTTTCGATAAATCCTTAATAAACCACAAACCCACGCAAAGAAGTGCAAGTATAATCACTCCTGCAATGCCTATGACGATTTTTTTTGTGTTTGACTTTTTTTCCATTTCAAAATTCCTTTCATTTTATAGGAAACAGTGAAAAAACGCACAGGCACTACAAAAAAACTCCCCGATAGCATTAAAACAAACGGAGAGCGATTTTGCATAACATACGTACTACAGTTCATCGCTCGTAAACTGTAATAATGAAGCGACCCGACTCAGCGAAAAATTCGCAACACGGTAGCGTGACTGCGCGGGATTCTCACCCGACTTCCCTTATTTTTTCAATTGTATTATATCACATTATTATATAATTGTCAAGAATTATTTCAATGTGATTGACTGTCCATCATCACTGACTACAGTTTCTGAAAAAATATTGCGTACAAATTCCTCATATTCCTGCGGATTTGACAGTGCAGGGCTGTAATGTGTCAGCCAGAGTTTTTTAGAATTTGAATTAACTGCAAGCTTTCCGCTTTGTGAAAACACCATATGACCTTTTTCACGCATTTTTTCAATATATTCATCATCGCCGTACATTCCTTCACATATGAGCAAATCGGAATCTCGGGCAAAATCAGCAAGGTTGTCAAAATATCGAGTATCTGTTATATAACAGACTTTTATAGGGCTTCGACTTTCGGCTGTAACCATATCAGGAGTAATAATATTATTATTTATTGTAACGCTATTTCCGCTGTGAAGCATTTTCCAGTACTTTACATCAATTCCCAAAGCTTTAGCTTTATCAGGAGCAAATACAGGCTTACGGTTGAGTATAAATGAATATCCAAAACAATCAATACTATGGTCAAGAGGCATTGAAGAAACAACTATATCGTTCCATATAAAGCTTGACGTTTCATTGTGGGGGAGTTCGATAATTTCAATTTCAAAGGGGAGTACAGGACAAATGCACAAAAGGCTGTGTATAGTTCTGACAATACCTTTGTAACCGTAAATTTTAAGAATATCAGTTTTACCACAGTTGCCAAGGGATAAAAGAAGTCCGGGAAGTCCTGATATATGGTCTGCGTGAGTATGTGTTATAAGAATAGTATCAAGATGACTAAGTTTAAGTTTATGTTGCGCAATTGCAATCTGCGTACCCTCTCCGCAATCCGTAAGACAAGCTTTTCCATTGTATTCTAACCATAAACTTGTAAGCCAGCGTTCAGGGAGAGGGAGCATTCCGCCCGTGCCGATAAGTGTTACATCGATCATAAAATCACCGCCTGCAAATAAAACGATAACCCTTGAATAAATCAAGGGTTATCAATTCACCTATTAAATTAGATGGCGCGGATTGAGAGATTTGAACTCTCGCGCCGGTTTCCCGACCTACTCCCTTAGCAGGGGAGCCCCTTCACCACTTGGGTAAATCCGCAAACCGACGAGATTATCGCCGTAAAAAAATTGGCGGAGAGGGTGGGATTCGAACCCACGTGACCGTTAAGTCAAACGGTTTTCAAGACCGCCTCGTTATGACCGCTTCGATACCTCTCCATTTTGTATGTCGCTGATTTTTATCACTCTCGTGTTTCAGCTTTATTATTATACCACGGATTTGCTATATTGTCAAGGGAATTTTTAAAAAAATACTACACAAATAAGTTTCAACATTTTTGTGCAGTATGCTTATTCGGATTAGTTATATGTATTTCAAAGCACGAATTATTGTTAAAAAAACAAAATTATTAAAAAAGGGGTTTACATAAATGTAATTTTAGTGTAAAATATATATAGTGAGCATCTATATATTATAAGTGTAATAAAATGCTTGCAGATTATATGAACTATAAATCAAAGAGGTGCAAATTATGGAACCAAAGTACAAAAGAGTGTTATTAAAACTCAGCGGCGAGGCTCTTGCCGGAGATAAAAAAAGTGGTCTTAATTATGATGTTATCACAGATATCTGTACAAGTATCAAAAAGGTAGTTGATGCCGGTGCTCAGGTTGCTATTGTTGTAGGCGGCGGAAATTTCTGGAGAGGTCGTTCAAGTGGTGCAATGGACAGAACACGCGCAGACCATATCGGTATGCTTGCAACTGCAATGAACGCACTTGCTGTAGCTGATGTCCTCGAATCTCTTGGCTGTGAAGTACGCGTTCAGACTGCTATTGCTATGCAGGCTGTTGCTGAACCTTATATCCGTAATCGTGCTGTTCGTCATATGGAAAAGGGCAGAGTTGTTATTTTCGGATGCGGCACAGGTAATCCATTCTTCTCAACAGATACAGCAGCTGCTCTCCGCGCTAGCGAAATTGAGGCTGACATTTTCCTTAAAGCTACTCTTGTTGATGGTGTATACGACAAGGATCCTCATAAATTTGATGATGCTAAGAAATACGAAAAACTTACATTCTCTCAGGTTATTGCAGATGGTCTTGCTGTAATGGACTCCACAGCAGCTGCTATGTGCCGCGATAACAAGAAAAAGATGCTTGTATTCGACCTTAGCCGTCCTGACAATATCTATGATGCCGTTATGGGTGAAAACATAGGTACTGTGGTTTCAGAAGATTAATTTAACGCCTCAATAATTATATTTAAAATATCGAAAGGAATGATTTCAAATGAAAGAAACAATTAATAATGCAAAGGAAAAAATGACTAAGAGCCTTAACGCTCTTGATAAAGAGTTTGCCGCTGTACGTGCAGGACGTGCAAATCCTGCTGTTCTTGACAAGGTAATGGTAGACTACTATGGTGCACCCACACCTGTTAACCAGATGGCTGCTATCTCTGTTTCAGAGGCAAGAATTCTTGTAATTCAGCCTTGGGATAAATCTTCACTTAAGCTTATCGAAAAAGCTATTCAGGCTTCTGATATCGGTATCAATCCAACAAATGACGGAAATGTTCTTCGTCTTGCTTTCCCACAGCTTACAGAGGAAAGACGTAAGGAACTCTGCAAGAGCATCAAGAAGTACGGCGAGGACTGCAAGGTAGCTGTTCGTTCAATCCGTCGTGACACAATGGATAAGCTCAAGGCTATGAAGAAGAACTCCGAAATCACAGAAGATGACCTTAAAGATTGCGAGAAGAAGGTACAGGACCTTACAGACAAGTTCTGTGCTGATGCAGATAAGGCAGTAGCTGCTAAGGAAAAGGAAATTATGACGGTTTAATGGTGAAATATGGCTATATTCAGTAAAAAAGAGAGTATTTCCCTTCCCGAACAGCTTCCTCAGCACGTAGGGTTTATTATGGACGGTAATGGCAGATGGGCTAAAAAAAGAGGCCTGCCACGTCCTTTCGGTCACAAAGAGGGTGCAAAAAATTTCAAGAAAATAGTCCGTTATTGTAAGGACATCGGCTTGAAGAACATCTCATTCTATGCCTTTTCTACAGAAAACTGGCAGCGTCCCGATGATGAAGTCAATACAATTATGGAACTTTTCCGTGAGTACATAGTCGATGTACGCAACTTTCTCAGTGAAAATACCCGTATGATTTTTCTTGGCGATAAATCCGCTTTTGATGAGGATTTGCAGCAGAAAATGATTAAGCTGGAGGAAGATACGGCGCATTACACCGAGATGACGCTTATGATGGCTGTAAATTATGGCGGAAGAGATGAGCTTGCTCATGCAGCAAGAATACTTGCACAAAAGGCTGTCAGCGGTGAGATCAAGCCTGAGGATATTACAGAGCAGTCGATTTCAAACGAGCTTTATACAAAAGGAATACCCGATGTTGACCTTGTAATACGTCCGTCAGGGGAAATGCGCCTTTCAAATTATCTTATATGGCAGTGCGCTTATGCCGAATACTATTTCACAGACATATTATGGCCGGATTTTACACCTGCAGAGCTTGACAAGGCATTGATTGAGTTCGGCAGACGTAATCGCCGCTTCGGAGGTGTTTGATTTGCTGACGCGTATTATTTCAGCAGCAGTAGGCCTTGTTATTATGATTTCAATGCTTATACTGCACAACACCTTTGTTCTGCCGTTTGTGACGGCGGGAATTATTGTAATTATGCTCTATGAGCTACTCCGTGCAGTTAAGCTTGAAAAGAGTATTCCGATACTGGTTGCTTCTTTTACTTACGGTATAACGGTACCATTTGTATATAGTCCCAGGTACAATATGATCGATTCTGCGCTCACTTTTGCGCAGTACAGAGAAAATCGCACTATAATTCTATTTGGAATAGCACTTTTGTGTTCAATGGGAATATTTGTGATATGGCTTAATCAGCATAAAAAAATCCGATATGAACAGATATTCTTTGCCCTTGCTGCGATGATTTTTGTTCCAAATGCTATGAGTACAATGGTACGTATTGATAGGGATAACATCCAACACGGTGTATTCTTTCTTGTGCTTGGACTTTGCGGAGCTTGGATTGCTGATTCAGGTGCGTACTTCACAGGTGTTGCAATCGGAAAGCATAAGCTTTGCCCAGAAATCAGCCCTAAAAAAACAATTGAAGGATTTATTGGCGGTATAATCTCTACAGCAGTTGTATTTGTTGCCTGTTTTGCAGTATACAATAATATTATTGCCAATAATCCTATGAAAGAGAACGCAGTAAGCTATATCGCTGTCGCTGTAACCGGAATGCTCTGTGCTGTAATTGGAACTGTTGGTGATCTTTCTGCTTCTATGATAAAGCGACAGATAGGCTTCAAGGATTACGGAAAGATTATGCCGGGACACGGCGGACTTATGGATCGTTTTGACAGTGTTCTTTTCGTATTGCCTACATTCTATTGCCTTATAACCATAGCTAATAATTTAAACATATTATAAAGTATGAAAGGCGACTATGGTTGCCTTTCGTATTTTATGGAATAAATTTTCATATAATTTTCCAGATAAATTGTTTATCCGTACACAAAGGAGTAATAATATAAATGAAAAGGGTTTCAATTTTAGGATCTACAGGCTCTATTGGCACTCAATCAATAGAAGTCTGTGAAAAACACGGACTTGAAATAGTCGCTCTTGCCGCCCACAGCAGCATTGATTTACTTGAAGAACAGGCAAGAAAATTTCGCCCAAAATATGTAGGCATTTTCAGAGAGGAAAAGTATAGGGAACTGAAAAACCGCCTCGCTGATACAGATATTACTGTTCTCTGCGGTATGGAGGGTTTATGTCATATAGCTTCTCTTGAAGAAAATGATATAGTTCTTAATTCCGTTGTGGGAATGGTTGGACTTCTGCCAACTCTTACTGCGATTAACGCAGGTAAGGATGTTGCTCTCGCTAACAAGGAGACACTCGTTGCAGGCGGAGCTTTAGTTACATCCCTCGCAAAGGAAAAAGGAGTAAAGATATATCCTGTTGACAGCGAGCATTCAGCAATATTCCAGTGTTTACAGGGAAATAAGCCTGAACAGGTCAATAAGATTATTCTGACTGCCTCAGGAGGCCCTTTTTATGGTTATTCTTATGATCAGCTCCAAAACGTTACAAAGGCTGACGCATTGAAGCATCCCAACTGGGATATGGGCAACAAAATTACAATAGATTCTGCAACTCTTATGAATAAGGGACTTGAATTTATCGAAGCCAAGTGGCTTTTTGACCTTGAACCTGAGCAGATAGAAATTGTCGTTCACCGTCAGAGCGTTATACACTCCGCCGTTGAATATAAAGATTTTGCTGTGATAGCTCAGCTTGGTGTTCCTGATATGAAAATACCGATACAGTATTCTCTTCTTTATCCCGAAAGAGTCGAATGTCCTACAAAGCCCCTTTCTCTTACGGATTATGGAACGCTTACATTTGCCGAGCCTGACTATAAGACATTCAAATGCCTCAGCGCTGCAATTGAAGCAATTTCACGTGGTGGAGCATATCCTTGCCTTGTAAATTCAGCAAATGAGGAGGCCGTAAAAGCATTCCTCAACGATGAAATTAAGTTTGTACAGATAGGTGAGATAGTATCCTCAGTGTTGGAAAAATTCCCTTATACAGAAATAAAATGTTATGAGGATGTAACTGCTGCTGATAAGGCTGCAAGAGATTATGTCAGAAGCATTATAGCTTGAATTTATAGGTTGAAAGGATAATTATGGGTATAGTAATAGCATTGCTTATTTTCGGACTGATAGTAACAGTTCACGAATTCGGACATTTTATATGTGCAAAACTCAGTGGAATAAAGGTGCTGGAGTTTTCTGTGGGAATGGGTCCAAAACTCCTTCAGAAGCAAAAGGGTGAAACAATGTATTCTCTGAGGCTTCTTCCAGTTGGCGGATATTGTGCAATGGAAGGAGAGGATACCTCGGGAGATGACCCAAGAAGCTTCCGCAACGCAAAACTTTGGAAGAGAATGATAGTTCTTGTGGCAGGTGCTGCTATGAACTTCGTTCTTGGTTTTATAGCAGTTGTCATAATGGTTTGTATGATGACGGATATTCCTACAACACAGGTGAGAGGTTTTGCAGGTGTTGTCAATGATGACGGCTCAAAAACGTACTATTCTGACAGCTATAAGACAGGATTGCGACACGATGATATAATCATAAAGGTTGATAATACCCGTGTTTACAGCGTCCTTGACCTCAATTTTATGCTTATGCTTGACCCTAATGATACTGACCACGACCTTGTTGTAAAGCGTAACGGAGAGAAAATCAAACTTGATGATGTAAATTTCCACAATTCCCAGACAGGGGAAAAAATGGACTTTGGCCTTGTATATCTTGAAAAAAATATAGGCAATGTTGCAAGATACTCCGGACAGACATTTGCTTCTATGAGCCACGTTGTTGGATTATCACTGAAATATCTCTTTACAGGGAAGGTAAGCAAAGATGAGGTTTCTGGACCCGTAGGAGTTGTTTCAACTATAAGTGAAACAACAACGCAAGCAGAATCCACTGAAGATGCAATATTCAATCTTTTCTATATGCTGTCACTTATAACTATAAACATAGGCATATTCAACCTTCTTCCTGTTCCCGGACTTGACGGTGGAAGACTTATATTCTGTTTCATAGAGCTTATCAGACGCAAGCCTGTAAAACCTGAACATGAGGGATATGTCCATCTTGCAGGAATGGTTCTGCTGTTTGGTATAATGATATTTGCCACATTCAACGATATTATGCGTTTGTTTGAAAAATGATGTAATTTTATGCCGTACAGAGCAATGCTTTGTACGGCATATCTGAAAAAAGGAGTATATTTATGAGAAATGTCAAAGCTATAAAAGTCGGGAACTGCGTTCTTGATGGAAATCATATCTACATACAGTCGATGCTCAATGTTCGTTCTGATGATATAAAAGGAAGCGTTAAACAGGCCGTGGAGCTTGAAAAGGCTGGCTGTGAGATAGTACGCGCAGCAATTCCTGATATGGAAGCTGTAAAACTTATCCCAGCAATAAAAGAAGCTGTAAATATTCCTCTTGTTGCTGATATTCATTTTGACTACCGCCTTGCAATTGAAGCAGCAGCAGCAGGAGTTGATAAAATCCGTATTAATCCTGGCAATATTGGCGGTCTTGACAGAGTAAAGGCTGTTGTTGATGCTTGTCGAGCAAGAAATCTGCCTATTCGTATTGGAGTTAATTCCGGCTCACTTGAAAAAGAGCTTTTAGCGAAATATGGATCTCCCACACCCGAAGCCCTTGTGGAGAGTGCGCTTAATCACGCAGCATTACTGGAGCGTTTTGATTTTGATGATATTGTAATATCAATTAAATCCTCGGATGTCAACAGAATGCTTGCTTCATATCGTCTTGCGGCTGAAAAGTGTAATTATCCCTTGCATCTTGGAGTAACTGAAGCAGGCACAGAGCGAATGGGACTTATCAAATCTGCAATTGGTATCGGTTCGCTTCTTTGTGACGGTATCGGTGAAACTATCCGCGTATCCCTCACAGATGAGCCTATCAAGGAAATTGCAGCAGCAAAGGATATTCTTAAATGCATTGGAAAACGTAAAGGTGTTACAATAGTAAGCTGTCCTACTTGTGGCAGAACAAGAATTGACCTAATCGGAACAGCTAAAAAGGTCGAAGCTGCTCTTGCAGACTCCACTAAAGATATAACAGTTGCTGTAATGGGATGCGTTGTAAACGGCCCTGGTGAAGCACGCGAGGCTGATATCGGTATCGCAGGAGGCGACGGCTGTGCTGTAATATTCAAAAAAGACGGCACTCAGCGTAAAATCAAGGAGGAGGAAATTGTTTCCGAGCTTCTTGCGGAGGTTGAAAAACTTTAATGGATATAAATTTATCTGATTTTTTAAAGGAATACTGTCCTGATATCCCTGATAGTGTGCGTTCAGGGCGGATTTACAAGCTGACTTATTCCGAGGATTTGAAAAATTTCAATTTCTTTGCAGAATATGGCAGCATTGTTCCTTACAGTGATATATCTGCCTTTAATGCAGCTGTAACAAAGGCGCTGGAGCTTGAATCTGCAAGCCTTAATCCGCGATATCCTAAGGAATTATTTGAATTATCCTGTATGCCAGACCTTATAGAGCGGCTGAAACGTCAGGTATCTGTTGTAAATGGTTTTCTTAACGATGCCGATATAGGTATAAAAGAAAATAATATAAATATATCTTTGAAGCACGGTGGTATAGATATCCTTACCAAATGCGGCTTTACACGTCATCTTACACAACTGATATACAATCAGTTCGGATTAAATATGACTGTAAATATTGACGGCACAGAGGCAGTAACTACAGATGAATATGATGAAATAATTGAAAAAGCCGCTGCCGAATTGCCTGACTACAGTGAACAACTGATACCGGAAAAGTCAGCGGAAGAAATACGTTCGGAGGCTGCTGCGGCAGCTGTTCCAAGCCAGTCAATTGACAACAGCATTGCTGATCTTGTATTTGACCGTGAATCTGCTACTATAATTTATGGCAAGGCAATACGCGAAGCACCACAGGGAATATCACAGGCTGTACAAAGTCTTGGTACAAAGGTTGTGGTGGTAGGTGATGTATTTGCCAATGAAATTAAGGAACTACGTAACGGAAAAAATGTTGTAACCTTTAGTATCACTGATTACAGCGGTTCTCTCCTTATCAAATGCTTTATCAAGGCTGAGGATAAAGAGGAACTTAAGGCATTAAGCGGCATAAAATCCGGGGCAACTCTCCTTGTATCGGGAAAAATTGATTATGATGAATACGCAAGAGATATATGTATTCTTGCTAATTCTATTATCAAAGTAAAAAGAGTACCCAAAACTGATAACTATCCTGAAAAACGTGTAGAACTTCATTGCCATAGCAATATGTCAGCGATGGATGCTGTAACCGATCCTGTAAAGCTTATTTCGAGGGCTGCTGAATGGGGACATCAGGCTATGGCAATTACAGATCACGGATGCGTACAGGCATTCCCTGACTGTATGTACAATATGCCTAAAAATTTTAAGGTCATTTATGGTATGGAGGCATATGTTGTAAATGATATTGACAGGCAGCTTATACTTAAAAATCCAGATAATCGTGATTTTAACGATGAAATTATCATATTTGACGTAGAAACAACAGGTTTGAGTTTTACAAAGGACAGGCTGACAAGCATTGCAGCTGTAAAAGTTAAAAATTTACAGAATGTGGATACATTTGAAACATATGTCAATCCAGGTATGCACATTCCTGAAAAAATAACAGAACTAACAGGAATATCCGATGAAACCGTGGCAAATGCACCCTCTGAGGATGAAGCACTCCGCAAATTTATGGAATTCTGCGGAAATACGCCTGTACTGGTCGCACATAACGCAAACTTTGATATTACAATGATAAACGAAGTCTGCAAGCGTCATAACATAGATTTCAAATATAACTGGCTTGATACTCTGATTTTGTCACAGGCTATGCTTCCCGAAATGAGCCGACACAGGCTCAATAACGTAGCAAAGGCGTTAAAATTAGGAAGTTTTGAACATCACCGCGCTGACGAGGATGCACTAATTCTCTCTAAGATTTATATTGAGTTTATAAATCGCCTTAAATCCCAGAGAGGCTTTACAAATATTAGTCAGCTTAACGCATTAGTTGATGAAATCGATGTAAAAAAGCTGAAATCATATCATCAGATAATTCTTGTGCGTAATCAGGCAGGATTAAAAAATCTTTACCGCCTTGTATCAATAAGTAACCTCGATTATTTCTATAAAAAACCACTTATTCCGAAATCCGTCCTTATGGAACATCGTGAGGGACTTATTTTCGGAAGCGCTTGTGAAGCAGGCGAACTGTTTCAGGCTATGCTTGACAAAGCACCAAAAGAGAAAATTGAGGAACTTGCAAAATTCTACGATTATCTTGAAATACAACCCTTGTGCAATAACGAGTTTATGGTACGTGAGGGAGTTGCTGCCAATGAGGAGGAACTTCGTGATTTCAACCGTTACATAATCGAACTTGGCGAGAAGCTGAATATTCCAGTATGCGCTACATGTGATGTTCATTTTATCGACCCGAAAGACGCAATATATCGTAAAATAATTCTTGCAAGTATGGGCTTTAAAGATGCTGAAAATCAGGCAATGCTTTATTTCCGCACAACAGAGGAAATGATGAAAGAGTTTGCATATCTTGGCGAGGATAAGGCGAAAGAGGTCGTAATCACAAATACAAATGCCATTGCTGATATGGTTGAAGTTGTCCGCCCGATTCCAAAGGGAACTTTCACCCCCACAATAGATGGCGCGGAGGACGATCTTGTACGTATAACCCATGACAAGGCTTATGAAATATACGGCAATCCGCTGCCTGAGCTTGTAGAAAAACGCCTTGACAGAGAGCTTTCATCTATCATAAAACACGGTTTCTCGGTGCTTTATATCATTGCACAGAAACTTGTATGGAACTCTGTAGAAAACGGTTATCTTGTAGGCTCACGAGGTTCTGTAGGCTCATCATTTGTAGCCTCAATGGCTGGAATTTCAGAAGTTAACCCCTTGCCGCCTCATTATATATGCCCGAACCCCGAATGTAAATTCAGCGAATTCATACTTGACGGTAAATGTGGCTCAGGATTCGACTTGCCACCGAAAAACTGTCCCAAATGCGGAACTGATATGCTTCGCGAGGGACACGATATCCCATTCGAAACATTCCTCGGTTTTGACGGCGATAAGGCCCCTGATATTGACCTTAACTTTTCGGGAGAATATCAGTTCTATGCTCATAGATATACGGAAAAGCTTTTCGGTAAATCCAACGTGTTCAAGGCGGGAACAATTTCAGCTGTTGCAGATAAAACGGCATTCGGCTATGTTAAAAAATACTGCGAAGAAAACGGCATAAACCTCAATAACTCGGAGCTTACCCGACTTTCTATAGGTTGTACAGGCATAAAACGTACAACGGGACAGCATCCCGGAGGAATGGTCGTTGTTCCATCCGATTACGAGGTGTATGACTTTACACCTGTTCAGCACCCCGCTGATTCTGCTGATTCCGAGGTTATTACAACTCACTTTGACTTTAACTCTCTCCACGATACAATTCTGAAACTTGACGAACTTGGTCACGTTGTACCGACTTTATACAAACATTTAGAGGATTTAACAGGACTTGAAATAAAGAATATTCCTGCATATGATGAAAAAGTAATTCAGATGTGTACAGATTGCTCTGTACTTGGAGTTACGGAGGAGGAAATATACTGCAAAACAGGAAGCCTTGGCATACCTGAAATGGGTACAAACTTCACTATCGGTATGCTCCTTGACGCTAAACCGTCGAGATTCAGCGACTTTTTACAGATTTCCGGACTTTCTCACGGTACAGACGTTTGGCTTGGAAATGCAAAAGATTTGATTGAAGACGGCACTTGTACAATTTCTGAGGTTATCGGTACCCGTGACAGTATTATGACATATCTGCTTTATAAAGATGTTGAACCTAAAATGGCGTTCCAGATTATGGAGTGGACCCGTAAGGGTAAGGCTTCAAAGCAGTTTACTCCGGAGATTATCGAAATGCTGAAAAGTCATAATGTCCCCGAATGGTATATCGAAAGTTGTCTGAAAATCAAGTATATGTTCCCTAAGGCTCACGCTGCGGCATATGTTATCGCTGCAATGAAGCTTGGATGGTTCAAGCTTTATAAGCCTTTGGAATATTACTCCACTTATTTCTCCGTCCGTGGAGAAGATTTTGATGCAGAGCTTGCAATAAAGGGAAAAGAAGCTGTTCGTGAAAAGATTGTTCAGCTGAAAGAACTTGGAAATGACCGTTCCAAAAAGGAAAGCGATCTTTATGATATACTTCTCATTACCAATGAAATGATGTCAAGAGGATATGAGTTTCTGCCTATAAATCTTTTTAAATCCCATGCAGTTGATTATCTTATAGAAGACGGCAAACTTCGTATACCTTTTGCTGCAATGTCCGGAGTTGGTGAAAATGCCGCAAAGGGACTTTATGAAGCTGCACAAGCAGGAGGATTTATCTCTATTGAAGAGTTCCAGCAGATGAGCGGTGTGTCAAAGACTACAATAGATATGCTCAAAAGCATAGGAGCTTTTGGTGAATTACCCGAATCTACACAAATGAGTTTCTTTTAACTTGACTTTATTATAATATTATGGTATCATATTATCATAGTAACACGCTAAAGCAAACAAACTGATATAGAAGGAGTTTTTTATGAAAAACTATGATCTTATAACACCAGAAGGCACAAAAGATTTGCTTTTTGGTGAAAGTGTTGTCAGAAGAACAATTGAAGATACACTGTTAAAGCTCTTCAAGAGCAGGGGATACAGCGAAATCATCACACCAGGACTTGAATTTTTCGATGTATTTAATATGAAATCCCGCTATTTCCCTCAGGAAAACCTTTACAAAATGACTGACAGCAAAGGCAGACTTATTGTAATGCGCCCTGACTCAACAATGCCTATTGCAAGAGTTGTTGCAACAAGACTTCGTGACGCAGATTTACCTTTAAAGCTTTGTTACAATCAGACTGTATACCGCAATGAATCTCTGTTAAAGGGAAGAAGCGACGAAACTGTACAGGCAGGCATCGAGCTTATAGGTTCTGAAATGAAAATGGCTGACCTTGAAGTAATCTCCGCTGCTGTTGACGCTCTCAATGCTTTCGGACTCGAATTTTCTCTGGAACTTGGACATATCGGTGTATTCAAGTGCCTTGTTGATCGTCTTGACGCTGATGAAAAAGATAAAAATCATATCCGCAAGCTTATTCAGAACAAGAATTTCCCTGCCCTTAATGATTTCCTCGATACATTTGGTAACAACAGCGTAACTGCTGCATTGAAGAAGCTCCCTGCACTTTTTGGCGGTGAGGAAGTATTTGAAAAAGCTGAAGAACTTATTCCAGACGAGAATGTTAAACGTATACTTGACGAGCTTCGTGAGATTTACTGCGATATTGCAGATATCTGCGGAAACGAGGGAAATATTACTGTTGATCTTGGACTTGTAAATAAAACTGACTATTATACAGGACTTATCATCAAGGGATACCTCAAGGGACACGGTGATGAAGTTATTTCAGGCGGCCGTTATGATAAACTCATCTCTGATTTTGGCTATGATATTCCTGCAGTTGGTTTTGCAGTTGATGTAAACGCTATTTCAAAGGTTATCGAAAGAAACGGAATACTTCCCTCTGAACCTTCCCCGGATGTTATCGTATATGCAGAAGAAGGCTGTGAGGCTGCTGCCATAAAACAGGCGAGAGAACTTCGTGAACAGGGATTTATCGTTGAAAATGCTCTTTTTGGCGACATAGAATCCGTACGTGAATATGCTAAGGAAAAGAAAATCAGTAAGGTTGTTGTGGTTGACTGCGACAGCGTGGAGGACTAAATATGAGTAAACCAATTAGAATAGCACTTACAAAAGGCAGACTTGAAAAGGATACAGTAGGACTTCTTGAAAAGCTGGGATTTGACTGCACAGCAGTACGTGAAAAGGGGAGGAAGCTGATTCTTCCTGTTCCGGACGCAAATCTTGAAGTTGTACTTGCAAAGGCTAATGATGTTATTACATACGTAGAGCATGGCGTATGCGATATGGGTGTAGTTGGCAAGGATACAATTATGGAGATGAAAGGCAAGTTCTTTGAACTTGTTGACCTTGGCTTCGGCAGATGTAAATTTGCCCTTGCAACTAAAAAAGGATTTGATTTTTACAGCGGCTACGGTGTAAAGACAATTGCTACAAAGTATCCCAATGTGGCAAGAAGTTTCTTTGAGAAAAAGGGAATGGACACAGATATTATCAAGATTGAGGGTTCAGTGGAACTTGCTCCTATTCTCAATCTTGCCGATGGTATCGTTGATATAGTGGAAACAGGCACAACTTTAAAGGAAAACGGACTTGAAGTAATCGAAGATGTTGCACCTATTTCCGCAAGACTTATTGTAAATACAGTTAGTCTGAAAATGCGTCAGGCTGAAATTGAAAGACTTATCACACTTATTGAGGAGAATTTATAAATGAAGAAGATTTACGCAAACGGCACAGATGAAAAGGCATTTCTTGCAGAACTTAACAAGCGTGCAGGCGAAACAAATAAAAAGGTAACTGAAACAGTTTCCGCAATTATTGATGATGTCCGTGAAAACGGCGATACAGCTGTAAAGAATTATACTCTTAAATTTGACGGAAATCTTCCCCAGTATTATGAAGTTCCCCGAGAGGTTATAAATGACGCTCTCACAGAAGCTGACCCCGAATTTGTAACAGCACTTCTCAATGCACAGGAAAATATTGCTGATTTCCACAATCGCCAGAAAGAACAGGGATTTATTAATCCTAAGGAAAACGGTGTAATTCTCGGTCAAAGAGTCCGCGGACTGTCTCGTGTAGGACTTTATGTTCCCGGCGGCACAGCTGCATATCCCTCCAGCGTTCTTATGAATGCAATTCCCGCCAAAATTGCAGGAGTACAGGAAATCGTAATGGTTACACCTCCCTTAAAGGACGGTACACCTAACAAGGATATACTTGTAGCTGCTGCTATCTGCGGAGTTGACAGAGTATTTATGTCAGGCGGCGCACAGGCAATTGCCGCCCTTGCATACGGAACAGAGGAAATTCCAAAGTGCGATAAAATCGTAGGCCCCGGAAATATCTACGTAGCAACTGCAAAGAAGCTTCTTTACGGTGTTGTTGATATTGATATGATTGCAGGACCAAGTGAAATTCTTGTAATTGCCGATGAAACAGCTGACCCTAAATTTGCAGCGGCTGACCTTATGTCACAGGCAGAACACGATGTTCTTGCATCTTCAATTATGGTAACAACAAGCGAAAAGCTTGCAGATGAAACAATTGCAGAAATCAACCGTCAGAAAGAATATCTTTCACGTAAGGAAATTATCGAGAAATCCCTTGAAGATTACGGTGCAATTATCATTGCTGACAGCCGTGAAAAGTGCGTAGAACTGGCAAATGAAATTGCTCCTGAGCACCTTGAAGTGCTTATGGAAAATCCAATGGAACTTTTAGGAAGCCTTGACAATGCAGGTTCTATCTTCCTTGGAAATTATGCGTCAGAGCCTCTTGGTGATTATTATGCAGGCCCTAATCACGTACTGCCCACAAGCGGAACAGCTCGTTTCTTCTCACCTCTCGGAGTTGCAAGCTTTACAAAGCGTATCAGCTACACATACTACACAAGAGAGGCACTTGCAGAGGCACACGATGATATTGTACTTATTGCAGAAAAAGAAGGACTTACTGCTCACGCAAACGCTATTAAGGTAAGATTTGAATGAGTCAAAATATAATGACAACGGATATAAAGCAGATTAAGTTTGAAAAGTTCAACAAAGCTTTTACCATAATTAATGTTGTGATTGCTGGTTTATTTACCTTGCTGTTTCTTGTGCTGTTTATACTGGTGGAAAGCGGACTTGTTCGGCTTGTAATAAGCGGAATATGGTTTGCTTTTAATCTGATAATGGTGCTGAAATGTGCAGAAAAAATCCATGTTGCTGTCAATATTATTTTAACAGTAATATTTGTGACGATATTATTCTTTCAGAGCATTTTTTTCTTGGGTTTTAGTTCAGATACACCGTGGAAATATAATTTCCAGAAATCATATATTATTTTTCGCAATAACTATGAATTCAGAGTTGCTCCCGAAAAATTGCCTGATGATATAAGTGATTATTCCATGGAGTATCTACCCTCAATAATGCAGGGAACAGGTCATTCAAGTGTACGTTTCAAGGCTTCACAAGATGTAATAAAAGCTTATGAGGAAGAATATTCAGCAAAGGCTATATATACATATCCTCTCAGCGTGTTTGATGAGGGACACATTACTGTGGAAAAAGTCAGTCCTAAAGCAGCTATAGGAATGACAGATGATAAATCCCTTTTTATTTACAGGGATACTGATTTCTGGGCTGAAAGTACATCAGCAACAGTTTATGTAACTTCAGCAACACATAATTGGAATCATCCACACAGCACAGCTGTAATAATATACAGCGAAAAAAATATGATAGAATTTGCTCAGTTAGGATAATTTGGAGTGATATATTATGAGTAACAATTGGGAGAGCTACGTCCGCAAGGTTGTGCCATATACCCCGGGCGAACAGCCACAGGTAACAGACGTTGTAAAGCTCAACACAAACGAAAATCCATACCCTCCGTCACCCTCTGTAAGGGCGATACTGGAGGATTTTGAATACGGCAAAATGCGTCTTTATCCCGACCCCGATTCATCGGTATTGGTTGACGCAATTGCAAAGAGATACAATGTAAAGTCCTCACAGGTATTCGCAGGAGTAGGCTCTGACGATGTTTTAGCCATTGCCTTTATGACATTTTTCGGCTCTGAAAAGCCTGTGATTTTCCCAAATATAACATATTCTTTTTATGATGTATGGGCTGATGTTTACCGTATCCCTTACAAGCAGATTCCTCTCAACAGCGATTTTACAATTAACAGAGAGGATTACATCACAGAAAACGGCGGTATAGTTATCGCCAATCCCAACGCTCCCACAGGAGTTATGGAAACAATTGAAAACATTGAATATATCGTGAAAAACAATCCCGATAGTGTAGTTATCATTGACGAAGCTTATGTGGATTTCGGCGGTGAAAGCTGTCTGCCCCTTGTGGAGAAATACGAAAATCTTCTTGTGGTGCAGACTTATTCAAAATCACGGTCAATGGCTGGTATGCGTATCGGTTTTGCAATCGGCAGCGAAAAGCTTATAAAGTATATGAACGATGTGAAATTTTCTATAAATTCATATACAATGAATCCCATTACACAGCTTTGCGGTGCGGCATCAATGGCTGACGAGGAGTATTTCCGTGAAACCGTTGACAGAATTATTGCCACAAGAGAGCGTTCAAAGGCTCGCCTTGCAGATTTGGGATTTGTATTCCCCGATTCAAAGACAAACTTTATTTTTGCAAGTCCTCAGAAAGTATCCGCACAGGTTATATTTGAGGAACTGAAAAAACGCAATATTTTTGTCCGTTACTGGAATAAGCCCATAATTTGTGATTATCTCCGCATATCCATAGGCACAGATGAGGAAATGGACAGATTATTCAATGCATTGGAGGAAATCATAAATGGATAATATCAGACGAGGTGAAATCACGAGAAAAACCCGTGAAACCGATATTTATATTGTCACAGAGCTTGACGGAAAAGGAAATTCCGACATTGATACAGGTGTGGGATTTTTCGACCATATGCTCACCGCCCTTTCAAAGCACAGCGGAATAAGTATGACTATCAAAGTCAAGGGCGATTTGGAGGTGGACTGCCACCACACAATTGAAGATACGGGAATTGCCCTCGGTCAGGCTCTTTATATCGCATTAGGCGGTAAATCCGGAATTGTCCGCTATGGTACGGCATATATCCCAATGGATGAGGCTCTTGCAATGTGCAGCCTTGACCTTAGCAACCGTCCGTTTCTTGTATTCAACTGTCCGTTTACAAATCAATCCTGCGGTGATTATGACCTTTGTATGACTGAAGAATTTTTCCGTGCATTTGCTTTTAATGCAGGAATTACTCTGCACATAAATCTTATGTATGGCACAAATGACCACCACAAGGCAGAGGCTGTTTATAAAGCCGTTGCCCACGCTTTAAAGGCGGCTGTGGCTTATAATGCAGACGGAACTACACTTTCTACAAAGGGGGTACTGTAAATGATTGCTATTGTTGATTACGGCGCAGGTAATATTTTCAGCGTAAAAAATGCCCTGGACTATCTGGGACTTGACTGCAAGCTTACATCTGACAAGGATGAAATAAAGGCGGCTGATGCTGTAATTCTCCCGGGAGTTGGTGCATTTCCTGCTGCTATGGCTATGCTTGAAAAAAGCGGACTTATTGATACTATCAAGGAAGAAGCCGCAAAAAAGCCTCTTTTGGGAATTTGTCTTGGTATGCAGATGCTTTTTGAAAAAAGCTATGAATTTGAGGAATGTGACGGTCTTGGACTTATAAAGGGCAGCGTCAGCTATATGGACGAGCCTGACCTCATTATTCCCCATATGGGCTGGAATAAGCTTGAAAAGCTCAATCATTGCCCTCTCCTTGAAAATATCGGGGACGATGAATATGTGTATTTCGTTCACTCCTATAAGGCAGAGTGTGCAGATGAAAATATAGCCGCATACAGCGAATACGGCGGACGAGTTCCAGCTCTTGTTTTTGACGGAAAATTCGTCTACGGTGCTCAGTTTCACCCTGAGAAATCCGGCGATACAGGACTTAAAATTCTCAGAAACTTCGGAAATTTAATCAAGTAATTTTTTCGGAGGGAAATATGAAAAAATGGTATGATGAAGAATATGAATTTGAAATTGAGGTTGTAAGTTTCCTTCAAGGCAATCATACAGAGAATTACTGTCGAAATGGTGAAGAGGTTGGAGATAAGTACCATTGTACTTATGGCTGTCCCGTAAATAATGAAGGATATGGAATTTGCAGTAAAGCAATGGTAATGTTATATCCTCTTATGGAGTCTATCAGAAGTGGTGGCGATTTAGAAAATCTGGGTGGAGACGGAAAATATAGTAAAAATTTTGTCTGTCCTGATGGCTGTGTTATGTTTCGGCTTACTGCAAAGCCACTTGGAAATGAAAATTTTCATAAGGGGGCTTATTGGAAAGACCCTAAAGAAAGTTGATCTATAACAATATACAAAGGAGGACATATATGATAATTTTACCTGCAATTGATATAAAAGACGGCAACTGTGTACGCTTATTCAAGGGCGATTTTTCTACCGTTGAAAAGGTAGCAAGTGATTACCTTGAAACTGCGAAAGGCTTTGAGGAGGCAGGCAGCGAATGGATACACATGGTTGACCTTGACGGAGCAAAAGAGGGCAGACCTGTAAACACAAAGATTTACACAGATGTTGCCGAAAAGACTAATTTAAAAGTAGAGCTGGGCGGCGGTATTCGCTCACTTGAAACAATTGACGAATATCTCAAAATGGGCATAACAAGGGTAATTCTCGGCTCTGTGGCTCTGAAAAATCCAAAGCTTGTAAGCGATGCCGTGGAGAAATTCGGCAGCGAAAAAATCGTTGTTGGGATTGACGCAATGAATGGTATGGTTGCAACTGAGGGTTGGCTTGAAAGCTCCGATGTGAACTATATCGACCTTGCAAACAAGATGATTGAAGTAGGCGTAAAGTATTTTATCTTTACGGATATTTCCAAGGACGGTACACTCAGCGGTGTAAATGTGGAGCAGTTAAAAGCTCTTGCAGACGCTACAGAGGGACGTGCAAACATCGTGGCAAGCGGCGGAGTTCACACAATGGCGGATATCATTGCCTGCAAGAAAATGGGACTTTACGGTACAATCTGCGGAAAGTCTATTTACAAAGGCACTTTAAATCTCAAAGATGCCATAGCTTATGCAACTCAGGATTGATAGTAAGTACAACACTTGCTGGGGAAAACCTTTCTGAGGAAAGGTTATTCCCCAGACCCCTTTCCAAAGACTTTCAGTTTTAAATTTTCTCAACAGGGATTTATCCCTGTTGAGAAAATTAAGATAAAAGTTTTAGGGAGGGAGTTTGAGGGATGACCCTTTTTCAAAAGGGTCTCCCTCAATAAAGCGGTGTATTTACTCTCAATCACGAATTAAATAAACAAAGGAGCGTAAAATAATGCTTGCAAAAAGAATAATTCCCTGTCTTGACGTGCGAAACGGCAAGGTAGTAAAGGGAGTAAATTTTGAGGGAATACGTGACGTTGGCGACCCTGTTGAATGTGCGGCTGAGTACAACAAGCAGGGGGCAGATGAAATCGTATTCTATGATATAACAGCGTCATTTGAGGGACGTGGAGTGTTCCTTGATGTTGTGCGTGAAACTGCAAAAAAAGTATTTGTTCCTCTGACAGTTGGCGGCGGAATAAAGACAGTTGACGATATACGTGAAACTCTCCGTGCAGGTGCGGACAAAGTTTCTGTAAATTCTCAGGCTGTAAAAAATCCGCAGCTTATCAAGGACGGAGCAGATATTTTCGGCAGTCAATGTATATGTGTTGGAATTGACGCTAAAAAAATAGCCGACCACAAGTGGACGGTATACATCAACGGCGGACGAGTTGATATGGGAATTGACCTTATCGACTGGGTGCATACAATTGAAAAGCTTGGTGCAGGGGAAATATGCCTGAACTCCATTGACGCTGACGGCACAAAAGAGGGCTTCGACATTGAAATGCTGAAAGCTGTATGTGACAACTGCTCAATTCCTGTAATTGCCAGCGGCGGTGCAGGAAAAATCAATGATTTCTATGAAGTTTTCGAGAAAACAGGAGCAACTGCGGCTCTTGCGGCTTCTTTGTTCCATTTCAGAGAGCTTACTGTAGGCGAGGTAAAAGATTATTGCAGAGAACGTGGAGTTATTGTGAGGTAAGATATGGAAATAATATTTATTATAAATATTGTTATCTCATTTACTGTATTGTTGGGCGGATTTTTTATGAAAAAATATTCGTCAAATGATAGGGAAATGAAGTACGGATTTCGTACTGAATCAGCTAAATCAAGCTTTGAAGCATGGAACTATGCAAATACGGCTTGCGGTAAACAATGGATTATTATAGGAATTATTTATCTTCTGCTTGGGATTCCTGCAATATTTCTTATGTACTATTTTAAAGGAGATAACGTTGCAAGAGCTTTATCACTTGTGTATTCTGTTGTTCTTATTGCTAATGTTGTTTATTCGTGCAATTCAGTATCAAAGGAACTTCAAAATAAATTTGACGAAAAGGGCATACCTAAGGAATAGGAGTGTAAAATGATTAAAATTGATTTAAACGACCTTGACAAATTCTTTGAAAAAGGGGAGTTAATCCCTGCAATTTGCTATGAGATCAACACAAAAACAGTTCTTATGCTTGCGTATATGAATAAGGAAAGCCTGAAAAAAACTCTTGAAACGGGTTACACATGGTTCTGGAGCCGTTCCCGTCAGGAGTACTGGAATAAGGGTGCTACATCGGGACATTTGCAGAAAGTCGTGTCAATTTACGGCGACTGCGATAATGATACCCTGCTTGTAAATGTGGAGCAGACGGGAGTTGCCTGTCATACAGGAAGCTACAGCTGTTTCTTTAATGAATTATATAACACGGAGGAATAAAAAATGAACGTATATCACGAAATTTTTGAAGTAATCAAGGAGAGAAAAAAGCAGTATGACAACGGATGTGCTGCTGAAAATTCTTATACCTGCTACCTTTTCGACAAGGGCGTAGACAAAATCTGCAAGAAAATAGGCGAGGAAGCTACAGAAACTGTTATTGCCGCTAAGAATAACGACAATGACGAGCTTATGAATGAAATCAACGACCTTTTATACCACATTATGGTACTTTGTGTAAATCAAGGACTTGAATGGACTGATGTTGAGAGAATTCTTGATGAGCGTAATGAGAAAATCGGCAACCTTAAAAAATTCCATACAGTTGATAAGAATTCATAAAGCATAGTTCAATTGACCATTAAGTATATTCGAGGTTATATATGAGTACTTTTAATGTTGAATTGAAAAAAGTTGTCGATGATAGTTACGAAATAGAAATAGGATTTGACTTGCAGCAAAAACTTATAACTGATATAAAAAATGGTTTAGTAGTAGATATTACTAAATTTGCAGTTATTACAGACAGCAACGTGAAAGATTTATATGCTGTTAATATTCTGAATAGTTTAAAATGTACCGGATATTGTGCTGACTTATTTGTATTTGAAGCAGGCGAAACCAATAAAACAAGAAAAACCAAAGAGCTTATAGAAGATGCAATGTTAGAAAAAGGCTATCGCAGGGATTGCTGTATCATTGCAGTTGGCGGTGGTGTTGTAACGGATTTAGCAGGATTTGTTGCAGGTACATATGGTAGGGGTGTTCCGTTCATTAATTATGCAACAACACTTTTAGCTGCTGCCGATGCTTCTGTTGGCGGAAAAACAGCTGTTGATACGCCATTGGCTACAAATTTGATTGGATTATTCAATCAGCCTGAAAAAGTATATCTTGACATTGCAGCTTGGAAAACCTTGCCATTAAGACAAGTATCAAGCGGTCTTGCAGAAACAATAAAACACGCTTGTATTGCAAGCAAGGATTTGTTTGATTATTTGAATAACCATATAAATGAAATAATGAATATTGAACGAACTTCTTGCGAGCATATAGCAAATGAAAATTGCAGAATTAAATATGAAGTTGTAATGAAAGATGAGCGTGAAAGCGGCTTGCGTGAAATACTTAACCTCGGTCATACTGTTGGTCGTGCTATTGAAACAGTAAGCGAATATAGACTTCTTCACGGTGAGGCATTATCCATAGGACTTGTTGCTGAAGCTAAATTGGCTTTAAAGTTAGGATTTATAAACGAAACACAGTGCGACAGCGTTATATCACTTCTGAGAAAGGCTTGCTTGCCTACTGCAATTCCTGATTATATTGATAGGGAAGAATTGGTAAAGAAGCTTTACACAGATAAAAAGGTTAAGAACGGTCAGCTTCGCTTTGTTATTCAAAAAGGTATAGGTGACGTTGTAGAATTTGAAAAAGGTGTCTATGCTGCAAAAATAGATGAAGGAATTGCAAGAGAGATCATATTTGAAATGTAAAAAATTATAATAACCCGTAAAGAAAAATCTTTACGGGTTATATTTTTAAGGATTTGATTTTATTCATATTTTCTGAACATCTTCGGAATAAGCACAACAACCACAATAAGCATAGCGAGAATACCGCCTGCAATGAGGATAATAGCCATAAGTGTCAGATGCGGCTCACCATATATCTGCGTTGTGTAGATGTATGTTTCAGCTGTCAGAGCCTCGTCTACTGCCTCTGCAATAACTTTATGCCCAGCTTCGTTAGGATGAATATCTATTTCACCAATACGCGTTAAATCGTTGCATTTTCCTTCAAAATCAGCTGCAATATCAATTATTTTATACTTATCAGCGGTATTATTCTTAATAATATCATTGAATTGAACTATCGTTGTCTGGGTAAATTCTTTTACCATTGAAATATCGGTGAAGTTTTCAAATGGATTGTAAAGCGTTTGTATATAAACATCGCATTCGGTTTTGATATCTAAAACAGAGGTAATTTCTTTCAGATTTACTTCAAATTCTGCAAGAGAATTGCTTACATCTTCTTCTAATGTTGTAATTTGTCCGATAAGCGAGAAAACATCTATATTTGACAGATCAATTTCCTTATTCTCTACTGTTATTCCCAAGGATGAGATTATAGGATAAATATTTTCAAGCAGATCATTTCCGCCGATTGATACTACAACTGCATCTGTTTCAGCAAGGGCAGAATCAAGCTTACCGCTGTTGAGAAGTTCCATAAGATCGGCTGAGGTTGCCCCCGATACAGCAAAATTCTGCATTTCGTGGGGACAAATCTGCCTTAAATCTGAGGTATACTTCTCATTAAGAATATTAGCGTAGGAATCGGGGCAAGAGTAGTTATCCTGTAGGGTATAACCGTTAAGACCGTAACATGCCGCAATAGAATCCCCAAGAAACATAAGTCGGGGAGGGGAGTTCAGCTCATAGCTCTTATCTATCAGGTCACGTTCCGTAAGAGTGCAGCCTGTCAGCGTAAACAGAATGATAAAAGCTGCAGCAATAGAAATTAATCTTTTCAGCATAAATACACCTTATCTGTTACGTGATTTCATATTGCGATCAATTTCGCGGTTAGCGTCACGCTTGGCAGCATCAGCACGCTTGTCGTAAAGTTTTTTACCTTTGCAAAGTCCCACCTGCATTTTCACACGTGAATCCTTAAAGTATATGCTGAGGGGAATAAGAGATAGACCATCCTGCTTTACAGTTCCAAAAAGCTTATTTATTTCACGCTTATGCATAAGCAGCTTGCGTACACGCATAGGATCGCGATTAAATATGTTGCCTTTCTCATATGGTGAAATGTGCATCCCACGCACAAAAATCTCTCCATTGTCTATTGAACACCAGGCATCCTTAAGATTTACGCCACCTTGTCTGATTGATTTTACCTCAGTTCCAACCAGTTCAATGCCTGCTTCATATGATTCTAGAACGAAATACTCGTGTCGTGCCTTTCGATTTTCAACTATAGTTTTAGTTCCTTTTGAACGCATAATAAACCTCCAATATTGGTATTATATTAATTATAATCCAAATGGAATAAAAAGTCAAGTTTATATTATGTCATAAATTGTTATAAAATTTATTTTTCACAAAAGTCTTGATTTTCAACCTACAATATGGTATAATATTTATGTTATTTTAATTGCAGCGGTATCGAAGTGGTCATAACGGACATGACTCGAAATCATGATGCCCCCTGAGGGACGTGGGTTCGAATCCCACCCGCTGCGCCAACATTTTAAGAGGTCCTGATAATCAGGGCTTTTTTTGTAGGAGGTTATACTTATGGCAATAAAATACGGAAAAAAATATCCTGTTGGTAAGGGTAAGATTAATATATATACAGAAGGCGAAGGCGATTACACAATTATTTTTTTATCGGGTTCAGGCGTTACTTCACCTGTGCTTGAATATAGTCCGCTCTATCGTCGTTTATCCGACACATACAGAATAGCAGTTATAGAAAAGCCCGGTTATGGAATGAGTGAAAGCACCGACACAGAACGTACTGTTGAAAATATGGTAAGAGAAAGTCGTGAGGCATTAAGACTTGCTGGAATTAATCCACCATACATTATTGCTGCTCATTCTTATTCCGGATTTGAAACTATTTACTGGACAAATACATATCCTGATGAGGTAAAAGCTGTTCTGAGCATTGATATGGGACTTCCTGATACTGCCGTTGAAATGGGAAAAGCTATTCCCGAAGAAAAATGCCGTGAGTACAATGAAAAAAACAAAAAAATTTATACAAGAATTCAAAAGCGTGGAATTTTTGCAAAGCTTGTAAGGAAATTTACAGTTGATGCAACTGGAATGATGTCATTAAATCATCTTAATGACGAAGAAAAAAAGCTTTATGCCAATTTATTCTATAAAAATCTCACGAATAAGGAGATTTTTGAGGAAAGTTTGCATCTTGTTTCAAATGGAAAAAGAGCAGGTGAGACAGGTAAACTTAATGTTCCTGCTTATTTCTACATCAGTGATTTCAAAACACCTATGAAAGAAGGCTCTTGGAAAGAATTTGCAATTAAATATGCAAAGGAAATCGGTGCGGAATATACAGTAACTGATAAGGGACATAATATGTATACAAGAATTCCTGATGAAATGGCCAAAAACTTTAAGAGTTTCCTTAAAAAACACAATATGTAATAGAAAACTGCACAGAGTATCAATGCTCTGTGCAGTAATTTTTTATCTTGATGAAATTTTTACAAGCTGATATCTTGCGAGACAAAGGTCGAAAACATCAATTGTGCCGTCTTTGTTGAAATCAGCTGCCTTGCCATTAGCAAGTGTTTTTTCAGCGTTAAGAAGCCAATTGCTGAGAAGTACAATATCTGCAACTGTATATTCACTATCATTGTTTACATCACCTAAAACTGTATTAATAGGTGACTCTGTAGGTGTGATGACGGGAGGTTCAATCGGTTTAACTGACATCATTGAATTAAGAAGTTCTTCGTCAAACATTTTACAATTTGTTCTGTCATAATGCAAATCTGTAATATCCCATAGTACAGGACACATATTTCTTTTGTATGATGCTTCGCATACTGATGAAATAAACTTTCTTACAGAGCTTTCTTCCTTGTTTTTTTTCGGACAGCCATATTCGCCGATAATTACAGGAATACCCTTATCAATATATGTAGTTTTCATTAAGTCCATATTACGTTCAAGCTCAGCAAAATCAGCATCAGTTCCCCAAGTTGGCGAAGCCTTTCCCCAATCAGCGTCTTCTTCAAGAATTGCAAAGCCTGCCGGAGTGTAGTAATGAACAGACACTGCCATACGATTTGCAGGGTCATCGGGCATTTTGAAAAGTGGATCACAGGTAAGCTCGATATCGGTATTATATCCTGAAATCAACAGGTGACGCTGTGGGTTATTTCCACCTGATGAACGTACAACATCAACAAAAGCCTGATTAATTTCATTTGCAAGAGCATAAGACTCTGTTTTACCTTCTGTTCCTCCCCAGCGATTCCATAAAGAAGACCATCCAAGTTCCTCATTTTGAGATTCAAATATAAGATAATCGTCATATTCCTCAAAAGCATCGCATAGCTGCTCCCATATGCGTGTGTATTTTTTCATACAGTTTTCTTTATCTGTAGGAAAATTTTCAAACCAACCACTATCCCAATGAAGATTAACAATAGCATACATATCATTTTCCAGCGTCCAGTCAACAACTTCGCGAACAGCTGCAAGATATTCAGGACTTATTGTATAATCTTCTGCCATAAGGTTAGACCATGCAACTGGTATTCTCAGAGTGTCAAAACCCGCCTCTGCATAACCCTTAATAATATTTTCAGTTATAACAGGACTTCCCCAGGCGGTTTCGAATGATTCAGGTGTTCCGTCACCCCATTGTAAAATCCAGTCGCCGCAGGACTCATAGGTATTGCCAAGATTAATTCCAATACCCATATCTTTGACAAGCTCCATAGTTGATATGTCACGCATATTGTCTTTTTCTTCTGCATACACAGAGAACGGCATAGCCGAAACAGCTAGGGCGGCTGATGCGGCAGTTGATAAAATTTTTTTCATTTTAATCATTCCTTTTTTATAAAATTATCCCTCAATTAACGAATATATTTCATTCGTTTATGTACATTATATCATTGATTTATTTCCAGGTCAATGAATTATAATCTTTAAATCAAGCATTTTTGAGGTTTATTGTTCATATTACAAAATCACAAGATGTTAACCTGCACAAAAAAAGTTTTAGAAATTGTGTAATTCCACAAAATACGATGTAACCCTTGCACTTTATGTAATATTGTGGTATAATAAATATTGATAATTTTTTATCAATGATAGGAGTGCATTAAATGGCTGAATTTGAAAAAATCGTCAATAAAATTGATGATATAGTATGGGGAGTACCGCTTATTCTGCTTATTCTAAGCTGTGGCATCTTTCTGACAATAAGACTTAAAGGCGTACAATTCCGTAAGCTTAGACTTGCCTTGAAGTATATGATCAAGGAAGAGGAAGGCGGACAGGGTGAGGTATCAAGCTTTGGTGCATTGTGTACGGCTTTATCCGCAACAATAGGTACCGGAAATATTGTCGGAGTTGCAACTGCAATAGCCGCAGGTGGACCAGGTGCTTTGTTCTGGATGGAGGTTGCAGCACTTTTCGGAATGGCAACGAAATACTCCGAAGGACTTCTCGCAGTAAAATATCGTGTAAAAGATCATAATGGAAAAATGCTTGGCGGTCCATTTTATTACATAGAAAATGGTATGGGCGCAAAATGGAAGTGGCTTGGAAAGATATTTGCCGCATTCGGAGTTTTAGTCGGACTTCTCGGTATAGGTACATTTACTCAGATAAACAGTATTACATCAGCAGTTAATAATTTTTTTGATCCTCAGAAAACTAATACTCTTAACCTTTTTGGAAACGAATACACTGTGGCACAAGTTATAGCAGGACTTGTTATAACAATTATGGCTGCATTAATTATTATAGGCGGTATAAAATCCATAGCTAAGATATCGGAAATATTCATTCCTTTTATGGTTATAATTTATGTTAGCTGTTGTTTAATGATATTGTTTTCAAATATTACAGCTGTACCTGCTGCCATAGCTGAAATTATCAAAGGTGCATTTGGAGCAAAAGCAGTTGCAGGCGGTGCGCTTGGTGCAATGATTGTAGCTATGCAGAAAGGTATTGCAAGAGGTATTTTCTCAAACGAAGCCGGACTTGGGTCAGCTCCTATTGCCGCAGCTGCAGCAAAAACCAACGAGCCTGTACGTCAGGGTCTTGTTACAATGACAGGAACTTTTATTGATACAATAGTTGTCTGCACTATGACAGGACTCACAATCATAATGTCAGGCTGCCTTACAGAAAATCCCGATTTAGAAGGTGTCGAGATTACAAATGCGGCATTTTGCATTGGATTGCCTTTTCCTGAGAAAATTTCTTCATTTTTGCTGATGCTTTGCCTCATTTTCTTTGCATTTACAACGATCTTAGGATGGAATTATTATTCTGAACGTTGTCTTTCATATCTTACAAATTCAAGTAATAAGGCAACCATTATATTCAGAATTCTTTATATTATCGCTGTATTTATAGGACCTTATATGACTGTTGCAGCTGTATGGGGTATTGCAGATATATTTAACGGACTTATGGCAATACCAAATATTATAGCTCTTATCGCACTTTCAGGTGTGGTAGCTAAGGAAACAAAAAATTATTTTAATAGAATCCAATAATACAAAAGCCGCAGGTAAATCTGCGGCTTTTGTATTATAATTTAATAATTCCAATTGATTGTAAAAGAAGTATAAGAAGAAGTAAAGGAACAACAAACTTTATCATAATAATATAGAGAGTTTTTCTGCTGAATTTCAGTGTACCCTGTGTTACTTCATCAATAACAAACCTTGGCTTAACAACCCAACCAATAAGCACACTTGTAAGGAATGCAACGAGAGGCATCATAATGTAATTGCTTATATAATCGAATATATCAAGAATTTGTGCAACAGAACCGTTAGGGAGTGTTATTTCAAAATAAAGTATATTATATCCCATACAAACAATTACAGCAGTAACAAGTGTATATGCAGATACAAGGAGCGAACTTTTTTTACGACTCAAACTAAATTTGTCCATAAGACTTGATACAATAGCCTCCATAACAGATACAGAGGAAGTAATTGCAGCAAAAGAAAGAACAATAAAGAAAAGGAGACCGATAATTTTTCCTGCGCCTCCCATAGCTGTAAATACCTTAGGCAAAGAAACAAATACAAGTCCAGGACCACCTGCCATACCCTCTCGTCCGCTGAATGTAAACACTGCAGGAACAATCATCATACCAGCCATGAAAGCAACGAGTGTATCAAAAATTTCGATTCTGTTTACGGACTGAATAAGATTAGTTTCTTTTTTTGCATATGAGCCATATGCTACCATAATTCCCATAGCAACACTGATTGAAAAGAAGAGCTGTCCCATAGCGTCCATAACCACAGTAAAGAATTTTTTTAATGTCATTCCAGTAAAATCAGGCACAAAATAAACCTTTAATCCTTCTAAACCAGTACGTGTGATACCATTTTCATCTGTGTGTTTCAGTGTAAGGGAGTAAAATGAAATACCTATTACCATTACAATGAGTATTGGCATAAGAATTTTACTGAATTTTTCGATTCCCTTTTCAACACCGCAGAAAACAATAACAGCTGTAATTGCAAAATATATCAGCATCCATATAATTGGTTCAATATTTCCACTTATATAGTTACCAAAATAGCCGTCAACTGCGGCGTCAGAGCCGATACCGGTGACGTACAACGAGAGATACTTCAAAACCCATCCGCCAATTGAGCAATAGTAGGGGAGAATAATAGTCGGCACAAGACAAGCGAGGATACCTATAACGCCCCATTTTGGATGAACTGCCTTATAGGCTGTAAGGGGACTTTGCTGAGTATTTCGGCCTATTGCAATTTCTGTTGTCAGCAGAGTAAAACCGAATGTAAGTGCAAGTATAAGATATACAAGCAAAAATATTCCTCCGCCGTCCTTAGCTGCAAGATAGGGGAAACGCCATATATTTCCCAGTCCTACGGCACTGGCGGCAGCTGCCATAATAAATCCGAATTGTCCCGTAAAACTGCCACGGGAAGTTTTTTTCTCCATAATTTTTCTCCGTTTCATATATTTGGGACAAAATCCCATACCTTTTAATTTTACCATATATAGGAGATTTTTTCAATAGTTTTTTGAAAAAAGTCTAAATATGAAGAAAACCCGCACGACTGATATATCAGCCGTGCGGTAAAAGGGTGCTATTTAACCTCAACAAGGCGAGGATTAACAATTTTGTATGTGCCTGCAGTTAATGCATAGTTGAAGTAAAGCTGCCAATCGTTATATGTTTCTTCATCAATTGTAAACGTGTATGAAAAATCCTGAAGTTGTTGCGTAAGTTTTGCTTTATCACTCCAGCATACAGGATAAGAACCATTGAGATTATGATTAAATCCCAGGCTAAGCTCACAAGGAGTTGTACAAGATGCCTTAAATGAAAGCGTATAAGTCTTTCCGGATTCAAGCAATATATTCTTTGCTTGTGACTGGATATTCCAGGATTTATCTTCAGCTGTGTTAACCTTTACTGTAAACGAATTCTCATCCTGATTAGAAGAAAACTCACCCTTGCCATAATATGACCAAAAATTTGTTGTGGAAAGGTTATTTTCAATATCAAGCTTTGATTCGTCACAATACTGTTCAAGATAGCGTTTAGCGTAATCAGGACGTGTATTGAAGAAATCACGTATAAGCTGTACTTCCTTTGAATAATTCTTTTCAGCCCAACCAAGACTGAAACGCTTAAGAGTATCTCTTGTCACCTTTTCATAAGAGTTCACATATTCTGTTATTTTGCTACTTACAGTTGTAGTATCAAAAGTTGTATCTATTATCTCCATATAACTGTCATAAAACTGCTGACGGAATTCATTGTTTCTTATAAGATTTTTGAGAATTGCTGAGAAATTATAATATTGTGATTTGGGTCCATTTTTTCCTAATGAATCGTAATTTGCAACATTCTTCTCACTGTTATACAAGCCGGCACAGATATCAGTGTCATATAGGACAAATCTCCATTTTCCGTTAGCCTCCGGGATGTTGCTGTGAACTGTCTTTGATCGCCATGCTTGCCAGTTGTTAACGCCTGTACTCTGCCAATCGCTGTTGTTGATATATGTTTCAATAGACATATAATCTATAAAGCTCTGTACATCAACGGTTTCGCAGAATTTCTCATAGTTAAGAGGATTAGCCATATTAGCGCTTATAGCCCATAAGCAAAACTGTTTGAATTCCTCAAGATCTGAGTCAAGACCATCATCAAGTTTGCCATTTTTTAATACAACTACGTCGTCCTTATCAAGTCCGAAATGTGCCTCCAGATAATCTGCATCAACCCTCTCTCGAAGCATATAGAATCCCCAAAATTCGCCGTCAATGAAAAGCAGACAAGGCTCGCTTCCCATAGTATCAACATTTCTGTCCTCCGCAATTTCTTGTATGAGGGCATCTCTGAAATGAAGATACTGGTAATCATTACCGCCATTCCACAAAGTTACTTTATCAAACCGATCAATAACTTTTCCGTTTATGTCGGTCAATTCATCAAAAAGCGGATGTTTTATTGAAGAATCACCGTATTCGCTTCTTGTAACAAGTCGCATACTCTTTTGTGCCGCAGCTCTTGTCCAGTTGCCTGCTATCTTAGCTCCAAGATCAACATTGTACACAGCTTTTCCGTTTTCGATTACCTGAATTGATACAGGAAATTCGGACTCTCTGCCTTCTTTATTGTAATTAGTGGGATTTCTTGTATCAGCAGGGTCATATTTTTCAAATTCAGGACTGCGTACCCATTCATAATACTCCTTGCCTATCATATAGGCGCCATTGTCCTTGTCAAAGAGGTAATCGCTGTCTGTAGCCATTGAAATTACCTTCATATCCTTGAAGTATGATGCTGTTTTACCTACAAAATAGCTGTTATGTTCAACTTCGCTGAATTTTCCGTCTGCACTCTTTGATGCTGCACGAATAACTATACCCTTTTCTACCTTTTCAGATGTCGGTGTATATTCCGCAAGTGTAATTTCCTGCAATGAACTATAGACATTCGGATCATTTGTATTATTGTAGATACGTATTCCTTCACTGTAAAGCTTTGCAGTGTCAGATGTACGCGGGTCACTGCCATCTGTTGTGTAGTATATATCATTTTCATTGTTATCAACAAGAGTAAGCAGAAATTCGCTGTCGTAAAATCCACCATTCTGAGAGAAAACAGGCTTTTCAACTACGTTCATATCAGTTGCTTCGTTGTTTGACTTACCGGGAGTATAAGAAAGATATCTGAATGTGGAAGAACCATTTTTATATCTGCCATATGTAATATCTGAATTAAGTTCCGGAACTTCCACAGTATCAATTTCACTTCCGTCAGGAGCAGTGAGATATACTGTTTCTCCAGTTGCACTAAGCTTGAAAGCAGCGTGATATTCACCCTCTGCCTCAGTAACCGCATCATCGCAATAAATAAGGATATAATCATCTGACTTGATAGTTGTAGCCTCTGGGAAAGTGAATTTAAACTTATTCTTTGAACCATCAGATAATCCAACTCCACTTATATCAATCGTATTATCGGAATTATTGTAAATCTCAATCCAATCAGGAGATGCACCTGAAGCATCAGTTACGGAATCCTTAGCAGATGAACATACTTCGTTGATAAGTAAACCTGTGTAAGTCGTACCTTTGAATTGTTCACGAAGCAGCATCATATCAAAGACATCAAGAATATTATCATTGTTAATATCAGCTTTTTCACCTTCTTCAATTGAAAGTGAACCTGTGCCAAGGAGATAATTGCTGAGAAGCTGTAAATCTTCGGAATTTAGAGTTAAATCACCGTTAATATCGCCTTTTGATACAGGTATATCATCAGCAGCAGAAACCGTAGGTAAAAAAGATAAAACAGAAGAACAGACTGTAACAAGAGCTGTTACGGCTGAAATAAATCTTTTAGAATACATTTGTATCAACTTCCTTTCATATTAATATGTACATTATACCATATATTATTAAAAAACACAAGGGATAATTTGTGAATTTTTAGGTACTATGATATTTATATATAATAACGGATATATAAAACTATCCATATATTGCTATTTTCTGACCATTAATTGTGATTATTACCTTCTGCATTATTGATGTTTTTCAAGAACATCTCTTGCAATTCTTAGAATAATATGATATAATATTCAAAGCTGTAATAAACAGATATTTTTATTTATGGAGAGATAAAATGAGTATACTTAACGTTGAACACGTAACCCACGGCTTTGGTGCAAGACAAATCCTCAATGACGCCTCCTTCAGACTTCTTAAAGGCGAGCACGTAGGACTTGTGGGAGCTAACGGCGAAGGCAAATCCACATTTTTAAATATAATTATGGGCAAGCTTATGCCTGATGAGGGAAAGGTTGAATGGTGCAGACATATCACCACAGGCTACCTTGACCAGTACAGCACCCTTGAAAAGGGTAAAACTATCCGTGATGTTCTCCGTGAGGCATTCAATCATCTGTCAGATTTAGAAGCTGAAATGATGGCTATGTATGACAAAATGGGGGATTGCTCCGAGGATGAAATAAACGAACTTATGGAGGAGGTAGGCGAAATTCAGAGTATTCTCGATTACAGCGGATATTATATCATTGACGCTAAAATTTCCGAATATGCAAATGGCTTGGGACTTAATGAAATCGGACTTGACAGAGAAGTTTCCGAGCTTTCGGGAGGTCAACGAGCAAAGGTACTCCTCGCAAAGGTTCTTCTTGAAAATCCGATGATACTAATACTGGACGAGCCAACAAACTTCCTTGATGAAAACCATATTGCATGGCTTACAAACTTCTTACAGAACTATGAAAATGCGTTTATTCTTGTTTCTCACGATGTTCCCTTTATGAATAATGTTATAAACGTTGTGTATCACGTTGAAAATGCTGTTATGACGAGATACACAGGAGATTACGACAACTTTGAGCGTATGTATGAATTAAAAAAACGTCAGATAGAACAGGCATATGAAAAGCAACAGAAAGAAATAGCTGACCTTGAGGACTTCATTGCAAGAAACAAGGCGAGAGTTGCAACGACAAATATGGCGAAATCTCGACAGAAAAAACTTGATAAAATGGATAAGATCACCCTTATGCGTGAAAAGCCGAAACCTGTATTTTCATTTCGAAAAGCACGTACTCCCGGACGCGTTGTTATTGATTGTAAGGATATTGTCCTTGGTTATGATGAACCGCTTACAAAGCCTGTATCAGTACAGGTTGAAAACGGTCAGAAAATTGCAATCCGTGGTGTAAACGGTATTGGTAAATCCACACTCCTTAAAACGTTGCTTGGAATAATTCCTCCGATTTCGGGTACAGTCGAACACGACCAATTTGTGGAATTCGGATATTTTGAACAAGAGGAAGAAAGTACTGACCGCACATCTCTTGACGTTATATGGAGCGAATACCCTGCTATGACCAACGCAGAAGTGCGTGCAGCCCTTGCACAATGTGGACTTACTACAGAGCATATTACATCGCAGATGCGTGTGCTTTCAGGCGGCGAAAATGCTAAAGTAAGACTTTGTAGAATTATGCTTAAGGAAATAAATCTTCTTGTTCTCGATGAGCCAACAAATCACCTTGATGTTGATGCTAAGGAAGCTCTGAAAAAGGCGATAAACGACTATAAGGGAACTGTTCTCATTGTAAGCCACGAACCAGAATTCTATATGGATGTAGCAGATACTGTGTGGAATATCGAGGAATGCTCAACTAAAATTATATAACAAAAAGGGTATCATTTCGAAAGGAAATGATACCCTTTAAATTATTCATCAAGCTTTTTAAGAATTTCTTCCGCAGTAACAGGTTTTGAGTAGAAATATCCCTGTAAACTGCCAATTTTATTGTATTCTCTTACACAAAGACGTATTTCATCATTTTCAATACCTTCAGCACAAACATCAGCTGAGAAAGCACCTGCCAGGTCAGATATAAACTGAACTGAGCTTTTATCAGTGTAATCTGTCTTGATATTCTTTACATATTCTCTGTCAATTTTTACAACGTCAACAGGAACCGCACGGAGAAAATCAAGAGAAGCGAAACCAGTTCCAAAGTCGTCTACAGCAATTTTTATGCCTTTATTACGGAACCCTGTGAACATATTTCTCAGAAGATTCATATCAAGAGTTCGACATCTTTCAGTTACTTCAAGGCAAAGCTGACTACTTGGGAAACCCGTCTGTTCAATTATCTCAAAAAGATCATTGACAAAGCCATTCTTTTCAAGCTGTGTATATGAAAGATTAACGCTGACAGTCATATCAGGATTTTTTTCAAGGAATTTCATTCCATCAGTCATCGCTTGTCGGAGAATCCATTTTCCAAGTTCAGGGAAAAGAGCGTCCTGTTCAAGGACCGGGATGAAATCGCCTGGGGAAATCGTTCCCAATTCATCGCTTTTCCAACGTATAAGAGCCTCAACTCCATTGATTTTTTCGGTAGCAGAATTCACAATAGGCTGATAACAAAGATAAAATCCGTTGCAGCCTTCGGCAATACTGTTACGTATAACATTAATTCGGCGAATAAAACCACGGTTGTCAGCATTTACAATATTGTCGAAAACAACAAAACTTCCACATTTCTTATGCTTTGATTGATAATAAGCATAACGGAGGCAAGAATAATATGCCTGTGAGCTTATATCAAATTCTTCTGATAAAATAGCTCCTCCATTAAGAGAAAGAACAACTCTTTGACCATCAACAAAAAATTCAGTTCTAAGGAATGTATTAAGATCGTTATATGTCTTTTCTGCCGCGTCTGTAGTTAATTCATCAGAAATTATAGCAAAACGTGTACCGCCCATTTTATAAATTACGCTGTCCGAAGGATACATAGCCATAATTTTTCTTGAAAGCATCTGAAGTACACGGTTTCCGAAAGTATACCCGTATAAATCATTAATATTTGAAAAGGATGATATACCTATCATTACAATAAGTTTCGGGCGTTTTGAAAAATTAATGCCCTTTACATCCTCAAGAAAACCATATAAATTACGAAGTCCAGTAACTAAATCAATATAGTTAATATCATTATGATTACGTATTACTCCGCAAAAATATTCAGGTTCATTATTCTCGTCTCTTATTACTACACCTTTGCAGGTGCATACAGAATATGAGCCGCTTGCATCTTTTACACGATATTGTACATCGTGATTTGATAAATCACCTGAAAATACTCCTCTGATACTGTTTTTGTAATTTTCGACATCATCAGGGTGTATGCGTTCAATCCATACTTTATCAGTATCAGCAATATATTTTCCGGGAAGCCCATAATAATTAACCGCAATATCCGACCAACGGGAGATGTTATTTTTAATATCGCAGACATATACATAAGAACCCTCAGATGCGATAGTAAGTGCATCGAAGAGATAATTCAGTCTTTTATTGTTTTCCGGCACAAGGATCACCACCATTTCTTTGAGTCGATGGCAAATCAGAAGCAGACAGGCTAATGGTTTGTCATATTGGTAAAACGTATAACTTATTTATTTTTTGTACAAATATACTATTGCTAATAATATTATACCACATTTTTTGTGCAAATACAATATACTTATGTGCCAAATTTTGAATGAAACTTTTGTATATTTAGTTTAAATATACAGTGATATTCTCACGGTATGCCTTAATTAACGGTATTTATAAACAGTAGCCGCTTCAAAGCCGTCAAGCAGAGCTGTCATAGCGCCGAAAGCCATACCGGTACCCTTAGCCACACAATTTACAGCATCCTTTGCAATGTTGCAGTTTATGCCAAGGGTACGCTTAATAAGCTGAGTTAGACCTCCCATAAGAGCTCCACCGCCCGTCAAAAGAAGTCCATTATCGTAAATATCACCTACAAGTTCAGGGGGAGCATCCTCAAGAACCTTACGTATTGCTTCCATAATGAGGAATGTTTCATCTTCAATTGCCTGATAAAGCTCTATCTGGCTGAGTTGAATCTGTGCAGGAAGTCCTTTAGCAAGACTTCTTCCCTTTACGGTATATGTAACCTCATCAGTTGGGTCATACAGGTTACAAAGCTCAATTTTAAGCTTCTCAGCTGTACGCTCACCGATAAGAAGCTTGTATTTATTCTGCATATATTTGACAATAGCGCGGTCAATTGTATTTCCTGCATTTTTTATTGTATGTGATGTTACTACGCCATTCATCGAAACGATAGCTACATCAGTAGTTCCTCCGCCGATGTCAACAATCATATGTCCCTTAGCTTTGGAAATATTTACACCCGCACCAATCATAGCTGCAATTGGCTCCTGAATGAGATATACTTGACGGGACCCTGCACTCTTGGCAGCCTCAACAACAGCACGGCTCTCAATATCAGTGATGAAAGAAGGGACGCAGATTATAATTCTGGGCTTGATAAGCTGCTTTCCCGTTACTTTAAGAATGAATTCACGTATCATACTGTGAGCAAGGTCATCGTCGGAAATTACACCGTTGCTTACAGGTCGTGCAACACATATATAATCGGGATTTTTTCCAATCATTTCGTATGCTTCCTTACCTACAGCAAGAACTCTTTCCGTGCGTGTATTATAGGCAATTACCGAGGGTTCACTAAGAATAACACCCTTTTTGCCCATTGTCATAACTATATTTGAAGTACCAAGATCTATTCCAATATCTGTGTTTGCCATATTTCTTCCTTTCCGTGTGACAGCATATGTTTAAGGCAGGTATAACGCCCTGCACGTCTGTTATTGTCAACCATTTTATTTATATATTCTTCTGAGCCTATAAGTATAAGTAGTTTTTTTGCTCTCGTTACAGCAGTATACAGCAGATTTCTGTAGCAGAGTTTTTCAAAAACTCCCATTACAGGCATAATTACCGCTTCAAATTCACATCCCTGACTTTTATGTACTGTTACAGCATATGCAAGTTCCACCTGATTTAGCAAATCAAATGTATAGACAGCAATTCGGCCGTCAAAATTTATATTTACAACTTGCGCGGCAGGGGAGATACTTACAATTCTACCGATATCGCCGTTAAAAATTCCCGTACCCTGTTCGTTGTCCTTTTTCCATACAATATCGTAATTATTACGAGTCTGCATAACCTTGTCTCCGACACGATATGTATATATAAAGCCTTTGTGTTCAGCCTTATCATTTGCAGGGGGATTAAGTTTTTCCTGTAAAACCTTATTAAGCTCTACTGTACCTACTGTACCCTTACGGGAAGGGGAGATAATCTGTATATCGTCCATAGGTGAGTATTTATAAGCATTTGGCAGACGACGTTTTGTGAGATCTATCACTAACTCTACGGCAGTATCAAAATCATTTCTTTTAAAAAAGAAAAAATCGCTGTCTTTTCGTGTTATATCCGGGTATTCTCCAGATACTATCCTATGAGCATTCATAACAATAGAGCTTTGCTGAGCCTGACGGAAAATTTCCGTAAGCTCCACTACAGGAACTACACCGCTGGCGATAATATCTTTAAGAAGATTTCCTGCCCCCACTGAGGGAAGCTGATGAAAATCGCCTACCATAATAAGACGGCAGCCAAGTCGCAGCGCTCTAAGAAGTTTTTCAAAGAGAACGCAATCAACCATTGACATTTCGTCGATGACAATAACATCGCAGTCAAGAGGGTTATTTTCATTATGAGCAAAAACCTGCTTGTCCGAACTGTCAAAGACAACCTCCAGAAGTCGGTGTATTGTCTTTGCCTCTCTGCCTGTAAGATCAGACATACGCTTGGCGGCTCTGCCTGTAGGTGCAGCAAGAAAAACCTTGTCACCGCGTTTCTCGAATATGGAGATAATTGCATTCAGTGTGGTGGTCTTACCTGTACCTGGACCACCTGTCAGCACCATAAGCCCTCTTGAAACGGCAGTTGTAATCGCTTGTCGCTGTTTTGTTTCGTACTTGATGTCTTTTTCAGATTCTTCCATATCAATTAGACTATCATAATTGAAATCCTCAGGGGATATAAAATCACGGATAACGTTTATTCTGTCAGCTATAAATTGCTCTGCATAATAATAATCGGGCAAAAAAACAAATTCCTTATCATCAATTATGTAACTGAAAAGCTCATTATCTTCCTGTGCAGTTGTATATGAACTGTAAAATTCCTTTTCGGAAATATCAAGCCTTTCAGAAACAACCTTTTGTAGATGCTCTATTAGCATACAAGAATGTCCTCTGTCTGCAAATGCACGTAAGATACATTGAATACCTGCGATAATCCTTTTATTTGAATTTCGCGGTATATCAAGTTCTCTTGCCACAGAATCGGCACGACTGAACTCAACATCAATACCATCGGAGCAGAGAATATATGGATTGAGCTTTATAAGCTCCATAGAGTTGCCGCCGAAACGTCTGAATGTATTCATTGCGAATTTAGGTTTAATATTGAACTGAGAAAGAAAAGAAGTAATCGCTCTTAGAGAAAAAAGTTTTTTCGCCTCTTCAGCAATTTCGTCGCATTTTTTTCGAGAAATACCTTTTATTTCACTGAGGCGATAAGGATTATTTTCGATTATATTGAGAGTATCCCCACCAAAAAGATTAACTATTTTTTTTGCAAGTCCTGGACCTATGCCTTTTATCGCACCCGACGCAAGATATTTCTCAATATTCACAGCATTTTCAGGGAGCTTTCTTTCACAGTATTCAGCTTTGAATTGAGTGCCATATTTTCGCGATGTTTCATAGTTACCTTCAAGTATCAGGACTTCGCCTTCCTCTATATCACCAAGGTTGCCAAAAACAGGAATAAGTTCACCGCCAGCATCCAGGTCGAGAACTATATATCCATTGGCTTCATTTTTAAAAAGTATATTTTCAACTGAGCCTTCAATATGAAGAAATTCTCCTGACATTTGCGATTTCCTTTCCTTAATATCATTCCATATTATATTATACTATATTTTTTCGTGAAATGCAAATATTTCAGCAAAAAAATTTTTCATTTCCGTATAATGTATAAAACTGGCGTCCGGGTTAGTGTGAATAAATGCAGAACACAGCTCTTTCTGCTGATTATCAGCGGTGTAGTCAACGAGAATAACCCGTTGTCTACCACTGCCTTTGCGCATAAGAAATTCAAGGCGCATAACAAAAAGTTCATCATCAGAAAAAACAGGCAGTACTGTAACATAAGGCGGTGAACTGGTGGAATTTATGGCTAAAAAATGAGTAACAATTTCGATTATAGCAATAACCGCAAGTACAACTGCCGCTGTAATGATTATTTCATCCATACGCAAAATCTCCTTTCAGCATATTATATGCCCAAAGGAGATTTTATGTTATTTTATGGCATTTATAGCATTTTTCTTTTTAATACAATAAAGAATTACAAAAAGTACAATCTGCACTATAAAGGTCATAGTCCAGGAAATTATATAAGAAATATACAGTACTTCAAGTGTATGATATTGTGGCATACTGAATACAGAGTAAATCCACACAATACGGAATCCACATACTCCGGCAACTGTTATAATCATAGGCATAACACTGCTACCTAAACCACGTAAAAGTCCTGTAGATACATCCATAATACCGCATAAACAGTACGGAACAGAGATATAAAGCAAACGAGTAACGCCAAATCTTATTGCTTCTTCAGAGTCGGAAATATAAATAGAAAGAAGTGGACGACTAAAAATATATGCAGAAACACCAAGTACAAGACCTATTAGAAATACAAAGCCCAGGGAGATAAACGATGTTTTTTTAACTCTGTCAAAGTTTTTCGCACCGTGATTTTGCCCTGTAAAATTAAGTGCAGATTGTGTTACAGAATTCATAGACGTATAAACAAAACCTTCAATATTACCTGCAGCGGCGTTTCCTGAAACAGCAATAGAACCAAATGAATTAACAGAGGATTGAATTATTACATTTGATATAGAAAAAAGCGAACCCTGAATACCTGCCGGAAAACCGATACGCAATATTTTCCAAAGCGGACGGATATAGATATGCATTTTCTTCAATACAAGCTTACAGCCATCAGTACGGAGCATAAGGGTACGGATTATAAGAACAGCTGATAATGTTTGAGAAATAGTTGTAGCGAGAGCAACTCCCGCAACATCCATATTTAAAGCAATTACGAAAATCAAATTCAGCACAACGTTGAGGATACCAGCAAGTGTAAGGTGTATCAGTGGAGAACGGGTATCACCTGCAGCTCTCAGAATAGCCGCACCGAAGTTGTAAAGCATACTTGAAATTATACCGCCAAAATATATTTTCATATAAATAGCAGATAGACCAATTGTTTCGTCAGGTGTTTTCATAAGCTCAAGAATATATTCCGCACCTATTATTCCTACTATTGTCAGTATTAGACCACATATAAAAGCAAGTGGAATAGATGTATGGACAATACGATGGATTTCATCATTTCTACCTGCACCGATGGCGTGAGCCACGGAAACACCTGATCCAACAGAAAAACCTATAAAAAGATTAGTTATAAGGTTTATAACCGGACCTGTAGCTCCAACAGCTCCTACAGATACACTGCCGCAGTATTGCCCTACAACAACAAGGTCAGCAGCATTAAAAAGCAGCTGAAGTATGCCTGTAAGGATTATGGGAATAGTATAAAGTACAATTTGTTTCAAAAGCGGACCATGTGTCATATCGGCGGATTTGGTATTCATCCGGAAGCCTCCTTATGTGCAGATGTCACAAATAATTATATGTATATTTGTCAATTATCACGTATCAATATATATTTTACTCCTTTAATTTTCATTTGTAAAGTACTTATAAAATATTCTATAATTCAGTCAGTTTTCTACTACTGTCAGCCTATTTTTATGTAAAGTTTTTTCTGTAAATACAACTATTGCATTTTATGTTTAATTCTGCTATAATATAAATATATGATATTCACATTTCAGGGATTTTAGGAGGATAATTATGAACAGAAACAATCACGAACACGAGCTAAAACAACTTATATTAAAAGAAAACAGATTTATAGCAGGAAGGCGTAACAAAAAAGAAACTGCTATAAACCGCTTTCTTGCTGACAAAGTTCCCGAAAAACTCAGCGAGAGTATAAATGTGGCATTCTCAAAAGCGTTTTCAATTATATTTGATAAAGGAACATCAATTATTGAACTGACTTACAAGAAAGATGAACTTGAAAAAGATTTCCAGGTCGATTTATACTCTGCCAGAATTCGCGGTACACGTAAATCGCTAAAAAAACTATCAAACAAAGCTGATGTAGCCGGTGGAGTAAACCTTGCAGCATCGGGAGTATCCGGCATCGGTATGGGACTTCTTGGAATGGGACTTCCTGATATACCGGTCTTTACAGCTATGATACTGCGCTGTATATACGAAATTGCAATCAGATATGGTTTCGGATATGAAACGGAAGAAGAAAAGTACTTTATACTACTGCTTATAGAAGGTGCTGTATCTTATGGCAGTCATCTTGAAAAGGTTAACAGTAAAATAGAAGAATACATCAGCAATCCCGTATTGCCCGAAAATTATAATCGCACATCACAGATACTAAATACAAGCAGTGTTCTTTCAACTGAATTGCTTTATATGAAGTTTTTACAAGGTGTACCTATTGTCGGGGCTGTTGGTGGAGCTTACGATGTGATATATATGAATAATATTTCAAAATATGCCAGAATGAAGTATAAAAAGCGTTTTCTTTTAAATTTCACATCAGAAGTTAATATATAAACCTCGAATCGCCACTTATTTAGTTTTAATATTTTTAAATATCAGTCACCAAACCGCACGTTTCATATAATATATATAATTTATTAAAAACACTTGCAAAATTTACTGAAAAGGGGTATAATAGTATAGGATTTGTATGAGCAACTACGATGCTCAGTTAAAGGAGAGCGATTATGGAAAAGAGCAGAAATGTTCAACGCAAGAAAATACGTAAAAAGGGCGGTCCGAATCTTCGTTTCAAATTCGGAGTAATTATTTCAATATTTATTTTTTCTTTCGCAACTTGTTTTCTTATTTATATGGTAAACGCAAATGTGAATGATAATTTTCTCAACGAAGAATTCGGAGCAACATCCTTATCTATTGATGATAATGATAAACCCACGGTTTCAAATGAAGATGAAATCGGTGAGGAAGAATCCACACCAGATATTTCCACAGCAGGAATATCCAATCCTGTGCCGCAATCAACTACAATGGACAGCTCATATTATGCAAGCAGTTGTTTAATCACTGACGGCACTCTTGAAGGTATGAATGGAATTGGATTTGATGAAAATACTGTTTATGGCGGTAAAAACTTCAAACTTTCTACTGTAATGACAGAGAAACAGAATAGCAGTTTTGGTACTATCTCTCCTTATGAAATTGTTAAGCAAAAAAAGCCAGTATCGCTTTATCTTATGTTTGGAAGCGAGCTGGAAACAATTAATACTGAACAGTTGATTGAGGAGTATACAAAGCTTGTAAACAGCTTTAAATCTGCTGTTCCTGAAATGAAAATATATGTAATGCAGTATCCTCCTGTATTATATGATACAGACACCCTTTCAAACGAAAAGGTGAATGATTACAATAGCAGGCTGATAACAATGTGTAATAATACAGGGGTTTATTGTATTGATACAAATACAGCTCTTAAATCAGAATCCGGCAAGCTCAACGAAGCTTACTGGTCATATGAAACCCTTACACTTTCAACGGAAGGATATAATAAAGTAAGCGAATATATTCTCACTCATGTTGTTCAGTAATTACAACAATGTTGCTGACTTGTAAAATTTAATTGCTGTACATAAAGCGGACTGCTATATATTGTAGTCCGCTTCAAAAAGCCTTAATTCAAGGTAATTTCATTATTTTCGTTGTGAATGCTTTTAGCTTTCAGCATAGATATAGAAAAATTAAAGAAAATCCTACATCTATTATTGCATTTTTATATATTGACAAATGAACCGTTATGTACTATAATAGATGTAGTGATATAATATATGTAGATATAAATTGATGCGGAGATACAATATATTGTGTTGGAGGTAAGGTGAAATGATAATTCATATTATCAAAAGGGACAGACGAAAGGTTCCTTTTAATGTGGAAAAAATAGCAAATGCTATTTTTAAGGCAGCACAGTCCTGTGGTGGAACTGATATGTCAACCGCTATGGAAGTAGCTGCTGAAGTATGTAGTCTTTACGAAGAAACAAACGGCAGTAAAATCCCAACTGTTGAGGAAATTCAGGATCTTGTAGAAAAGGTTCTCATTGAAAAAGGTCACGCCAAAACCGCAAAAGCATATATCCTCTATCGTTATGAAAGAACACGCTCCAGAGAAATGAAAACAAATCTTATGTGCGTTCTTAACGAGCTGACCTTCAGCGATGCAAAAGATAGTGATATCAAGCGTGAAAACGCCAATATTGACGGTGACACAGCAATGGGCACGATGTTAAAATACGGCTCTGTTTCTGCTAAGGAGTATTATGGAATGTATGTTCTTGATCCAAAACATTCCAAAGCACACCGCAATGGTGATATACATATCCACGATCTTGATTTTTATACTCTTACAACCACTTGTACACAGATTGATCTCAAAAAACTTTTTAATAATGGATTTTCAACAGGCCACGGCTTTTTAAGACGTCCCAATGATATTTCAAGCTATTCTGCACTCGCTTGTATTGCTATTCAATCCAATCAGAACGATCAGCACGGCGGTCAAAGCATACCTACATTTGATTATGCAATGGCTGATGGCGTAAAAAAGACCTATACTGCTAAATATATTCAGAATGTGGGAAGAGCGTTAGAGCTTATCGGCGGTTTAGAAAATGGTATAGAAGTTTCAAAAGAAATCAAAGCTGAAATGCTTGAAAAATATGAGCTTTGTGCTAATCTTGCAGATGATAACGGTTACCGAGAAAAAGAATTGGAGCTTCTTTTAAAGTATACGGACAAGGATACTGCTAAGAAGATCCAGGAATTTTCAAAGAGAAATGCAGAGAAAGAAACTGACAGAGCAACATACCAAGCTATGGAAGCTCTTATACACAACCTTAATACTATGAACAGCCGCGCAGGTGCACAGACTCCGTTCAGCTCTATTAACTACGGTACTGACACATCTCCCGAGGGAAGAATGGTAATAAAGAATGTTCTTCTTGCACAGGAAGCAGGCCTTGGAAACGGTGAAACACCTATATTCCCCATACACATTTTTAAAATCAAGGACGGTATAAATTATAACCCTACTGACCCGAACTATGATTTATTCAAACTTGCCTGCAGAGTATCCGCAAAGCGTCTTTTCCCGAACTTTGCATTCATAGATGCTCCTTTCAATCTTCAGTACTATAAAGAAGGGGAGCCTGACACCGAAATTGCATATATGGGCTGTCGTACACGAGTTATCGGAAATAATTATGATAAGGGAAAGGAAATTGTAACAGGCAGAGGAAACCTCAGCTTTACATCCATAAATCTTCCTCGTCTTGCTATTAAAGCTAATCACAATGTTGGTCTTTTCTTTGACAAACTTGAAGAAATGATGGATCTTGCCATCGACCAGCTTATGCACCGCTATCACATACAAGCACAGAAGCGCGTAAGAAACTATCCTTTCCTTATGGGTCAAGGTATATGGATTGACAGCGATAAGCTTTCTCCAGATGATACAGTAGGGGAGATCCTCAAACATGGTACACTTTCTGTAGGTTTTATCGGACTTGCTGAAACTCTCAAAGCTCTTATCGGATGCCACCACGGTGAATCGGAGGAAGCAAGAGAACTTGGACTTGAAATTATTACTGCCATGAGAAATCGTCTTGACGAGGAAGCAAAACGTACAGGTCTTAATTTCTCACTCCTTGCTACTCCCGCCGAGGGACTTTCAGGACGTTTTGTGAGAATGGATGCCAAAAAATTCGGTATTATTGAGGGTGTAACAGACCGCGATTACTATACAAACTCATTCCACGTTCCTGTGCATTTCCCCATAAGTGCGTACGAAAAGGTAAAGATAGAAGCACCGTATCACGAGCTTACAAATGCCGGTCATATCAGCTATATCGAGCTTGATGGTGATCCACTTGAAAATCTTTCTGCCTTTGAAAAAATTGTACGTTGTATGAAAGAGTCAGGTATCGGATATGGTGCAATCAATCATCCCGTCGACCGTGACCCTTGCTGTGGATATACAGGAATAATCGGCGATGTATGTCCCTGCTGCGGCAGAAGCGAGCATAATGCTGCTGTTGCATTTGACAGAATAAGACGTATTACAGGCTATCTCGTAGGTACTCTCGACCGTTTTAATAATGGAAAACGTGCAGAGGAACATGACAGAGTAAAGCATACTGTATAAATAATACCGCACAGAGCAATTGCTTTGTGCGGCATTTTATAGGAGAATTATATGATATTAAGAATTGCAGGTACCGTTAATGATTCCATAGTAGACGGTCCGGGTATAAGATTTACTGTTTTCACTCAAGGATGTCCACACAACTGTAAAGGCTGTCACAATCCTGAAACTCACGATTTCAATGGCGGTAAAGATGTAGATACCGCAGATTTACTAGAGAAAATCAAAGCAAATCCATTACTTGACGGCGTAACGTTCAGCGGAGGAGAACCTTTTATGCAGGCTGACATTCTCGCTGATTTTGCCGCCGAAATAAAAGCCCTCGGTCTTAACATAATAACCTATACAGGCTTTACTTTTGAGGAACTTTATGTAAACAGAGATAAAAATGGTTGGGGAAAGCTTCTTGAAGCTACTGATTATCTCATAGACGGAAAATTTGAAATTGAGAAAAAAGATTGGACAATTAAATTTCGAGGAAGCAGCAATCAGCGATACGTTGACTGTCAGAAAAGCCTTACTGAAGGCAAAGTGGTTCAGGTTGAACCGTAACTCCATAAATTAACGCTTGCAATTTATGATAAAATAGTGTATAATAATTATATCAAATGGCACATATGCCGAGAAGGAGTAAACTATGTCTGAAATGAACGAATACACACCCGAACTTTTTGAACTTGTTGACGGCGAGGGTAATAAGAAAACATTTGAGCTTATCGACGCTGCTGAGCTTAACGGTGAGCAGTATTTCGCAATGGTTCCAGCAATTGAAGATGAGGATTTTCTCAACGGTGATTGCGACCTTGTTATTCTGAAATCAATTTTCGAAGACGGTGAGGAAATACTCGCCTCAATCGACGATGATGAGGAATTTATGCAGGTTTCCGAATTCTTCTTACAGAGAATGGAAGAAGCTATGGAATTCTGTGACGATGACGAAGAATAAAAATACATATGTATTTACGAAAAAGCGACCAAACCTGTGTTTGGTCGCTTTTTTACCTTGAAATTATAAAAAGATATTTATTTTATTAACTATATCATTCGTGGAAGAAATAAGGGAGTGCATCATATACATAATGTCTAACATATCCCCACCAGTGAGTAAGCCCAGGAGCTTCAAGGAAATAAAGATTACCCTTGGAGAAGTCAGAAGTGTATGTAAATACAGACATATTCTTCATAGCATTAATCTGAGGAACCATATTACCATATGCAATATCCTCTGTACCTGTAGCAGCTAAGATATATGTAGAATCCTTGTACTTTGAATTCTGTACAGCCTGACCTACAGCATTTGCTCCGCCCCAGCAGTGACCGCTAAGAGGCATTACATATGCAAAATAGTCAATATCATTTATGAGAACATTCCACGTTGAACCACCGCCCATTGAAAATCCACCATATGCTCTGTGCATTCTTGATGCTTCAAGATCTTCTGGTGAAGTTGACTCTGCGTATGTTGAATACTTGCCTTCAACAAAAGGAACAATACTTTCCTTCATTTCTTTATAAACAGTTTCAGCTGAGCATCCGCTGCCGTTAAACGTGGGCGTAACAACAATCATCGGCTCAATATCACCATTTTGAATCATATGGTCGAGCATATTGTTTAACTTAACATCTTTACTGAAAATTGTATTTTCGTTTTCACCGCCGCCGTGCATAAGATAGAAAATATTGTACTGTTTGTTCTCATCATAGCCATAGGGCAGATACACATTAAGCTTCTTTTGTCCGTGAATACCTGTGTATGTTTCATTTATTACTTTACCCTGCTGACTTGCAGCCTTATTCACATAATCATCATGAGCTGCCTTATACTGCAGATTTGCACTATAATCAAAAGGCTCCTTTTCTTCCTCCGGAGGAGCAATAGGCTCACCCTGTGGAAATTCTGCAATATCGCCAAGTACATATTGACAGATAAGAACAAGATCATTAATTGCAGCTTCACCATTATTATCTGCATCAGCATTAAGTGCCGCCTTACCTTCGTCAAACCCTTTTATATAGCTGATTCTTGCTTCTATTACATCGAATACATCAACTTTACCATCGCAGTTTATATCACCACGGATAATAGCATTGGCCAAACCTGCACCAGAAATTTTTGTACCCTTTGAAGCGCCCACAGCATCGTCAATATAGAAATCGCTTTTGCCGCTGTCTGTTTCTACATAAACCTGTAAATCAGAAGCATCAGCAGGGATTTTGTAATTAGGATTTGAAAGCTGAATCCAGTTGCCGCCAAGTGCAGAAACTTTTGCTATTTTATCATAATAGGTTTCGCCATCAGCACCTGTATATTGAAGTGTAAGATAAAACAGCGTTTTCTTATTTTCAACAGGACACATTACATTGACGCTGAATGAGTATTCCTGTCCAGGAACAAAAGTATCTGTACTAAGAGCCTTTGTTGCACCATTCCAGCTTGACGCACGATCATCAACATAAAGTGCCTTACTACCTTGATACTTAGCATTACTGCTTGTTGAAACAGTTGCTGAACCTCGTCCAACCCAGTCGCCTTCGCCGCTTTCAAATGTATCACGGAAATATTCCTTACCACTATTGCTACCCTGATTTACTGTTGGAGCTGATGTAGGTTCGATTACTGTTGATGATCCAGCACGCTTAAACTGCCACCAGTCAACATTAAAGAGATATCCATCATCGCCTGAGAAACGGAAAAACAAGTCGTGCTCTCCCTTTGCTCCAGTAATGCTTGTCGATACTTCTGTATAATCCTGCCAGCCATCAGTTGTAGGAACTGTAACTGTGCCGACAATCGGACCTGTTACACTATCAATATGAATTTCAATTGTACCACCATTAGTAGCAGATGCTACACTTGCAGTAAAGGAACTTGCACCATCACCGAAATCTACGCCGCTTACTTTAACATAATCGCCGTTTTCTATATTTGCGACATCCATACCGCCAGCTGAACACGGTTCCATCTCAATGCCTGAACCATAGCTCATCTTTTCAGCTTCATTTTTTACATATGGATTAACAGCTTCAAGCTGTGAAGGTCCATCTTCACTCATACGTATTGTAGGGAATGTTCCATCGCTGTTGTAAGTAAATTCCTCAACTGCAACAGAACGATTAAATCCTCCGCCACCAGGAAGTCGCTGATTATGATAGAAGAAGTAAGAATGACCTTTATAATCGACAACACCCGGATGATTAGTAAAGGCAGAACCTGTTTCACCCTTAGGCATAATAACGCCTCGATATGTCCACGGGCCGGTAGGGGATGAACTTGTAGAATAGCTTATATTCTCCGGAATACCCTCAGCAGCATAAAGCATATAATACATATCTCCACGTTTATAGAACCAAGGGCCCTCTGTATATAATGCACCTGTACGGCTCTCTGGATCGTTGCTCTTACCAAAACCGGAGCTCATATCGACTTTATGAATATCGCCTGAATAGGATATCATATCTTCATTTAGCTTTACATAATATAACTGAGGATTACCCCAATAAAGATAAGCCTGTCCATCATTATCAATATAAACTGTCGGGTCAATATAATCCCAGTTAGGACCGACGAGAGGCTTACCGATAGCATCTTTGAAAGGGCCTGTAGGACTATCAGATACCGCAACTCCAATTACACGTCCATTGCCTGCAGAACTACTGAGAGGACAATACATATAGAATTTGCCATTTCTTTCAATGCACTGTGCCGCCCAGGCTGTATCTTTTTCTGCAAATGAAAAATCAGTATCAGATAAAACAGTACCGTGATGAGTCCAATTCTTCATATCTGTTGTGGAATAGCATTGCCAATCAGGCATATAGAAATAATCCGAATTATCTTTATCGTGGCTTGTGTAAAGATAAAGCACACCATCGTGTACCATCGGTGCAGGGTCAGCTGTGTAAAGACTTTGTGTAAGTGGATTCTCGGCATTTGTTACAATAGGCATTGCGCCGCACAAAAGTGAAGCTGCAGATGCTATTGCAACTATGGATTTTAATGTTTTTTTCATAAAATTCCCCCTTAATTATATAAAGTGTACATAAATATTGTAACAAATGCCAAAAACAAAGTCAACGCAAAAAATGAATATTTAGTGGACAAAATGAATGAATTACCAAAAATTTTTCATAAAAAGTTAAAAAATGGACGTTCAATGAAGAACGTCCATTTGAATTAGCCCTTTAATTCAGCATTAACTGAATCAAATTCAGCAATCATATCATCAGATGGTTTTGCAGTACAGAGAGAAACAATTACATTAACAATAATTGCAACTACAAAAGCTGGGAGAAGCTCATATATAGCAAATATACCGCCAAGTTTTGCTATAACAAACTTCCAGAGAAATACCATTAATCCACCTGTAATAAGTCCTGCAATTGCACCGTATTTATTAGAACGCTTCCAGAAAAGAGCAAGAAGCATAACGGGTGCAAAGGTAGCACCGAAGCCTGCCCATGCAAAGGATACGATACGGAATACAGAACTTTCAGGATTCCAGGCGATAAATACAGAAAGCACAGCAATAACTACAAGAACAATTCTCGCAGAAATCATAGACTTTTTATCATCCATTTTAATTTTGAACATACCTTTAAGCAGGTTTTCTGACATACTTGAAGAAGCCGCAAGAAGCTGTGAGTCAGATGTAGACATAGTAGAAGCAAGAATACCTGAGAAAATAAGACCACCGAGTATTGCAAGTAATGCACCGTTCTCACTCATATAAGTAGCCATTTTCATAATAATTGTTTCAGCTTCAGAGCTACCTATAAGTTTATCAATTGTTCCATTTGCAGAAAGTGAGTTACCGATAATACCGATAAAAATCGCAACAGCCATTGATATTACAACCCATACAGATGCGATTCTTCTTGATGTCTTAACCTTATTTTTATCTTCAATAGCCATGAAACGGAGAAGAATGTGAGGCATACCAAAATAACCAAGACCCCAAGCAAGAAGTGAAGCAATTGAAAGCGCTGAATATGGAGTAGAGCCTCCGGTTTCAGGATTATGAAGTGCTGTAAAGGAGAGATAATCAGTAAGTCCCTTTGCGTTAGTCATAACATTGTCCACACCGCCTGCTGCATCAATACCGAAGATAACAAGAATAACGAGAGCAAGAGTCATAACGATACTTTGAATAAGGTCGGTTGTAGAAGCTGCAAGAAATCCACCAACAGAAGTGTATGCCACAATAATAATTGCGCTTATAATCATTGCAAGATGATACTCAATACCGAAAAGTGTTGAGAAAAGCTTTCCGCAAGCTGCAAATCCAGAAGCTGTATAAGGAACAAAGAAGATTAGAATTATGATAGCAGAAATACCCATAAGGATTTTTTTGCTGTCACGGTAACGGTTTGAGAAAAAGTCTGGAATAGTAATTGAGTTGTTGCACTTCTGCGTATAGACACGAAGTCTTTTGGCAACGATAAGCCAGTTAATATATGTACCGATAGCAAGTCCAATAGCAGTCCATCCTGCCTCTGCACAGCCTGTAAGGTAGGCAACACCTGGGAGACCCATAAGGAGCCAGCTGCTCATATCAGAAGCCTCAGCACTCATAGCTGTGACAATAGGGCCAAGTTTTCTGCCTCCTAAGTAGAAATCGCCGACATTTTCGTTCTTTTTAGAACAAACAAGTCCTATTACCACCATCATAAGCATATATGCTACAATGGTGACAAGCATAATTATCAGGTTTTTTTCCATAAAATAATTGTATAAATTAAAATGTATACTTTAATTTATACCCTCCTTTCAAAATATTTTTTTGAGCCATACAGGGAAATATGGCTCTTTTTTCGGAAATACCTGTTAATAATTATATCACAATATCAACACAAAAGCAATTGCCACTATGCACAAACTAAAGGCGATTATTTTGGTACATATGAAGATTAATCGTCACTGTTCGTACATTTCACGTAATTTTTCTATAGCTTTTTTCTCTATCCGTGAAACATAAGAACGTGAAATACCAAGTTTTTTCGCCGTTTCACTCTGTGTATGAGGATAGCCGGAGTAAAGACCATAACGATAGACGATTATTTCAAGTTCACGCTTATCAAGACATTTATCGAGGAATGTGTATAGCTGTTTTGAACGGATTTTCAAATCAACTTGTTCGTGAATATCAACTCCATCATCAATAAGATCAATAAGTGACATAGTATTCCCGTCTTTATCAGTTTCAATTGGTTCTCCCAAATAGATATCACCTGCCGATTTCTTAGCCGCACGGAAATTCATTAGTATTTCGTTTTCAATACATCTGCTTGCATATGTCGCAAATTTAGCTCCTTTGCTGTAATCAAAGGACGATACAGCTTTGATAAGTCCTATTGTTCCTATAGAAATAAGTTCATCCTGTTCCGAGGGGGACTGAGTATATTTTTTTACAATATGTGCCACAAGCCTCAGATTATGTTCAATAAGTTTACTTCTTGCTGCTTTATCACCCTGTGACATTTTCTGAAAACACTCCAATTCATCAGCAGGGGAGAGTGGCTTAGGAAACACATTAGTATTTTCAACGTGAAGGATGAAGAAAAGAAAATTTTTCAGTAATTCAAAAAACATAGCATATACCGCCTTAAAATAGTTTTACAGTAAAGTATATGCTCAGAATTGACAAAATATGACAAAAACCGCATTGATTTTAAACTCAATGCGGTATGATAATTATTCAGTTTTTAACGGCAGTTGTGAGGCACTCATCAAACCTGCACTTACTTTTTGAATGATAATAGCATCAGCGGCAGTTATACCTTTTACGCCGTCAACATCAGCATTTAACGCTCCTTTTTCGGATAAAGCATATTTATCGTAGTTTCCAAGAGCCTGAAAAACAGCAGCTGCATCAGCCATTGTAATAAAACCGTCGCAATTTGCATCACCTGCAATATATCCTGAGGTATCATCTACAACAGATATAGCAAAGGCTGAAATAGTTTTTTCAACTCCAGATGAAGAAGTTATTTTTACAACGTATTCGCCCTGTTCATTTGATGATATATTTTCCAGTGATATTGTATCAGTTGCGAAATCAGACAAAATTTCTCCATTTCTGCTCCACTGATATTTAGTATCTCCCTCGGTTTCGGCAATAACAGTATATGAATAGTCTTCGCCATTTTTAATTCTGACATCGGTAAATCTGGAAATAACAAAAAAATCCGATCCTACAGTTGCCGCAGGTGCTTTAACATCGCTCTTCACAACCCAGTCATTACCGCTGTCCTGCATAGATATACGTAGGTCTGTCAATTCGGTACCTGCCTTTAAATTCATAATATCAAATGGAATTTTGAATTCCACCATATCATCGCTCCATACACATCGACAGCCATTATAATTATCATGATTGAAATAAACAAAACCATTGCATACGTAATATATCCAGTAAAATTCTCCGTTATTCCTAAGCTGCAGGTTATATACAGGAGCGTCAGCATTTTGTTTTGCAGTACTCATAACATAGAAATTTTTGTCATCAGCCTTGGCATAAAGCGTCACACCGCTCTCATTTTCAGCCACAATCATATCCTCTGTCCACTCGTCTGGTGATGAAAGAATACCATCAATTACGGTACGACCGTTAAGAGAATAATACTGAACAGGGGAGTTATTGCTGATTTTATTTACAGCTATGGAATTTTCCGTTCCATTTTTATCAGATTCAGTTACAGTTACTGTACCAAGATAATTTGCCCCAATTGATGAATCCCACACATCTTTATTAGCAAAACGTATGCTTCTGCCAGTCATATTTGTAATAGAAAGTGGAGTACCCATATTGAGCTTTAACATAACATTCCAGTCACCAACGGAAATGTTATCTGGTAGCTTGATATTCAATATATTATCTTTTATTGTACAGGACTGCCATTGACGACAGTCTATATCTGCTTCAGCATAGGCAAATACACCGTCCTTTTCAAGTACAACATATGATTGAACATCAGGAATAATTCCTGCAAATCCAGTGTTTTCAATTTTGAAATTAACAGTAACATCACCTCCCTGCTTAACAGTGGGCGTTAGTTCTGATTTGCGGATAACAAAACGATATCCGATATGGTCGCGGATAAACTGAAATACATTTTGTCCGTAGTATGCGGAATTATCCACACCCTCTACCGAGTATTCCTCAGAAAAAGTAAAATCCTTGTAAAATGGGAAAATATTACTGTTTATATAACTCAAATGGGTTTTGTACATTTCTGGAATTGCATTTTCAGGTAAATATGTATCGAAGGATTGCGCATAATCGTGAGCACCTGAAAATTCACCACCGTAATATGAAGTCACAGCCTGATGATTTATCCAGTCAGTTTCTATTTCGCGGTTTGAAAATGTACCAAGGTCATTTATACTTCCCATATATCCGTCATTGAAAAGACCAACTCTGTCCTTATTTTCTTGTATGGTAGTCGAATATTCACTTTCGGTTATGCTGTCAATTAATTCAAAATTATTGAGATCTTTACGTTCAATTCCAGCCCATTTGGCGAATATATCCGGTGTTCTCACAGTAACGGGAATAGGCGACGGCACAGCCTGGAGCATCGCCTCAAGTACCTTAGCCTTATAGTCTACAGTAACATACTTTCCGCCGTGCATTTCGCCCCATTTTCCAACAAGACCAGCTTCCACAAATGCAATAATATCCGCATACTTTTCAAGAAGACCGCTTTCTTTTATCTGCTCAATATGGCGCAGTACCTGCTCAAAGGTTGCAGGCTCAGGATTATCTTTACCCAGATCGTCATATCGGAAACGCATAGCAATCATACAACCATTTTCTCGACAATTACTGAAAGTTTCATCCCATGCCTTGAAAAAAGCCTCATCAAGATCGTAATCAACGCCTTCGGTATAGGTATCATCCTCGTGATATGTACCATTTACTCCGCAGGAGAATTCACCTATATCAATGAAAAACAACACAAGTCCGGCAGTTGGATTATATACAGGAGTATTTCCAGGACGGCACGTAGGCCAAATAGTAGATGAATATCCTGCGGCAGGATTTGAAATTGTTTCGACAAGTTCAGTATATTCAATTCCGCTGTCTTTTAACGGTAAATCTTCAGCTGCTGTTGGAAATGAAACTAATGAAGAAACAGAAGCAACAACAGTTATGGCGGAAATAACACGTTTGATTATTGGTATCATAAATTAGCCTTTCTGCAATAATACCGCACAGAAGCTGTGCGGTATATCACTTTATGTTTTATATCTTTTTTTATTTGCAAGCTTATATGCATACATCTGTTCATCTGCCGCATTTATAAGTTCTTCAATATCAATATTGCTGTTAACAACAGAAAAAGAACATCCGATACTTGCCCTTACTTTATATGGCTTTTCTGAATTTCTGTTATATTCTACAAGTGCTTCAAGAAAACGCACTCTGAATTCCTCGTATAACTGCTCAGGATCATTATTATATGTGAATATAGCAGCACAGAATTCATCACCGCCAAATCTTGCACATAGCTTACTGTGCAACGCACTGCTTACAAGAGCATTTCCAACAGTAATAATAGCAGAATCTCCTTCGGAATGACCGAAAGTATCATTAATATATTTCAACCTGTCAAGGTCGGCAGAAATAAGCATAAGAGTAGAACCTATATACTTCTTGTCCTCAATGATACTATTTATTCTCTCAAAGAATCCTCTGCGATTAAAAAGACCTGTCATATAATCGCGCTGAGAAAGCTTTTGAAGCTCATCATTCATACTTCTTATCTGAATTCTGCTATGGAAGTTTCCGAGAGCTGAAGCGATAGTAACCATCATTGTATGCATTTTTTCATATTCATCAATATCAATTTCAGGCTGAAATATACAATACCCCATAACCATATTAGTGAAGTGAGAACAACATACAACGATTGGACTTTCGTTAACTGTCAGCAGGTCAAGACGCGGAAATAGGTTAGCAGTAGGTATTCTGCATCTTTCATATTCCTTGTTTTTATAACAATGATAAAGCACATCCATTTCACAGCTGTAGCAATCAGAGCCTTTATACAAACTTCCGAAATCAGGAGGACTGAATACACTATCATTAAGAACAAACACACAGGTATCAAACTTAAAACGTTTCACCAATATTCGGGGCAAAAAGTTTATATCAGAAATATTAGGCAGTGAAGTTTGAGTGCGGCATATCATCTTCTGTCGTTCATCAGATTTTCTGAGACTTGTTAGAAGAGCTCTAATTGAAACTGAAACATTATCATAAGTTACAGGTTCACATCCACAGGATTGTGAGTAATCGATATTGAAATCAACACAATAGGAAGTATCAACTTTTATGCCATTTTCAATTTTTTTAATTGTTTCAATAATTAGGCTTCCCATTTTATCAAAATCCTGCTTGCAAGTGGTAATACGCGGCGGCAGATATTCAACCTGTTTTATACCGTCAAAACCTGTTACAATACACTCCTTTGGAATCTGTACACCCATAGATTGCAGATAATCGCTGACGGTAATAGCCATAAGGTCATTGGCACATATTATAGCGTCAGGAATTTCCCGTTGTTCTTCCTTGAACCATTTGTCAAGAACCTCAATAGTAGGCTGTTCCCAGAAACAGCCATAGCCGATATTATTCTCATCAATTGGAATGTCATTTAACAGGAGAGCCTTTTTGAAAGCTTCGATACGCTCGTTTGAATAGACATTATCTTTAAAACCTGCCATCAGATAAAGTTTTCTGGCGTTATGTTCTTCAATTATGTGACGACAAAGCTTTTCGAATACATTTGAGTTATCAAAAGAAAAAGTAATACAGCCTTCCATTTCTTTATCCATAGAAATCAGAGGCAAGTTATGCTTAATGCAGTTTTCTTTGATTTCTTCAACGATAACAGGATCATAAATTATATTCGGAAATATAATAAGAGCTGACAATTTGTCATAAGGAATAAGCCTGAAAACAGCGGAGGCACCCTCATTATTTTCCGGACTTTGCTCATACATATCTGCACAGGAATTGAAAACGAGCAGTTGAAAACCATTTTTTATAGCGTGTTTATTTAGCTGATGTATAAAATTAAATCTGTCTTCTTCGTGTATTGTTGACAAACATACACCAATTAATTTATCAAGCTGCATAGTTTCCACCCCTTTCAAATAATTTCTTTATCTATTATAACATACATAATACCAAAAGTAAAGGGGTTTTTAAAAAAATTATAAATTTCTTCACAATTATATTAGGCATTTATTTATAATGTAAACATATTGAAAATATTTTCTCATTATGATATAATTAATTTTATAGAAAAATAATTATTATCACAAGGGCGTTATTTCACATAAAGTTTACTGTGGTTTACAACAAACAAAGAAGTTTATATTAGTTTTATAAATTTAATATAATAAAAAATAATTATTTTCATAAAATGGCTGGCTATAAATAGATGAAAATCAAACGAATAATCTATTAACAAATTTAAGTTATAATACACTAACGATAATTATAAATTTTTTTGTGAAAATTCTGTCTTTTTTGCCTTTTAAAAACACTTATATATGAAAGCTTTCATAAAAGGCAGAAAATCCGAAAAAATCTCTAAAAGGTTATATAGCCCTATCAAAAACTAAAAATGGAGGTGAAAAGACAATTGTGGATAACAAAAATAGTTTAACATCACATAACATTGATATAGATGTAAATAAACTTATAATTAGTTGTTCTTACTCAAAGGAGAGTTTAGAAAAATTATACAAATTGTTTAAAAACAATGTCTTTGCCATAGGATTTGGCATCACCTCGGATTACCAACTCGCAGAGGACTGTGTAGCAGAAACATTTATCCGCCTCGCACAGACAAAGCGGTTTAATCCTGAGAAAGGCGATGGCGTGGGCTATATCATTACTATGGCTCGCAATATTGCACTGGAGCTTCGCCGACAGCATCGTCATGACGATGAATCATTCATAATTCAAAGCTACGGCGTAGCTGATCATACTGTAGAAAACAGTATTTACATAAATGAGCTGCTCATGTATCTGAGCGATTCACAGCGGCAGATTGTGACGATGAAATGCTGCTGTGACCTATCATTCACACAAATCGCAAGGATAATGAAAAGCCCTGTATCGTCAATTAAGTATAAGTACAACAAAGCAATAACAATATTAAAGAAAAAGGCAGGTGTTAACAGTGAAGAATAAAAAAATCGTGAAGACGGATAATAATGAAGTAGAGATAATTCTGCGTGCAAAAATGAACGAGCTTTCTGACTCTGTTGGCTGCTTTGACAGAATTTCAAAACGGGTATTTGCGGAAACAGAAGAGAATTTCAGCGAAGACGCATATGTCATAACTGACCTTGAAAATGTAACGGGCAAACCGCGTATTTCACGGGTAATCAAATGGACAGCAATTGTTGCCGCAGCAGCTTTCTGCATAGCCGTAATACCGCAAACTACTCTTGGCAGACAGATGCTCTCTGATATTGTAAACAATTCAAGTAACAATGAATTTTCAAAATTAATCAGAGAAATCAACACAGAACTTGAAAGCGGAGCTTATAATTATATTGATGTTCCGCTGGATTATTACATTGAAAACGATGTTCTTGTAACTCCGCTATTCAGCTGTCCTTTTGAGGACTGCGGCAGGGACGATGCCAATGTAAGAATCTACACAAAACAGATTGACGGAATTGATACGACACAGGTGTATGCCGTTCTTTACAGCGGCAAATACACAGATAATGACATACTTGCTGCGGCAGAATCAAAGTATAAGTTTACAGCTGATGATATGACATTGAAGTTCGACAACAAGGTGCAGTTTATGAATTCAGCTGAAAATGTATTGGAATGTCGTTTTTCCGGTGATGACACTATGGGAAATATTTATGACAGCGAAGGAAAAAATATTTCAGCAGGTTCGTTTATCAATACCGTTATCACAAAGAATAAACAAGGAATAATCAGCAAACAGTCAAACGAATTTATTATCTGGCATAATGACAGCGTAAATTACAAGTATGATATCATTTTCAGCGACGCAGAAAATGAAAACACTTTCGGTGAAAATATGTGGGAACAATCCCTATACTTCAACGGAAACAGCTCATTTCCTGTAGTTTCCGGATCAGACTTTGAAAAAACAGATTTGGTTAATTCTACGGTAACAGATGGTGTACTTTCTGATTTAACGTTTGTATATCCCTTTGAGTATGACGAAAATTGTCCCACTCTATCAGATGATGAATTAATAATGACACTCACAACAAACCCTTTAAGCAGCTATCAGACAAATCTTCCTATACCGATAAACGCAGAAGCACTTCTAAGCTATAAAGTATATTTTCCTGCTGATGTTTTAACTGAAACCACCAATGTAACAGTTTACCACAACGGTCTTCAAAATGTTATATATCCTGAGGTTATAATTTCAGTTTCAGAAGCAGAACAAAATGAAATATATGAAGCAAGAATGTCGCAGATAGAAGCTTTAAAGGAGCAGGAACGACAGATATTTGAGGAGTTGCAGAGAGAAAAAGAAAAAGCAGAGCAAATACAAAAAGAAGTTGTACAGCAACAGGAATCACTTGCAGAACAGGAACTTCAAAGAATGGAAGAGCTTCAGAAAAAGTTAGGAGAAGTGACAAGACCAATTGAGAATTGATATTAAATGATTCTCATACTTCACCGCACGGGAGGGAAACCTGTGCGGTGATTTATTTAAAAGAAAAAAATATATCAAAAGTATGTCCGTTTTTGCACCCCATAATTGTATGTATATATAGAGGGTAAAATACCAACTAATGAAAAGGAGAAAAATTATGAAAAGGATAATTCTTATGTTAACTGCATTAATGCTTTCTGCGGTCTCATGCAGCGAAGTAAATGGAAACGTATCTGTATCGGAAAGTATTTCTGACACAAAACAGACATCAGCGAAGAAAGATGATATTGTAATAACCATTGCTTTAGCAGTTGAGCCTGAACATAATGAATTTGATGAGTTCAACAATGCCGATAATGGTTATCGCATTGAATATGTTGCAAGTCGTTCTCGCCTTGATGACAACGGCGATCCTCTGATATACACAACAGATGAACATAAAAAGCAGGACTTTGATTTGATACAAAGGATAATCAATAAGGATGATATTGACATTGTAGGTGCATTTTCATTCAATAATCCCGCTTATTACGAGATACTTAAAAACAAGGGAGCGTTTGTCGATCTTTATGAATTTATGAAAGATGATCCCGATGTTAATCCTGAACTGATGAACAAGCATGTTCTCGAACTATGCAAGACAGACGGGCATCTCTACGGTTTGCCCTATTCCTATAAAGTTCATACAATGATAGGAAAAAAAGAATATGTGGGCAGCAAGCAAAACTGGACTGTCGAGGAATTTCTTGAACATTGGGATAAAATGCCCGATAATACAACCATAAACGGAAGCCGTAATGCAGAAAATATTTATTATACTATTCTGAGATCAAATCTTACTTCATATGTCGATTATACGAAAGCCGAGGTATATTTTGATTCTCCTGATTTCCGTAAATTGCTTGAATTTTGCGGAAGCTTTAAAAGCAATCACGGAGAAAAATCAGAACTTGATTACAATGCTCCTAATTTTGTATCTATATATGATGTAACAGGTTTTAACACATCACTTTTTTGCTATAAGGACAGCAATTCTAATGAAGCATTAGTTTCTCACATAAAAGACGGCGAATACACTTTAGTAGGTTATCCCGATTCTGAGGGACAAGGCTCCTATATCAGTACAAACGGTGAATATTCAATATGTTCACATTCCTCAAAAGAAAAACAGAGTGCCGCATGGGAATATATCAGGCAATTTTATACAGAGGAGTATCAACAGAATCATGTTATGCAGAAGTACGAACAATATATAAACGGCGAAAAAGTTGTAAGCTATTCAGCAGAGGGCGGTTTCTGTATTAATAACAATGCTCGGCATACAACGGCTGAAAGAATCTGTAAAGGGGAATATTCTAACCCTACTTATGAAAATAAAGGCGAAACATTTGAAACTCCGCTTCCCACTATGGATGACTGTGAGGTTATAGAAAAATACGTTGATTCAATAAATCGAATTGACACCGAATTGGACAGACCTCTATGGGAAATAGTCAACGAGGAAATAATCGCATATCTTGGCGGAGGACAGGACATTGACACAACCATTGACCATATACAGAACCGTGCGTCTATTATGGTAAGTGAAAAAGCATAAGCTTTGTGATAAAGTCGTACATATTTATGATAAATTCTATTCCCTTTCGTTTTTTTCTAGACATTTTCAAAAATATATGTTATAATACATAAAAACGAAAGGAGTGCCGCATATGTCGGAAAGCCGCGATAATAACGTAATGTCCCATTTTTTCAGTCATCGTGAGGAGGATTTTGAATATGCCCCATTTGACAGAGAAATGGCATTTTACGAGAGTATCTGTTCAGGTAATATGGAATTTGTTAAAATGTTTGCAGAACCGTTGTTCTGCGAGGGCTGCGGCACATTAAGCCGTGACCCTTTGCGGAATATGAAATATCATTTTACAATATCAACTGCCCTCATTGCCCGTTTCTGCGTAGGAAGCGGTATGACTCCCGAACAGGCATACAGTCTCAGCGATGTTTTTATAAATCGTGCCGATGAATGTATGTCAATTGAAGCAGTACGGGAAGTTCACTATGAAATGATAGAAGAATACACCAAGCAGATGCGAATACTCCGCAGCAGCAAGCTTTATTCCAAGCGTATACTACGCGCCATTGAATATATCAGTGAGCATCTCCACAGCAGGGTACTTATTGAGGAAGCCGCCAAATCCTTGCGAATTACCCCTGCTTATCTGTCAAGATTATTCAAATCGGAAACGGGTATGCCATTCTCGGAATACGTCAATCGACGTAAAATTGAAGAAGCAACAGGTCTTCTTCGTTATTCAGACTATTCCGACCTTGAAATCAGTAATCTATTATGTTTCAGCTCACAAAGCTATTTTATAAAAATATTCAAAAAAATAATGAATATGACTCCTAATGAATACAAAAAGAAATACCGTCTTCCTGCTTATGGAGAAAAACAAGATATTCCAGAGTAAAATCGACACTTTCCGCAAATTATGTTGTTCCGTTTCAAGCCATTATTATGATATAATGATATTGTAATAAAAATCCCTTAGGGATAATAATAAGGAGGTTCTTGAAATGAACACAGACAAGATTTTAGCGGAGTCAATTGCAAAAGATTATATTTCCAAGAGCAGCTCAAAAATAGTTGCATTAAAAAAGCTTGACCGAAAAGCAAAACTTCCGGCAACAATTTTCACCTACACTCTTGGCATCATATCATCACTTGTTGTTGGTACAGGTATGTGCCTTGCAATGCAGGTTTTAGGTAGCGGAACCGGTGCCGTCGTTGCAGGTATAATTATCGGAATTATAGGATTTATAGGCTGCGGTATAAATTACCCTCTATACAAGAAATATCTTGAAAAATGCAAATCAAAATATGCTTTTGAAATAGTTGAACTTGCAAAACAAATAAGCGAACAGTAAACTGAGGTGTACAGTGAACAAATCAGAAAGTAAGTATTTCAATACTGCTGTAAAAATGGATAAAGCACTGATGAAGCTGCTTGAAAAGAAACCTTTTGAATATATAAGCATCAGTGAAGTCTGTAATGAAGCTGGAGTTAATCGCTCAACTTTTTATCTTCACTACGAAAATATAAGCGATCTTCTCAACGAGACAATGCAGTATTTGATTGATAGCTTTCTTTCATATTTTCCAGCTAACACAAAATTGATTACTTTCAGTTCTTCTGATTATCAGCTTAATGAATTAAATTATATTACTGAAGAATATCTTAATCCATATCTTTCATTCATAAAGGATAATCACCGTATTTTTTCTACAGCTCTTTCAAATTCAGCAATATTCGAATTCGAGAAAATATTTAACCAGATGTACATTAACATATTCGAGCCTATTCTTCAACGTTTTAATTATCCCATGGAAGACAGAAAATACGTTATGATTTATTATCTAAGCGGCATAAATGCTATTGTAATGCAATGGATTAAAGATGATTGTGATAAACCGATACATTGTATTTCCCGAATAATTCAGGAGTGCATATTCGGCCTTAATGGAAATTTAAAAAGTTTGTTAAACATCGATTATTAATAAAGACTATGGCGGTACTTTTTTAAAAAATATAGCCATAGTCTTTTTTGTCAATTTTTTTGGTAAACCTAGCATTTTTCCAACTATCGGGTTTATGTATTTTCACGAAAAAACCATTGACTTTTATGTTCATAAGATGTATAATAAATATGTATCGGTCTGTATTATAGTCCGATAATAATACAAATGGGAATGACAAAAGGAGGAAACTATGAAGTCCTACAAAAAATTTGTAATGGCAGCGGCATCCGCGGCATTATGTCTAACTGTAACAGTGCCCTTTGCTGCATATGCGGATGAACAATCTGATATCGTTTCGGAAACCGCAATTTCTAATGAAAGTTACTCAGCTGAATGGGTAACAGACAACGAAGGCAGAATATTTTACTACGATGAAACCGGAATTGCACTCACAGGGGAGCAGGAAATAGAGGGTGAACTCTATTTGTTTTCCAAAAATGGTGTACTGAAAACAGGATGGAGAACCGTAGGCGGAAAACGCCGTTACTATGACCCCGTGACGGGAAAACCTGTTTTTGGTAAATTTACTGTATGCGGTGAAGAGTTTTATATAGAGCCCGAACAGGGCAAGCTGACAGATTTCATTTTTACAGATGAAAGCGGTAAAAAATACCTTGCAGATGATAAAGGCGCTTTTATTAATGAAGAAGGATTTATTGAGAAAGACGATGCCTTTTACTATGTAACATCTGACGGCAGCCTCGCTCAGGGAGAAATTAAAGTAAACGATATCCCTTACTTTTTTGACGATGAAGCAAAACAAAAACTGGGTTGGGTTTCATCTGGCGAGCGAGAGTATTATTACACGGAAAAAGGTGAAATAAAGCTTGGACTTGTAAATATTGACAACAGCTGCTATTTCATAGACATAAACGATGGTAAAAAAGAAGGCGTAGTTGACATCGACGGAGTTGAATACTATTTTGCCGAAAATACAGGCAAGTTACAGACCGGACTTCTTGAAATCAATGGAAATATAAAATACTTCTATGATGACGGTACATATGCTACAGGTGTAACTGAAATCAACGGTAAAAATTACCTCTTCAACGAATATGGAACCCGTGTAAGCGGCCTGAACAATGTCAATGGCAAGCTTTATTATGCCGACAATGAAGGCATTCTGTGCAGCGGCAGACTTAAAATCGGTGATGATAAATACTGTTTTGGAGATGATTATGCCGCAATTACAGGTATTCTCAAACTTGAAGACGGAACCTATCTCTTTGGCAAAGACTTTAAGATGCTTACAGGTAAGCAGGAATATAATGGCGATTATTACTGCTTTGACACAAACAGCGGAAAAATGCTTACAGGTAAACTTCTTATAAGTGATAAGAAATATTATTTCAGTCCTGAAGACGGCAAAATGCAGACAGGTCTTGTTGAAATTGAAGAAGGCAAATATTATTTTGGCCAGGATGGTACAGCTTGTTCTGGTATTATAGAAATCGACGGTAAAAACTACTATTTCCATCCTGAAACTTCACTTCTTACAACAGGAAGACTTCTTATTGATGACAAGAAGTATTACTTTGGTGAAGACGGCGCAATGGTAAAAGGCTGGGCTACTCTTGAAGACGGTAAATATTTCTTTGGCGATGATGGTGTAATGGTAACTGGTTGGATTACTATCGGTGAAAACAGATATTATTTCAGTCAGGCTAAGGGAAATCTTGTTACAAATAAAGTCCACGACGGTTATAATCTTACAGAAGAAGGCATAGCAGTACCTCTTTCAGAAGTTCAGGTTCGTGCTCAGTCTATTATAGATTCTATTGGTAAAAATCCGCAAAGCATCTACAATTATGTCTATAACAATAACAAATACAGATTTATTGAAAATACACGTACCCTCGCACAGATAAATGAAAAGGGCTGGGCATATTTTGCAAATTATTCCCTCAACAACAGATATGTTGTATGCTACTATTTTGCTGCTGTAACAGATTTGCTTTTCCAGCAGGCAGGGCTTAAGTGCCGTATCGTTTATGGTACAGGACGCGGTACAGGAGACCATTACTGGAATCAAGTATATGACTCATCTTCCAAGACCTGGCTGAACTACGATACCTGCAACGGCTATTACGGTGTATCATTCAGCTATCTACAGACACAGAATTATACGTTCAAACAGTACGTATATCCGAAATATTATTAATTTTTGAAAGGATAAATAAAAATGAATAAGAAAATAACAACTCTTTTAGCTTTCGCATCTGTACTTGCAGTATCTTTAGTATCCTGTGGACCTAACGAACCGGAGGATAACACAGTGCCTGAACTTCCTGTTCTCTCAACAGAAGCTGAAGCAACCGAAGCAGCTTCAGAAGCTGAAACAGAGGAAAAGACAGAAGCTCCTACAGAAAAAGAGACAGAAGCAGAAGTGACAACAGAAGAAGCTACAGAAGAACCTACAGAGGCAGAAGAAGCTACAGAAGCACCTGAAGTAACTAAACCCGATGAACCAGAAGAACCTCAGGAAGAACAGCCTGAGGAACCAGAGCCTGCTCCACAGCCTCAGGGAGTAAAATTCAGCTTTGGTACACTTCATAGTGATGCAAGCGGAATAGTTTCATCTCTTGGTGATGCACTTAATGTGACAACAGCACCTGCCTGCTTTTCAAATGGTGCTGACTCAAAGATATATGAATATGACGGACTCAAAATCGAATGCTATGTACTTGGCGGAGTTGAAAAAATCTACTGTGTAACAATTACAAACAGCAATTATTCAACTGACACAGGAATTACAATCGGCAGCTCTCAGGCTGACGTTGAAGCTTCATACGGAGTAGGTGAGGCCGGCGGTGCATATACCATATACTATAGCGGCAACAGTGAGCTTGACGTAAGATACGACGGCGGAACAGTATCTGAAATTATATTCTACACTGCAGTTTAAGGAGAAAAAATGGTATTCAGCAGCCCTGTATTTCTTTTTATATTTCTTACGGCGGTATATATCCTTTACAGGATTATACCGTCTATCAGGTTGAAAAACACAATTTTGTTGTTATTCAGCCTTTTATTCTATACATACGGCGAATCGAAAGCTATTGTTCTTATGATAATTTCAATTATAATGAACTACGTTTTCGGTCTAACTATGAAAAAAGAGAATAAATATCGAAAAATAAGTCTTACACTTTCTATTATTTTCAATTTGACAATGCTTGGCATATTTAAATACGCTGGTTTCGGTGCAGAAATGCTAAACAGACTGCCTTTTTTAAACATTTCCATTCCAAATATAGCATTGCCTATCGGAATTTCATTTTACACATTCCAGGCTATGTCCTATGTTATAGACGCATACAAATCACCTGACTATATTCAGAAAAATCTTTTCAAGCTTGCACTGTATATTACATTCTTCCCACAGCTTGTAGCAGGTCCTATAGTAAAGTATTATGATTTTGCCGACCAGATAGACCACCGCACAACAACTCCCCAGATGACAGCAGAGGGCATAAAGCGATTTATAACAGGTCTTTCCAAAAAGCTTCTTATTGCCAATACAATGGCATATGCAGTTGATTACGTATATGGTCTTGATACGGAAAGTCTGTCATTGCCCCTTGCATGGCTTGGAGCCTTGTCATACTTATTCCAGATTTATTTTGATTTCAGCGGATACAGTGATATGGCTATCGGTCTTGGCTCAATGTTTGGGTTTACCTTTAAAGAAAACTTTAATTATCCGTATATATCGCAGAGTATGCAGGAATTCTGGCGAAGATGGCATATTTCTGTTTCAACCTGGTTCAAGGAGTACCTTTATATTCCCCTTGGCGGTAACAGAAAAGGAAAAGTAAGAACTGCTGTAAATAAGCTGATTGTATTCTTCTGTACAGGATTATGGCACGGCGCAAGCCTGAATTTCATCGTATGGGGACTTATTAATGGTGTATTCCTTATGATTGAATCATACAAGATTATTAACACAGAGAAGTGGCTGAAACCTTTCAGACATTTTTATGCTGTATTTGTTACTACTCTTGCATTTGTATTTTTTAGAGCCGATAATCTTACAATTGCCTGTAAATATATCGGGCATATGTTTGTACCATCGGGAGATTCAACTCAAACAGCAATGTTTATGCAGCAGCTTACGCCTCTTTATCTTATAGTATTAGTATTTGCTGTTATTTTTTCTATGCCTGTTATGGAAAAGCTGAAAGTATCGGCGAAAAGTGAAAAATCAGCTGCTGTATATGAATATGGCACATACGGTATATCAATGGTACTTCTGGGACTTTGTATATTATCACTTTCATCAGCGTCCTATAATCCATTTATTTATTTCAGATTTTAGGAGGAAGCCATATGAAAAAAGATAATTTCTATAGAATATATACTGCCGCATTTCTTGGAATATGCCTTGTACCAGCGGTTTGCACACCATTTGTCAAAGCTGATCCATCAAAGGAAAAGCGTCAGCTTGCGAAATTCCCCTCAATAAAAACTGAGGACAACAAGCTGAATTTTGATTTTTTCGATGAATTTGAATCATATTTCTCAGAGAATTTCGCATTTCGTCAGCAGCTTGTTAACACTGACGGACGCATAAAAGCAGCACTAACCCACACATCTGCCAATGATGATGTTATCGTGGGAAAGGATGGCTGGTTGTACTACGGCGAAACAATCAATGATTTTCTGCGGCTTGATACGCTGAGTAGTGCTGAAATAAACAATGTAGCCAACAATTTGCGTATTATAGACAGATACTGCGAAAGCAGGAAAGCAGATTTTATATTCTTTTCTGCACCTAATAAAAATACGCTTTATCCCGAAAATATGCCATATAACTATATGCCTTCGGATAACAAAAGCAACCTTGAAAACCTAACAGCAGAGCTTTCCGAAAATGATTTCTTTCTTGATATGAAATCAGAGCTTTTGGGGCTTAATTCACCAACGGCTTTATATCACAAAACTGACACCCATTGGAATAATTTTGGCGCATATGCTGCGCACACTAAGCTTATGAATAAACTGGAAAAAAGCTCCTGCGGCACTGGAAACGGTTGGTATGTGGCTCACGACCGCCTTGGTGACCTTGCGGCTATGCTTTATCCTGCAGAAAACGCAAAGGATATGCAGCTTCATAATGACTATGAGTTCACATACGAATATACAAGCCGTTTCAGAGGACTTGATGATATTACAATAACCACTTCAAGCAACATCGGAGATGGAAACCTACTTATGTACCGTGATTCCTTCGGTGAGGCGATACTGCCCTATATGGCAGAGATGTTTGCAGAAGCGGAATTTTCAAGGGCTGTTCCCTATAATCTGAACAAAGTAAACGAAAATGATACTGTAATAATTGAACTTGTTGAGAGAAACCTTAAAAATCTTCTCTATTCTGCACCTGTTATGGAAGCTCCTATTGAGGGTATATTTGATATTTCAGCTGAAAAATATGATAATAATGACGTTGTTATGAAAATAGAAGAAAACAACGGTTTGACACATATTTATGGTATACTTCCTGAAAACTTTTTCAAAGGAGATAAATACAGAATCATTCTTGAAACTGAGGGAACGTGTTATGAAGCATTTAACAGCTTTGAAGATTCACTTCTCAGCGATTACAAATATGTTCCATATGGATTTTCAGCTTATCTTCCCAAAGGAACAAACACTGACAATTTAAAGATAACTGTTCTAAATGAAAATAATGGGGCAGTTTATACCGAATATTAAATCAGAGGTAATGACAATGAAATACACAAAAATTTTATCCTTAGTTGCTGCCGCTGCAATGGCAGTTCCAAATGTATCTATGTATACTTATGCAGAAGGTGATAATATCACCGAACAGTCTTCAAAGTCAGAACAAATAATCCCATCGAAAAGCGCTGATATCGCTATATTAACAACTATACCAGCAACTACCGAACAAACTGTTATAACTACAACAGTAACCACAGCACGGGAATCAGACTATACTGTTACCACAACTGAGATCACAACTGAAACTACATCTGAAACATATACAACTACCACAACTGCAGAAACCACAACTGTACCCGTTACAACAACAGCAGAAGAAACTACTGTAAATGCTGTAAAAGTAGAACCTGTATGTGAGCATATTATAAAGTCTGATATAAATGGCAGAGTTTTCCTTAATATACCTGACGGAGCATCTGCGAACGTTTCAATTGAATATCAGTCACCTGAATATGATGCTCATCAGTATTATAATACAACCCTTTTGGGCGGCAACAACTACTATTTTGATATAGAGGGCCGTGATATTTCCGTTTCTGATTACCGTGTTTACAAGATAAATGTTATATTAAATGGTGGAATGTACAATATGACAGCTGATGTTTATACCGATACATTCAATATCCCTGACGGTAATGATAATCCTGACAGTTTCCGTACACTCAGCTATACTTTTTCAATTGATGGCGCTGAATCAGATAAAAGCTGGAATGTGATCAGTGATGACGGAACGGATAAGAAAATAGCAGTACATCTTAATTCCCTTATGCTCGGCGATGTAAACCAGGATTCATCGGTTGATTCTTCTGATGCTTCACTTGTTCTTTCTGAATATGCTGCACTTTCAACAGGCGGCCAATCAAGCCTCAGTGATAAGCAGAAAAAAGCAGCCGATGTTAACAAGGACGGTTTTATAAATTCATCCGACAGTTCAAAGATACTAAGCTATTATGCTGAAATTTCAACAGGAGGAAAACCTTCCTGGGATTAATAGATTATGAATATAAATGAAAAATTATACGGATTCATAGTTACAAATATACGTCACACAGATTATGGTGAGTTTATTGAAATGCGTCATGAAAAGACGAATGCCCCACTTTCTTGGATGAATAACGCGGAAGAAAACAAGCTTTTCTGCATTTCATTTAAAACTGTACCGCAGGACGATACGGGCGTATTCCATATACTTGAACATTCAGTTCTTGGCGGTTCAGAGAATTATCCTGTAAAAGAACCTTTTCTCTATCTGCTGAAAAGCTCAATGAATACTTTTCTGAACGCTATGACATATCCCGATAAAACAATGTATCCTGTTTCCAGCCGAAACAATAGGGATTTTATGAATCTTACCAGAGTCTACCTTGACGCTGTTTTCAAACCGCTTATTTACACTGTTCCTAATATTTTCTATCAGGAGGGACATCATATTGAATTTTTTGGTGATGAAAAAGAGGCTTCATACAAGGGCGTAGTTTTCAATGAAATGAAAGGCTATATTTCATCAGTTCACGAAAGAATTGAAGGTGAAATGAAAAGTCTGCTTTATCCCGATACTTCTTATCGCTTTGATTTCGGTGGATTGCCTACATCTATCCCTGATCTTACATATGAGAAGTTCATTGACGTTCATAAGCGTTATTATCACCCTGCAAACTCATATATATATCTTGACGGCTCTATAAATCCTGATGAGGTTTTGCCCCTTATTGACAGCTATCTTTCAGAATATGACAGTACAGGGGAAAAACCTGAAATCGCATATCAAAAGCCTATCAGTCCCATTGTACGAGAATTATATTATGATTCTTCTGCCGAAAGCAATGATGATTCTCAGACATTTCTTGCTGTTGGAAAAATCCTTGCAAGTTGGGAAGAACGTGAAAAGATTGCAGCATACAGCGTACTGACAGAGGCAATCGCTGGTTGCAACGATTCACCATTAAAAAAAGCATTGCTTGATACCGAACTGTGCCTTGATGTAAGTCTGAGTATTGATGACGGACTTCTCCAGCCTACAGGTCTGCTTAAAATCTATAATATTGATAGAAAAAACGGTGAAAAGCTGCTTGAAACATTAGAAAATACTGTACGCAAATTGGTCGAAAATGGTATAGGCAGAGAGATCCTTGAAGCGTCTATTAACCGTTGTGAATTTGTATATAGAGAATCTGAGGAACCAAAGGGGCTTACCCGCTGCGTAGATTCAATGTCATCCTGGCTTTATGGCGGAGATCCACTAATCTATATTGACAGAGGAGATATATTCTGCACACTAAGAGAAAAGCTGGACACCGGCTATTTTGAAGAACTTCTTTCTGAATGGCTTCTTAATGAAGAGGGGAGAGCGGTGCTTTATATGCTGCCCTCCGAAACATACGGCGAAGAACAGGCAGAAAATGAGAAAAATCGTATTAATAATGAATTGGCTGTAATGACTGATACTGAAAAGGCAGAACTTACAAAACTTAATGATGCTTTAAAAATATGGCAGAATACTCCTGATAAACAGGATGACATCGCAAAATTACCTCGTCTGCCACTTTCAGAAATATCTGCAGAGCCCATTGAATATATCACTGATGAAAAATCAGAATATGGTATAAGAATTCTACGTCATCCTGTCCGTGAAAAAGAAATAACTGTTATGAATTTATATTTCGATGTGAGTGATTTTACATCTGATGAATTAAAACAGCTTATGGTCCTTGAAAGACTAATTGTGGAACTTCCAACGAAAAAAAGCAGTGGATTTGAGCTTCAAAAACGAATTATAGGAACTCTTGGCAGTCTTTCTACTGATATAATTCCTATGGGAAAAGAAAACAATACCAAAAGCTGTAAAGTATTTTTTGTATTGAAAACAAGATTTCTTTCACGTAATATTGCGATAGCGCTTGAGCTTATATCTGAAATTTTAAATGAAACAGAATACGAACATCCTGAGCTTGCCTCAAGACTGCTCAGACAGGATGAAGAAGATTTAAAGCAGGATATCATATCTGAAGGGCATCGTTTTTCGGTACGCCGTGCCGCAGCAAAGATGTCAGCCGAATCTGCTATAATCGAATATATCAATGGTTTCGAAGCTTATAAATCATACCATAACATAAATCAGCTTTCAGATGAGGAGTTTTCAGCTTATTTACGTAAAATCACTCCTCTCTCTCAGCGCGTTTTCTGCAAATCAAGATTAACTGTAAGTATAGCTTCATCAGATAAAACAGATATTTCAGTGCTTACAGATAATCTGCCAATTGGTGGAGTATCACAAAAGGAAAGTATGAATTTCAATCTTAATACCCCCAAAAATCAATGTATTGTCATACCTTCTGCAACCGCATATTCCGGTGCTGTATTAAGCAATCAGATTAATGATAAGGCTGTGTGGTCGGTTTTATCCTCGATTATGACCTATGAATATCTATGGAATGAAGTGCGCGTAAAAGGCGGTGCATACGGCTCAGGCTGTAATGTAAATAATATGAAGGAAGCCTGCTTCCATTCATATTGTGATCCCACACCTGAGAAAAGTATTGGTGTATTTGAAAATACAGTCAATTTCATAAGCAAATACTGTAGTGAAAATCCAGATATATCATCATATATCATAAGTTCAATTGCTTCTGGCGAACCTCTTGTCAGCGATGCTGAGTATGCTGCCGCTGCTGATAGTATGTATTTCAGAAATATTACACAGGAATCCCGAAGAAAACTACGTGAAGAAATTCTTGAAATGACATCTGAAAGGATTGCAGATGTGTACAATGACCTGAAAAATGAACTATATTTCTGTGCTGTTTGCTCAAAGGAAACTGTTGATGAAGTTGTAGAAAACAACTGTAATCGTGATTTTACAATAGAAACTGTATATTGAATTAATACCAATCTCTGAAACAACAGTAGACAAATCTAATGGCAGAAATGATGTATGTCGTCGTTGTCTGCTAACATTTTAGGAATTGGTATAAAATAAGGGTATCGGCTCACTTTTTATCGCCGATACCCTTATTTTTATTGTACAGAAGTGGTTTCTGTAATTGATGTTGTCACATATGTCTCTGATGTCAATGAGATTTTTTCTGTGACCGTTGGTACAACTGCTCCTGATGCAGATACCTCTGAAAATGCAATTTTCAGCAGATTATTCGGCATTTCAAAAGTGTGAATATAACCGTTTTTATCAACCGAAAGGGTATATTCTCCGCCCTCAAGTGAGCCGCTGATATTTAACACGCCTTCACTTTCTGAACCTGAAAGTTGTTCCTCTGCTGCAAGACTATCTACAGCGTCAATGAGATTAGTAAGCATAGCCTTAACAGGAAGTGCAGACTTTGGTACAGAAAAATCAAGTCCTTTATAACTTGCCTTCACAACATTTTCCTCAAAGGTTAGTTTTACACCACTAAGCGTGTTAGGAGAATCGAATTCCGCAACCCAGCTGCTGTCTGAATTACGGGTGATAGTACCGTCGGCATTCATCTTATCAAGGCTTACTGTCATTTTAGCAGTAAAAGGGGAGTTAAGATTATTCTCGCGGCTTGACTCTGGCTTCATAGGTGAACTGCAGGATACAGCAGATATAATACTGATCCCTGCTAAAACGGATACTAAAAGTCTTTTCATTGTAAAATCTCCAATCAAAATTTTTCTACTTTTAACATCCGTTGTATTGTCAGTTATTCTGATTACGTTTGTCTTTCAGAATTTTAAAAGCATCTGAAAGACACTCAATAATATCTCGTGGCAGCATAGCCTCCTGACCGAGTTTAGCAGCAGCGGCATCACCTGCAAGACCGTGCATATAAACGCCTGCACAAGCAGCGTCATAAGGCGGAAAACCCTGTGCAACAGCGGAGCCGATAATACCTGAAAGTATGTCTCCGCTTCCACCACGGCTCATGCCAGCATTGCCTGTATGATTTGCAGCAGTATTGAATTTATCAGAAACAATTGTTCCTGCACCCTTCAGAACCACGGTAACTCCGTGTTTCTCGGCATATTTTTCTGCAACCATAATGCGGTTATCATTAATTGACTGAGCATCACAGTTCAAGAGCCGTGCCATTTCGCCCGGATGAGGAGTAAGAATAACTTCGGACTTCCTGTTCACTAATATTTCTATGTCAGAAGCTATACAATTTATTCCATCTGCATCAATAATTACAGGACAAAAAGAGTTAGCTATAACAAATCGAAGTATTTCCATAGTATCTTTCGTTACACCCATACCGGATCCGATAACTACAGCAGTTGATTTCTTCATAGCATCAAGAAGCTTTTCTTTTGTATTATCATCATACAGCATAAAGCCATCTTTATCAGTGTTCAGTTCAATATAAGTAGCCTCGGGAGCTAAAACAGAAATGGTATCAATACATCGTCCAACAGAAGCAACCCTTACAAGACCTGCACCGCTGCGCAATGCGCCCAATGCAGCTAATGCAGCTGCACCACGCATAGAATTACTGCCTGAAATAATGAGAACACTGCCAAAAATACCCTTATGAGCATCAAGCTCACGCTTAGGAGGAAATCCTGCAAGACTATCACGGTCAAGACGATGATAACCGTGCTCACCGTCAAGGCAATCATATGCCCTCGCAGGTATTCCAATATCGGCTACATCTATTTTACCGCATAGCTTTTTCAGCGGATACTGTGTCATACCGAATTTCAAGCAACCAAGACAGATGGTTTCATCAGCCTTGAAACAGCCTGGAGATACAGTACCCTTTGAACCATCACCACCGCTTGGAATATCAACAGAAAGCCTGTATGCACTTGTTCCGATTGAGAATACAGCCATAAGATCACTGTCAAGTTTACCCTTGAAACCAGTACCAAAAACTCCGTCAATGAGTACATCAGCTGAAACAACAGCACGGCGTACTGAAGTCATACGTTCTTTTTCTTTTATCAGAATTTTTTCAATGGCTGTAAGCTCTTTTTTATTTTTCAAAGAAGAAATATCTTTGTCATACAAGGTAGTATAATCAAGCTCGGCTGCTTCAATAGCAGCTTCAATATTTTCACTTCTGTAGCCAGTAACAATATTTACCTTATCAGGAAGCTTTTCGAAAAATTCTTTCGCAAGGTCTGTTGATGGTTCCTTGACAAGATTTACAACAGTGACGTGATATCCTCTGTAAACAAGGATATTTGCAGCAGCAAAACAATCTCCACCGTTATTTCCGCTTCCTGCAAGAAAGACTATACTTGTACGCTCAGGATTCTGATGTTCAGCTGAGCATATCTGTATAACACGCTCGGCAATTTTTCTGCCTGCATTCTGCATCAGCTCCCTGGGAGTAACGCCAAGTTTTTTTGCCTGTTTTTCAACCTTTGTCATTTGTTTGGTATTTACAATCTGCATTGATATTCACTCCTTTAGATAATTTTTGCGGCGATACCGCACAGGTTGAATACGGCACCGTCTGTATGAAAAGTATCAGATATTATCGGATATATCTGACAAATATGAACTTTTTATATCATTTTTTACCTTATTTCTTATTGATGGATGCAAGAAACTTATAATGTTGGAAACCACTTTTTCATTCGGAACAAAAATCAAACGAGTATTACCATAAGCCTCATGGGGAAAATCCGCATAGTATTCGTGTTCAACAATATTATCCGTAGCAAATACAACAGTCATATCCGAAGTTTCCTCAGGAGTTTCAGCGGTATATTTACCGAAAGCGGTAAACTTTCCTACAGAAACAGACAGCATTTCCTTACGCTTTGTCTGTGCAATAATTTTATCAATATCTAACTCACCATTTGTAAATGTATATTCATATTCGACCTTTGTATTTCTAAAAAGGAAATACGTACCAAACCCGGCGCCAATAGCAGCAAGAAAAAATACAAATGAAATAATTCCTCTGCCTAATGTTAGAATACCGAGACCGAATAAAGCTATGCAAGCAAATAACCCTATAAATACAAGAGCAAAATTTTTTATTCTGTCTGCACCCGTTGGTTTGTTTTTAACAAGCTGTTCTGCAAAATTATCCATATTTTTTTCTCCTTGATTTTATAATTTATACTACATATACTATCATATCACATTTCTTTGGAAATTTCAATAATAAAAAGAAAAATTTTCAGAAAATACTTGATTTTTTTTAAATATACTGATATAATATAAGTAATGCTAAACTCAATGACTGAGAGAGTAGGCTGAGAATGAAGTCCACAGAGAGGAACATATTGGTGGGAATGTTCTGACAGAGTATCAGTTGAAGTTCACTCACGAGAGGCGGTGTTGAAAGGCAACTAAGCTGTGTAGATACTGACGCAAGTCTGCGTTAAAGACAAGAGAGTGTCGGCTCTCCCGAAAATGGGTGGTATAACAAGTTAGTCTTGTCCTGTTTGGGATGGGACTCTTTTTTATTTCGGCACAAATAAATTTACAGGAGTGATTTTTTTGAAAGAACAGCTTGAAAAAATTGAAGCGCTGGCAAAGCAGGAACTTGAATCCTGCACACAAATCAAGGAGCTTGACGATTTAAGAGTCAAGTATCTGGGAAAAAAAGGTGAGCTTACTGCTATTTTAAAGCAGATGGGTAAGCTTTCCGCTGAAGAAAGACCTGTTATAGGACAACTTGCAAACCAGGTAAGAGCAGATATTGAAGAAGCTCTCAGCACAAAGCTTGCTACATTAAAGGCAAATGCACAGGCTGAACAGCTTAAATCCGAAACAATAGATATAACCCTTCCCGGAAAGACAGCACCTATGGGTAAACTTCATCCTCTCACTAAGGTTGAAAATGAAATCCGTGAAATATTTATGGGTATGGGATTTGATATTGCAGATGGCCCTGAGGTTGACGATGATTACCACGTATTTGAGGCACTTAATCTCCCTCCTGATCACCCTGCAAGAGATACACAGGATACATTCTATATCGAGGGAACAGATGAAACAGTTCTCCTCCGTACTCAGACTTCTTCCGTACAAGTTCACGTAATGGAAACACAGAAACCTCCGATTCGTATAATTTCACCCGGTCGTGTATTCCGTTCCGACGCTGTAGATGCTACACATTCACCTCTTTTCCACCAGATTGAGGGACTTGTAATTGATAAGGGAATCAAAATGAGCGACCTTAAGGGTACTCTTGAAATGCTTATGAAGAAGCTTTACGGCAACGACTGCAAGCTTCGTTTCCGTCCTCACCACTTCCCATTCACAGAGCCTTCCTGCGAGGTCGATATAAGCTGCTTCAACTGCGGTGGCTGCGGATGTTCTATGTGCAAGGACGAGGGATATATCGAGCTTCTCGGTGCAGGTATGGTACATCCTAAGGTGCTTGAAAATTGCGGAATCGACAGCACAGTATATTCTGGATTTGCATTTGGTCTTGGTCTGGAGCGTATGGTTATGGGGCGTTATGACATCAATGACCTTCGTCTGCTTTACGAGAACGATGTTCGTTTCTTGGAGCAGTTCTAACTAAAATCAACCTTATAAATATATTATTATGAATATTTTCTTTGTTAAAAAATAAAAATATATCAAATTCGTGTCTGTTTTTTCATTTTCATTTGAATGTATATATAGAAGGAAAAATAGATACAAAACTAAGGTAATATCACACAGAGACTTTGCAGAATATACTTAGTTATATTCAAAACATTTTCATTATGGGGATAGGGGAAATGATATGAAGAATAGGGAAGTTTTTTATATTGTCGAGTATATAATTATAATTGTATTATTTGTCATATTGGGTTCATTTGATGAAAAATCAAAAGGCATTGCAATCATAATAGTTTTATTATTATCAATTTTTCTTATATATAACAAATTTTCTATCAGTAGTCCATCAAACACAAATCGAAAAGAACTGTTGGAACAATTAGGATTAGGCGATGAAGCCGAATTTAAACAATTTCTTTCTGAGTGTGAAGTTATTATTCATAACAAGCTTTATGTAAAAGAAGACACAGTTATAAATATCGATACAAATAAAATATATAATCTATACGAAATAACAGAAATGAAAAAGAATCAGCAGTATCATCGACATCATGTATTAAGCTACGATACATACAGTTTGTTAATTATAGCAGAAACAACATCTGATTATCTTGATTTTGATACAAGTAAAAACGCCCGCGATTGTGCATATCTGCTTTTAAGTCGTAAAATCTCTGAAAGCAACAAAAATTATGACATTGAGATGTGTGCTGATATTTCAAGCAATATGCCTGCATATTCCGCTAATGAATATGAAGGCATGATTATGGATGAAGAAGATATAAAAAACAAGGAAAACAGAAATGACTGGCTCGGCAGTGTATAACTGCAATAAATTTAACGGAGGTTATTCAGATGAATTTATCTATGAAATGGCTCGGCGATTATGTAAAAGCCGATATGCCTATAAAAGATTATTGTCACGCTCTTACAATGAGTGGTTCAAAAGTAGAGGGTTATGAAGTTGAGGGAGAGAAGATTTCCAAAGTTGTAATAGGAAAAATTCTCTCAAAAGTACCTCACGAAAATGCTGATGCTCTCTTTGTATGTCAGGTTGAAGTAGGTGCAGAAGCTCCCATTCAAATTGTTACAAATGCGAAAAATGTCAAGGAGGGGGATATTGTTCCTGTTGCTCTTGACGGTGCTACACTTCCTGAGGGAAAAATCAAGAAGGGCAAATTAAGAGGCGTTGAAAGCTTCGGTATGTTCTGCGGACTTGATACTCTCGGACTTACAATAAATGATTTTCCTTATGCAGACCCGGATGGCGTTCTTGTAATTGAAGAAGAATGCGAAATAGGGCAGGATATTCACCATGCACTTGGCCTTAATGACACATCAGTTGAGTTTGAGATTACATCAAACCGCCCTGACTGCCTCAGTGTAATCGGTCTTGCAAGAGAAACAGCAGCAACATATAATCTTCCTCTTACAGTAAAAGAGCCTGAATTCAAGGGCATTGACGGCGATATTAATGAGATGCTGAAAGTTGACATTCATAATACAGAGAAGTGTCAGCGTTACTGTGCAGGTATTGTAAAGAATGTAAAAATCGGACCTTCTCCCCGTTGGATGAGAGAAAGACTTCGTGCAAGCGGTGTTCGTCCTATCAATAACTTCGTTGATATTACAAACTATGTAATGCTCGAATATGGTCAGCCTATGCACGCATTTGACCTCCGATATGTTGAGGGAGGTCATATCAATGTAAGAAACGCTGTAAACGGCGAAAAGATTATGACTCTTGACGGAGTAGAGCGTGAGCTTACAGAGGATATGCTTGTAATTGCTGACGAGAAAAAGCCCGTTGCCGTTGCCGGCGTTATGGGCGGAGAGTACAGTGGAATTATGGAAGATACAACAACAGTTGTATTTGAATCCGCTTATTTTGAACCTTCACAGGTTCGCCGTACTTCAAAGAACCTTAAATTAAAGTCAGACGCTTCTTCACGCTACGAAAAGGGTGTTGACCGTCTTATCTCCATGACTTGTCTCAAGCGTGCATTTGAGCTTGTTGAGGAACTTGGTGCTGGTGAGGTTATAAAAACTGTAATCGACTGCGATTACACAGATAAGACACCTGCTTCTGTTGATTTTGATTCCGCTTGGATAAATGAATTCCTCGGAACAGATATCCCCGAAGCTGATATGATTGATTACCTCAACCGCCTTGGCTTTGAAGTTAAAGACGGCAAAGCAATTGCACCCTCATTCCGTATTGACATTGAATGCCGTGCTGATATTGCTGAAGAAGTTGCAAGAATTTATGGCTACAATAATATTCCCTCAACTGATTTCAGAGGAGTTGCAAAGGCTGAATTTACAGAAGAGCAGAAGTTTGTACGTACATTAAGAAACACATCTGCATCACTTGGTGGATATGAAATTGCAACATATTCATTCGTTTCACCTAAATATTTTGATAAAATAAAACTTTCCGAGGACAGCAAGCTCCGCAAGGTAGTAAAAATTGTAAATCCTCTTGGTGAGGATACAAGCGTTATGAGAACAACAACAATTCCATCAATGCTTGATGTACTTTCATTCAACTACAACAACCGCAACGAAAAAGCTTGCCTTTTCGAAATTTCAAAGGAATATATTCCCGTTGACGAAAAGCGTAATTATGAGGGCGATGAGGCTATTCTCGTAAACAGCGGAAAGCTTCGCCACGAGTACAAATATCAGCTTCCTGATGAGCCACAGCGCCTTACAATCGGTATGTATGGCGGCAATTCTGATTTCTACACATTAAAGGGTATGGTTGAGCAGATTTTTGCTGAGATCAATATCAGCGATGTTGAGTATATCCGTGCAAATGACTGTGATATATTTGATGAGAAATCAGCACTCCATCCTGGAAGAAGTGCAGTTATCATAAAGGACGGCAAATATCTCGGAATTATGGGTGAGATTCACCCAGAGGTTCAGGAGAATTACAAGCTTGGAGTAAAGACATACGTTGCAAAGCTTAATATTCCTGAAATGCTTGAACTTTCATGTGATGAGATTTCTTACAAGCCATTGCCTAAGTTCCCTGCTTCAACTCGTGATTTAAGTGTTATTGTTGATGACGAAGTGCCTGTTGCTGAGATTGAAAAGGCAATTCGTGGGGCAGTAGGCAAAATTCTTGAAAAAGTTACACTTTTTGACGTATACAAGGGAAAGCAGATTGAGGACGGCAAGAAGTCCGTTTCTTATTCAATCTCTATGCGTTCACACGAAGGTACACTTACAGACGAACAGGCTGACGGTGCAATGAAAAAAGCACTTAAAGCCCTTGCTGCAATCGGAGCTGAACTGAGAATGTAATGTGGGAAAGAGATAGAAAAATATTACTTTTCGAAATATTAATCTGTATTCTAATAATTATCAATACAGCGATTAAAGTATTTCTGAAGAACAGCAAAATTTCAATAGTATTTTTAATTATAGCAATAGTTTTGCTTCTTTTCCTTGTTGTCTTATACTTTATAGCAAAGAAAAATAATACTAAGAAATAACCAAAAAACCGACAATTACAGCGCAAATGCTCTAATTGTCGGTTTTTCTTCATTTTGTCCACCTTTTATTCATTTTATCCGTTGACATATATTACAAATTGAATTAAAATTATATTATAGATTTTGGTTTTAATTTTTGGGTAATTAATGAGGTGTTAAAATGATTAAGTCAACAAAGGTATGCAGAGTTATTTCTGCATTGTGTGCTGCGGTATTATGCACAACATCGGCAACTGGAAATCTATCTTCAAAAGAAAATGCAACAGCGGCTACAACTTCGACAGTTTGCAATCCGATTATGTGGTCAGATGTTCCTGACTGCGATGTAATCAGAGTAGGGGACACATATTATATGGTCAGCACTACTATGTATTTTACTCCAGGTGCTCCTATTATGAAGTCAAAAGACCTTGTTTCGTGGGAAATATGCAACTACGTTTACGATACCCTTGCAAATGGGGATGTACAAAATCTTACTAACGGCAAGCACGACTACGCTCACGGTCAATGGGCAACAAGCCTGCGTTATCACAAAGGTACATATTACGTCTTTTTCGGAAGCTATGGCACAGGAAAATCATATATCTATAAGACAAATGATATTGAAAATGGCGAGTGGACACGTTCCGAAATCAACGGAATGTATCACGATGCATCAATGCTTTTCGATGATGACGGACGAAATTATCTTGTTTACGGCGGCGGTGGAGAAATCCGCATAAAAGAGTTGAATTCTGAAATGACAGGCTTTAAGTCAGGTGGTGCTGAAAAAATATTATTTAAAACAGGACTTGACAATCTTGCAGGTGAAGGCGCTCATATTCAGAAAATAGGCGATTATTACTATGTGTTCATTATTGCATGGCCAAGCAGAAGCGGGCGTATTGAGTTAGTTTACAGAAGCAAAGATATATTAGGAAATTACGAGGGTAAAACCATACTTAATTCGGGAATAGGTACATATGGTTCTGGTGTTGCACAGGGTGGTATCGTTGATACTCCCGACGGTAAGTGGTATGGTATGCTTTTCCAGGATCACGGCTCTGTTGGTCGTATTCCAGCACTTGTTCCTGTAAATTGGGTGAATGACTGGCCAGAAATGGGTGTAAACGGAAAAGTACCCGTAACATTTGAAATAGAGGGTGAATTTACAGGCACACAGCTTGCAAAAGATGACGATTTTTCATATTCATCGAACAAACTTGATCTTGTATGGCAATGGAACCACAATCCCGATAATACTGCCTGGTCTGTAACTGAAAGAGACGGTTATCTTCGCCTCACAAACAAAACCCTTGCTACAAATCTTCTCAATGCGAGAAATACTCTTACACAGCGTACAGAGGGACCTGCTTGTTCAAGTGTAGTAAAGCTTGATACAAAGGGAATGAAAGCAGGCGACCACGCAGGATTATCCGCGTTCCAATTCAAATATGGTAACGTTGGTGTATACGTTGCAGACAATGGCTCAAAGAAAATCTATATGTCTGAAAATGGTGGATATTCCGGTAGTTCAGCTGTTACAGACAGTTATAATAAGATAATTGAGGAGGTAAACCTCAATGGTGATGAAATCTATCTTAAAGAAGAATTTACATTTGCTACCGTAAATTCCGATATGAGTTCATCAAATAATATCGATAAGGTTAAATTTTTCTACTCCTATGACGGTCAGAACTGGACACGTATAGGAAACGAACTTAGTATGTCCTACGATTTAAAGCTATTTACGGGTTACAGAAGCGGTATTTACAGCTATGCAACCAAGACAACAGGAGGATATGCTGATATAGATTTCTTTGATTACGAGCGAACACCGTGGAATGAAGCGCAGGTTGTAGAACCTAATGAGTTTGGCTGGTACTCTGTAAACGGATTTGAGGGAAGCAGCGATAAATGGACAGGCAGAGGAAGTGCTGTTGTTTCTTCATCATCTGATGCATCATTTGTTGGAAACAATTCACTTTATGTATCTGAAAGAGAATCTGCTTGGAATGGTGCTACAATTCCGCTAAGCAAGAATATTTACCAAACAGGAGAAAGCTATAGTTTCAGCGCTAATGTAATGTATTCCGACGGTGAAAATTTGAATAATTTCTTTTTAAAGCTTCAGTACGTTGGCGCAGACGGTGAAACATACTATTCTACAGTTGCTGAAGGTGCTGCAAGAAAAAATCAATGGATTCAGCTTTCCAATTCTCATTATACAATACCAGATGGTGCAACGGATATGTACTTATATGTTGAAACAGAAAGCGGCACAGATTCCTTCTATGTTGATGAAGTTATAACGGCAATAGACGGAACAGGAATACTTGGCGCAGACAAACCAATAAAATTACTATCTGCTGACCTAAACTTTGACGGTATAATTGATGTGTTCGATTTATGCCTTGCAAGAGAGGGCGCAGAAAACGGATTCGACAGTGCAACTGTTACCAATGTTGCTGATGTTGACAAAAATGGAGAATTTGATGAAAACGACCTGATACTTATACAGGATTTTCTCTTAGGAAAAATCAATGTATTTACTGAAAATGAAGTCTAATATAGATCTCAGAAAAAAATAAAATGTTAAATCCACATCATACAAAGCCAAAGTTATACATTGTATGATGTGGATTTTTGTTTTATGATAAATCAAGAGTTGTAATTCCGAGGTTTAACAATTCTTTCTGGAAATTCTGGAAAAGGCGAATCCTTTTCTTTTTAGGGAATTTCTCAGCCTCATTGAAATATATCCTTAACTCTATCAAAGGGGATTTGAAAACAAAATATGGCGGATTAGCGGTAATATCCCGTTCGCCGCGTTCAAACAGATTCCAGTCAAAAGTTGAATAATCGTTAAAAATAATCTGTCGATTATCAATAGTTCTGATATCAGAATAGTTTTTGCAGAAAGGATTCCAGAATTTAAATTTATATTCATTTTCGGGTTCGCCGATTTCATATCCCAGTGCTTCTGTCAATTTGTTTTTGAGAGATTCGTACCACGAATCCCACAATTCATCTGGCATTTCGCCGTATATCTGTATTCCGCCCGGTTCGACAGATGCGGAAATATCAATATTATCACCAACCCAATGGGGATAATTATCATTGCACCAGTAAGGCATAGAGCGATATACAACACTAATTTTCTCCCATACTTCTTTGGGTGCGGAGTAATGTATATTCAAACAAACATCATGTATCATAATTTTTCACCTGAAACTCTCCGTTGCTAAAGGTAATTATCCCTGATATTTCTTCATTAACAAGAACTATATTAGAAGAAATGAAATCCCAGTCATCACAGTCTGCCAAGAAATCAGAAAGATTTCCAAGAACAAAAATATTAAGCATTTCTTCACTGCCTGATAAAATACAAATCCAGACTTTTTGAGCATCTATGTCAGCTGAGACCGCAAGTTCAGAATAATCTGATGTTTTGTAATTCAAGTATGAAACACCGTTTAATATTAGTATTTGAGATATCTGACTTGTTTCATCTTGATTGGCAAATCTGTATTTAGAATTGAAATTATCTATATTATCAGCTATAAAACTTTTTGCATCGGAAACTTTTTTATCTTTAATTTTCTGCTGCTGTACAGCTTTTAACTGCAGCAGTTTTTCTTTTTGTTCAAGTGACATTTTTTCTCCTTATAACATTTAAACCATAAGACTATAGTAACAATAACGGCAGCCTGAGCAGGCTGCCGAATTGATATCTTACGAATTTCTCTTTGCTTCGATATCTGCAAGAGCATCCTTACGGGAGAGATTAATTCTGCCCTGACGGTCAATTTCTGTTACCTTTACAACGATTTCATCACCGATAGAAACAACATCCTCAACCTTTTCTACTCTTGACTTGTCAAGCTTAGAGATGTGAACAAGTCCGTCCATACCCGGAACAATTTCAACAAATGCGCCGAAATCCATAATACGAACAACTTTACCTCTGTAAATTGCTCCAACCTCGGGACCATTTGCAATTGTATCAACAATCTGGAGAGCCTTCTTAGCTTCATTACCGTTGATACCGCTTATAAATACATTACCCTCGTCGTTGATATCAATCTTTACATTGCAGTCAGCGGAAATCTTCTGGATAACCTTACCGCCCTGACCAATAACTTCGCGGATTTTCTCAACGGGAACTTTAGTCTGGAGCATCTTAGGTGCATACTCATTAACCTCAGAACGAGGTGCAGGAATAGCCTTGAGCATAATCTCATCGAGGATATACAGACGAGCCCTTCTTGTCTTTTCAAAGGCTTCCTTAATAATAGCTGGTGTAAGACCGTCAACCTTGATATCAACCTGAATAGCTGTAATACCGTTGTGAGTACCGCCAACCTTGAAGTCCATATCGCCGAAGAAATCTTCAAGTCCCTGAATATCAACCATAGTCATAAAGTCATCACTGTCGGGAAGAGTGATAAGACCACAGGAAATACCAGCAACAGGAGCCTTAATCGGAACGCCTGCATCCATAAGAGCAAGTGTAGAACCACAGATTGAACCCTGTGAAGTAGAACCGTTAGAGGAGAGAACCTCTGAAACGAGTCTGAGAGCATATGGGAATTCCTCAACAGAAGGGATAACAGGAGCAAGAGCTCTTTCAGCAAGAGCACCGTGACCGATTTCACGACGTCCGGGACCTCTGCTGGGCTTTGTTTCACCAACAGAATAGCTTGGGAAGTTGTACTGGTGCATGTATCTCTTGGTGTCTTCCTCATCAAGACCGTCAATTCTCTGAGCTTCACTTACAGGGCCAAGAGTTGCAATAGTAAGAACCTGTGTCTGACCTCTTGTAAAAAGACCTGAACCGTGAACACGTGGAAGAACACCGGCCTCAGCAGCAAGAGGACGAATTTCATCAATACCTCTGCCGTCAACACGCTTGCCCTCGTAGAGCCAAGCACGCACAATCTTCTTCTGAAGCTTATAGATGCACTCGTCGATCATAGCAATCTTTTCTGGATATGCTTCATCAAACTTAGCGTGAATATCATCAATAATAGGAGCAAGTCTTGCGTCACGAACAGTCTTGTCGTTTGTATCAAGAGCAACCTTTACACGGTCAGCAGCAAATGCTTCGATAGCGTCAAACATATCGTGGTCAACGTCCATTGACTCAAAAGTGAACTTAGGCTTACCGATTTCCTTGCGGATATCATCAATGAAAGCTACCATCTTCTTGATTTCTTCGTGACCTGTAAGAATACATTCAAGCATCTTATCCTCAGGAACTTCGTTAGCACCAGCTTCGATCATAACGATTTTCTCAGCTGAACCCGCAACTGTAAGAACGAGATCAGTCTTTGCTCTCTGCTCAAGTGTAGGATTCAGAACGATTTCACCATCAACAAGACCAACATTGATACTTGCAACAGGACCATTCCAAGGTATATCAGAAATAGAGATTGCAATTGATGTAGCAATCATACCCGCGATTTCAGGTGAGTTATCAGGCTCTACAGCAAGAACTGTCATAACAACGGAAACGTCATTACGCATATCCTTAGGAAAGAGGGGACGGATAGGTCTGTCAACACAGCGTGAAGTAAGAATAGCCTTTTCGCTGGGCTTACCTTCTCTTTTGGTGAAGGAGCCGGGGATTTTACCAACTGAATAGAGTCTTTCCTCATAGTCAACAGAAAGTGGGAAGAAGTCAACGCCTTCTCTGGGCTTTGCGCTTGCAGTAACGTTAGCCATTACAACAGTTTCGCCGTAACGAACCCAACAAGAGCCGTTGGAAAGACCGCAAGTCTTGCCTGTTTCAACAACGATAGGTCTGCCTGCATAAGTAGTTTCAAAAGTTCTGTAATTTTCAAACATTGTTTTAGCCTCCTGAATTTTAGTTTCGGCTTTAGCAATAAACTCTGCATCCTGTATTGAGGATGTACAGTTTAATGCTAAAAGCCGTATAATGATTTTAATCGGCATCGATTTACTTTTTCGATGCTTATAGACTTAAAGGCAGAAGGGAGCCCCCTCTGCCTTCGCAAACGAAATTACTTACGGAGACCGAGCTTCTCAACGATAGCACGGTATCTGTTGATATCCTTCTTCTTGAGGTAAGCAAGGAGGTTACGTCTGTGACCTACCATCTTGAGCAGACCTCTTCTGGAGTGATGGTCATTCTTGTGGATCTTGAGGTGAGCGTTAAGGTCATTAATTCTCTTTGTGAGAATAGCAACCTGAACCTCAGGAGATCCTGTGTCGTTTGCGCTGGTTCTGTTAGCCTCGATAACGGCTGTTTTTTCTTCTTTCAGTAACATTGAAAGCACCTCATTAAAATATATTCCGCTAACGTAGAGGAAGGTGATTATTGAGGACATGCCTTACTCCAAGTACACGGTGAATTTATTATACCATAAAAAATGTTATTTGTAAAGGGATTTTTGAAATTTTTTCAAATTTTTCATAAAAAATTTTTTCAGTATTAGAAATAATAAAATAAAACAAAAAATCAATTAAAACATATTGACGTTTAGTGAGAAATATTATATAATTATATATAGACACAATTATGTAAATTTATGCAGTGCATTAAAGGGATGATTAAATGTTAAATATAGAAGTATCAGTTTCTGTTTTAAGTGCAGATCCCCTCGATTTCGGAAGTGAAATCAAACGAGTTGAAGCCTCAGGAGCTGAAATGATTCATTATGATGTAATGGATGGAGTTTTTGTCAACAACATTACGTTTGGTATGCCTTTACTCAGGAGTATGCAAGGTAAAACGAACTGTATTCTTGATGTTCACCTAATGATAATTGACCCATTGAAGTATATTGACGACTTTGCAGATGCTGGAGCTGATATCATTACTTTTCACGTTGAAAGCAAAAGTAATATTACTGAAACAATTAATGCGATACGCAATAAAGGCATAAAGGCTGCGATATCTGTGAAACCAAATACCCCTGCGGAAGCCGTATTCCCGTACATCAACGATGTTGATATGGTTTTGGTTATGACTGTAGAGCCGGGATTCGGCGGTCAAAAATTTATGGATATGAGCGAAAAAATCTCAGCTATAAGAAAATTTGCTGATGAAAACAGAACAGCAGATGCCCCACTTTCTATTCAGGTGGATGGCGGAATAGATGATATAACTGCACCAATTGTGAAAAAAGCAGGTGCAAATATCCTTGTATCGGGTAGTTATCTGTTCCGAGCAGAAAATATGGCTGAAGCAGTTACAAAATTAAAAGGAAGATAATTCAACAGATGCAGAATAAAATCAAATCACAACGTTTCATATGGATTGACATAATGCTTACTTTGCTTGCTCTTGCAGTTATGGAATACTTTTACTGCGGAGTTCGCGCGGTAATTTTAGGTGGATTGTGCGTGACAGTGTCTCTTGCAGCAGAAATGATTTCGCTTCGTCTTATGCACCGCCGTTTTACAGCCGATGATCTTACCTGTATATCCGATGCGATAATACTTTATCTTATGCTGCCTGCAATTATGGATTATAAAATTGCGTTTATAGCCTGTGTATTTTCTGTTGTTGCTGCAAAAAATATATTCGGCGGCAGAAAAAATATGATTTTTTCACCCGCAGCTGCAGGATATATATTTCTTTTGACATCGTGGAAGGGTAATCTGCTGATGTATACGGCCCCCCATGTCCACACAGGAATATTTGAAAAAGCTGAGAGCCTTGTTAATTCAGCAAGCCACAGTTTTAACATTACTGGCCGTATGAATTATAGTGATTTTGAAATTTTAATGGGAAATGTAGCAGGACCTACAGGCACTGTAAGTATACTACTTCTTGCAGTAGCAGCAATTATCTTGTTATTCCGTCGGGATATCTCTGCAGGTGCATTTATCGGAACAATTCTTGGAACAGCTGTTCCTGCAATACTTGTACCTGTCTGTAGTAATTCTCTGGAATCACTTAAATATACACTTTCAACGAATATGGTGCTGTTTTCAGCTATATACATTATATCAGACAGAAGAATTGCCCCTCGTCGAAATTATTACGCATTTTTCTATGGTTTCTTCATAGCTGCATTTTCCTACATTCTCGTTCTGACGACAGCAAAAGAAAATGCAATTGTGATAGTATCACTTCTGTTTACACCTGCTGCTTTGGGATTCAGAAACCTTGAAAGTCACATTGACAGTCTTGTCAAGGAGGAAAAACAGGCGGAGGAATTATGGGAAGCTATAAAAAGCGGAGAATATGAGATCCCCGAAACAGAGGAGGCAGCATATAATGAATAAGAAATTATCTGTCTCAGACGGCTTTATACGCAGAAATTCAGTTCTTTCTGGACTTATGGTTATATCCCCCATAATAGTATGTGGAAATACTATTATGAATGCTCTTGCTCTTATTTATGCATTTTCAGCTATTACATTCACATCAGTTGCAGTCGGGGCTTTTGTTCCAAAAAAATTGCCTTATGGTGTAAGGATTATAATCTACACTTGTCTTGGAGCACTTTCCTATATTCCTGTCAAAGCTGCTGCTGAAGAATTCTTCCCCGGTGTTATTGACAGAACTGGTATATATTTTATGCTTATCGCTGTAAATTCTCTTATTACCGTACAATCAGAAACAAAATTCTACAGATTTACAAAAGGGAAAATGATTATATCACTAATACGCCACATATTGGGATTTGACGCTGTAATGCTTGTAATATCCGCAATACGTGAACTTATTGCTTATGGTACATTCTGTGGCAGAGTTGTCGATGCTGATATAGTTATAAGCGGTCTTGGACTGCCATTCGGAGGTTTTATAATTCTGGGTATTGCCTGTGGAATTTACAGGTGTATAGCTCCAAACAGCAAGGATACTGACGATTTTGGAGGTGACAGCGATGTTTATAATTTCTGAGCTTGTTGCACTCCTTACGACCAATCTAATTTTGACACAAGCATTGGGTACAAGTACGCTCTTTATTGCAGCAGGAAGCCGTAAAAATCTTTTGTGGACAGCTATAACAATATCTGTATTTACAACATTGGGTTCATTCGGAGCTTGCCTTGTAAATGGTCTTTTACCCGATAATTTCTATGATTTGCGATTATTGTTCTATGTGCTTGTTATAGGAATTATATATGTTATTCTGTTGACTATTCTTTATTTTGCTGATAGAAAAAACTTCTGCACAACAAGAAAATATGTACACATGTCTGCATTTAACTGTGCAGTTATGGGCACTCTTTTTACAATATCTGACAGCTCATTTGGTGCTGATATGAGTATGGGCAGCTATATTATGGCAGGTGCAGAAGCAGGAACAGGCTTTATTTTTGCGGCTTTTGTTCTCACAGCTGCATTCAAACGACTTAATTCAAAGGATGTTCCTGCTGCATTCAGAGGATTCCCAGCAACCCTTGTATACCTTGGCATTATTTCAATGGCAATTTATGCATTACTGTAATAATACAGATAAATTTACAGAATGCTTACTAATATTTCGGGAGATAATAAAATAAATGAAATTTAAGAACAAAGGAAGAAAGATTTATAAGACAAAAGAAAAGAACTACTACGGTAAAAGCCCTATGGGAAAATTTCTTTCAGGAGCTTTAACTGTACTTCTTATTGGTGGAATAGGATTTCTTGGTTACAGTGTAGCTGAGCCTATTATAAACTATACAAAACATAAGGGTGATGAACCCACTATTACAGAGCCACCTGTAACTGAGCCCGTTACTGAAGAAATTGAAAAATCCACTTCAGCAGTACCTGTTCCTACAGAAGCTCCTACACAACCTGTTACTGAAGAAAACTATATGGCGGCATCCCTTAAAGAAACCGACCTTGTTTCTGTAGATGCATTGAGAGCAGCTATTTCGGCTATTCCCAAAAATGAAGAAATAGGCTACATTGAAGTGCCTTTAAAAGCAGAGGGGGGCGGAATTTATTATGCATCATCTGTTTACGAAGCACAGACTGCTTTGAAATCAACAATTACATTATCTGAGATTGTTTATGAAGTAGAAAATTCAGGATACAAACCTGCTGCTGTTATAAGCATATTCCGCGATAACAGTATGCCTGCCACATTCTATGACGGCGGATATGTTTTCGCATCAGATGGAAGCCTATGGTGTGATTCTCAAGGATTATCCTGGTCATCTCCCTATTCACAGAGAGCTGTTGACTACAGTACTGCAATTGTGCTTGAATTGGCCAATGCAGGATTTGATAGAATAATCTGCTCTGATTTCATATTTCCCGATTTTACAGAGTATGATTTACAGGTACTTGATCCGATTCTAAGCAAGAATGACAGATGCATGGCACTTACTTCCACAGCCAATCTTCTTTATAATACTGCTCTTTCAAATGGAGCCTCAATGCAGATTGAAGTCACAGCAGAAGATATTCTCTGCGGCAGAAAAGATATATTGCAGCCAATGCTTCTTACATCAAACAATATTACACTCAATATTGAAATTGATAAACTTGGAAGAGGAATTGCTGCAGGAGAAACACTGTATGAATTCAAAGGCTCTCCATCTGAAATGGTAGAGCAGTGTCTTGTGCTTGTGAATGGCGAACTCGTGGATTTTAATACCACTATTAAAATATCTGGTGTAACAATTCCTCAGCAGGAATTGACTTCAATTAAAAAAATCGTATCTGAATACGGTTATGATTCATTTGTTATAGGATAAAATAAGCGAATTTTAATATACAGCCGATGGAAAGCCTTCGGCAAAAGTAAAAATAAAACCGAATTATCGGAGAATGGAGAAAACTATGGCAGAGAATTTTACAGTTTCCCTAAAAAAAATCATTGATGAATTCAAGCTTGAGGTTATCTTTATCCATAAGGAAGCAGAAGATATTCTCATTGACGAAACCGAAGTAAACCGTCCCGGATTGCAGCTTATGGGATTTTACGAATACTTTAATCCTGAGCGTATTCAGATTATTGGAAAGGTTGAATTCGCATATCTTTCAACTCTTGATGAAGTAACACGCCGTGAAAGACTTGAGCTTTTATTCTCACAAAAGCTTCCAGCAATTATTATCACCCGTGAGCTTCCTTATTTTGCAGAAATGCTCGAGTTAGCCACAAAATATGAAATACCATTGCTGAGAAGTAAGGAAAGCACATCCAACTTCATGTCAGGACTTATTGCATTTCTTAACCTTAACCTTGCCCCCAGAGTTACAAGACACGGTGTACTTATCGAGATTTATGGAGAAGGTGTATTTATTACCGGTGAAAGTGGCGTTGGTAAAAGTGAAACAGCTATAGAGCTTGTAAAAAGAGGTCATCGTCTTGTAGCTGATGATGCTGTAGAAATCCGTAAAGTGTCGAATATCAGTCTTGTTGGCAGCTCACCGGATAATATCCGCCACTTCCTTGAACTAAGAGGTATAGGTATTATTAATGCACGTCGACTTTTCGGTATTGGTGCAGTTAAGATGACAGAGAAAATCGACCTTGTAATTGAGCTTGAACAGTGGAATCCCGAGAAAATTTACGACCGTATGGGAGTTGATACAGAATATGTAACACTTCTTGGTGTGAAGATTCCATCACTGACAATTCCTGTAAAGCCCGGACGTAACCTTGCAGTAATTCTTGAAGTTGCCGCAATGAATAACAGACAGAAGAAAATGGGATATAATGCTGCTGCTGAACTTCTTAACAGACTTGGTATGCAGTCAGACCCTAAAGAAACAGTACGAAATTATGAGAATTTCTGAGTGTGAGAAGTAATAACTCCACGACTAAATACCCATAGGAGCGTGAATATGATAAATATTCTTGAACTTACAGAGATATGCGGCAGACTTGGCTGTAAATTCAGCACAAACTGCTCTTTAAGCGAACATACCACCTTTAAAATCGGAGGTAACTGCAGCTTTCTTATAGAAATAAATTCAGCAAATTCAGCAGCAGAGCTTGTTAAATACCTTCGAGCCAATGAGATAAAATACGCGATTTTAGGTAAAGGAAGCAACATCATAGCTTCTGACAGTGGATATGACGGAGTTATACTTCACTTCGGAAAAGAATTTTCCAATATTTCAGTATATAATACAAAAGTATATGCCGATGCAGGTGCCTCTCTTGCTGCAGTATGCCGTAAAGCACAGGAAAACGGTTTAAGCGGTATGGAAAACCTTTACGGAATCCCCGGTTCTGTAGGTGGTGGTCTTTATATGAATGCAGGCGCATACGGCAGCGAAATGAAGGATGTTGTCATTTCAGCTGAATATATTGATGAAGAAGGAAATATAAGCAGTATATCCGTAAGAGATATGATGCTTTCTTATCGTCATAGCCTATTTTCTGAAAGAAACTGTATAATAACATCGGTTGTTTTTGAACTGACTTCGAGTGACTCTGAAAAAATTAATCAGGATATGGCTGAGTGTATGCATAAACGCATTACAAAACAACCTTTGGAGTATCCAAGTGCAGGCAGTACTTTTAAAAGGCCCGAAGGAAGTTATGCATCACTCCTCATTGAACAGTGTGGACTAAAAGGAATGTCTGTAGGTGGAGCAGAAGTAAGTACAAAACATAGCGGTTTTGTTATAAATAAAGGCGGCGCAACTTGTAAAGATGTACTTGAACTTTGTCGCAGGGTAAAGGAAATAGTACTTGAAAAAACAGGCTACAGCTTGGAGCTTGAGCCTATAATTCTTGAATAAGAGGTTTATAGTATGAAGCTATTGATAGTAACGGGAATGTCTGGCTCGGGAAAATCAAGCGTTATGGACGTTATGGAGGATATCGGATATTATTGCATCGATAATATTCCGCCGAAACTTATAAGACAATTCGTTGATCTTTGTCAAAAATCCGAAATGAATATTGACAAAATAGCTGTTGCAGTTGATATACGCACTGGTGAAATGTTTGCAGAGATTTACAACTGCCTTGAATCTATCCGGTCAGACGAAGAAATTGAGTTGAAGATATTATTCATTGAAGCTGAAGATGAAGTGCTTATAAAGCGTTACAAAGAGACACGTCGAAAACACCCCCTTGATGAAAAATTCAGCGGAAATATGCACGATGCACTTCAATTTGAACGAGATCAGCTTTCACGAATGAGAGCAATTGCTGATTTCTATATTGAGACATCTGTTCTTTCATCTGCACAATTAAAGGAACAGGTTAAGGAAACCTTCCTTGAAAATACATCTGATTCTCTTACTATCAAGGTTATGTCATTTGGCTTCAAATACGGTGTATCAACAGAAGCTGATCTTATTTTCGATGTAAGATGTCTGCCTAACCCTTACTACATCGATTCACTCCGTGAACATACCGGACTTGAAAGCTGTGTACAGGATTATGTTATGCAATCAGAATCTTCTAATATGCTTTTTGTAAAATTAAAGGAATTGATTGATTTTCTCATTCCTCTTTACATAAGCGAAGGAAAAAGCCAGCTTGTAATAGCATTTGGCTGTACAGGCGGAAAACATCGTTCTGTAACATTTGCAGTGAAAATGCACGAACATCTTGAAAATAACGGATTTAAAGTGCAGAAATTTCATCGTGATTTACCAAAGTACATAAATTAATTTAAACTTACTTTAAAACGCATACATTAATGTGTGCGTTTTTTTATGAATGAAAAGAGTTGATAAAAATGTCTTTTTCTGATGAAGTCAGAAATGAAATATGTGCAAATATAAACGATAAGGACAAGAAATTTGCCTGTTTATATGGAATGTTGTTATTCAGCAGAACACTTACAAAAGAACGTATCTGCTTCCAGAGTAAAAGCAGTAAAGCTGCAGATACATTTGCTGAATTATTTTCCGCTGTATTCAAGTACAGTCCCGAATACAGGCTTTCAGAAGCAAAAAACGGCAGGACGATGTATATTTTTGATATTACAGATAAAAAACTTATATCTGATGTATTTTCAAAATATCGTCTTGAAGACGGTGAACGCCATATGAATCCCGAAATTGTATCAATTGGAAGTCTTGGTGTATTTACAGCAGGTGTATTTCTTGCAAGTGGGAGTGTAAATGACCCTGAAAAAGAATATCACCTTGAATTCTGCTCACCTGAGGAAAAAATAGCAGAAGAACTTATATCACTCTTGGGAGAAATCGGAGTTAATGCAGGCATAACGGTGCGACGTGGTCAATATATTGTTTATATCAAAGGCAGCGAGTCTATAGAAGACACCCTAACATTTATTAATGCACAGCAGTGTACTCTTGAGTTAATGAATGTGAAAATTTATAAGGATGTCCGCAACAAAGCAAATCGTATAACAAACTGTGACAATGCAAATATAAATAAAGTAGTAAAGGCTTCAATGAAGCAGGTTGAGGATATAAAACTTATTGCAGAAAAGCGTGGGCTTGACAGCCTTACAGATGAGCTTCGCCAGGTTGCAGAAATACGCCTTGAAAGCATAGGACTTAGCCTGCAGGATATAGGAGAAAGCCTTGAACCACCAATAAGCCGTTCAGGAGTAAATCATCGGTTTAAAAAGTTAGCCAAGATAGCTGACGAAATACGGAACAGCGGAGGATGAAAATGAATAACAGCGATTTTGTACATCTTCATGTTCACACTGAATATAGTCTCCTTGATGGTGCTTGTCGTATAAATAGATTAATGTCTCGGCTTAAAGAAATTGGACAAACTGCTGTAGCAATTACCGATCACGGTAATATGTACGGAGCAATGGAGTTTTATCAGACAGCTGAAAAAAACGGAATTAAAGCTATAATAGGCTGTGAAGTTTATGTTGCCCCACGTACACGATTTGATAAAGAGACAAAAATTGACTCAAAGCCGTATCATCTGGTGCTTTTATGTGAGAATAATGAGGGATACAGTAATCTTGTAAAACTTGTATCTGCTGCAAATATCGAGGGATTTTACAGCAAACCAAGAGTAGACAAAGAGCTTCTTCAAAGATACCACAAAGGGCTTATATGCCTTTCTGCCTGCCTTGCAGGAGAGATACCGAGATATCTTTCTGATAACAATTTTGAGTCTGCAAAAAAAGCTGCCTATGAATATCTTAATATATTCGGTGAGGGCAATTTTTTCATTGAAATACAAAATCACGGATTACGGGAAGAAATAGAAATTCTTCCTCAGCTGTATAAACTCTCTGCGGAAACAGGTATCCCTCTTGTCGCTACTAATGACTGCCACTATCTTAGCCGTGAAGATAGTGAGCTGCAAAAGCTTCTCATTTGTATTCAGACGGGAACGGTATTTGGAGAGCCTAATGGACTTGATTTCGGTACAGATGAATTCTATATAAAATCGTCAGAAGAAATGCTTAAACTTTTTGGCGGGCATAAAGAAGCAATTTCTGTTACATCACAGATTGCTGAAAGATGCAATGTCGACTTTAATTTTGACAGCGGAATTAAAATTCCCGAATTCAAAGCTGAAGGAGTATCGGATAACACAGAATATCTGCGGGAGCTCAGCTTTGAGGGACTTTACCGCCACTACGGAGAAAAAGTCTCTTCTAATATTATAAAACGTCTTGAATATGAGCTTTCGGTAATTGAAGAAAAGCATTTTGTTGATTATTTTCTTATTGTATGGGATTTTATAAGATATGCAAGGGAACATAGTATTCCTGTAGGTCCAGGTAGAGGTTCAGGTGCTGGAAGTCTCTGTGCATACTGTATTGGTATAACCGGAATTGACCCCATAAAATATAACCTTATGTTTGAGCGTTTTCTTAATCCGGAACGTGTGAGTATGCCTGATTTTGATATAGATTTCTGTATTGAGGGCAGACAAGCTGTAAAGGATTATGTTGTACGAAAATACGGTACTGACAAAGTCTCCGAAATAATAGCCTTTGATACATTAAAAGCAAAGGCAGCAATACGCGATATTGTAAGAGTATTAGGATTATCCTACAGTCTTGGAGATAAGATTGCAAAAATGATCGATCCTAAAAATGATTTGACTTATTCACTTAAAGAGAATAAAGAACTTGCTTCTCTATATTCCGCCGATAAATCAGTAAAACGTCTCATTGACTTTGCATTAAAGCTTGAAGGAATGCCACGGCATACGTCAACTCACGCAGCAGGAGTCGTAATATCTGACATAAAACTTGATGATCTTGTACCTGTTCAGAAAAATGAGAATACAATTGTAACACAATATACAATGGCTCATCTTGAAGCACTTGGACTTCTGAAAATGGATTTTCTTGGTTTACGAAATCTTACGGTAATACGTGATGCTGTCAATGAAGTACGCAAAACTATCCCTGATTTTGATATTAATTCTATACCACAGGATGATATATCTGTGTATGAAATGCTATCAAGAGGTGATACAGCAGGGATATTTCAGTTTGAAAGCGATGGTATGACAAAGTGGCTTGTAGAAATGAAGCCTGAACGTATGGAGGACTTGATTGTTATAATTTCTCTGTATCGCCCCGGGCCGATGAAGTCTATACCTGTATACATCAATAATAAACAAAATCCACAGAATGTAAAATATCTCCACCCTAAACTGAAAGAAACTCTTGAAGAAACATACGGAGTAATGGTTTATCAGGAGCAGGTAATGGAAATATGTCGTAAACTTGCAGGATATTCATATGGCCACGCTGATATTGTTCGCCGCGCTATGGCAAAGAAAAAACAGGAAGCAATGCTTAAAGAGAGAGAAAGCTTTGTTTATGGTGCAATGAAAAATGGTGTCGCAGCAGAAAATGCAAATAAAATTTTTGATGAAATGGTAAGCTTCGCATCATATGCTTTTAACAAATCCCACGCAGCAGCATATGCTTACCTTGCCTACCAGACTGCATATCTGAAATGCCATTTCAGAGGTATATATATGGCTGCTCTTATGTCAAGTGTTATGACTGGCGGTGACAGACTTGTAGATTATATTAACGACTGTAAAACAGCAGGTCTTGAAGTTCTTCCTCCTGATATAAACAGAAGTATGAAATGCTTTGTATACAATCAAAATATGCTCTGTTTTGGACTTCTTGCAGTAAAAAATGTAGGCTGGGGACTTGCTGATAAAATTATAGCTGAACGAAATGGCAACGGCAGATTTACAAGCTTACAGGATTTCTGTGAAAGAATGTCTGGCAGAGAACTTAATAAAAAAGCTCTTGAAAATCTTATTAAATCAGGTGCATTTGACAAGTTAGGTCTTAACAGACGACAGATGCTTGATAGCTATGAAATGCTGCTTGAAATGGCAGGAAAAGGAGCAAGAGGTGTAATTGAGGGACAGATGAATTTATTCAACTCTTGTTCCGATGCTGATACAAATATTAAAATATCTTATCGACCTGAATATGATAAAAAAAGACTTTATGCTATGGAGAAAGAGTCTGTGGGAATATATCTGTCCGGCGATCCTCTTTCTGAGTATGATTATCTTGCACAGCTTTTAAAAGTTAAAAAAACCGTTGATATTAACATTGAAAATGTAAAAGACAATGATCAAGTAAAGTTGATGTGCATTATCAGAGAGAAAAAAATCCACGAAACCAAAAAAGGCTGTAAAATGGCTTTTCTTACCTTGGATGACGGAAGGGGAGAAGCTGATGTTGTTATTTTTCCTGATTTATTTATGATGACAGCTTCCAAACTCAATACTGATGATATAGTATATGTTAATGGTAAAATTTCAAAAAAAGATGAAAGTGTATCTGTAATATGCGGCAATATAACTGCTGAAGAGGAATTTGATCATATGATAGAACATATGCAGCTTTGTATTAAAATACAATCAGATAAAATTCCAATGGATTTTCTCGAAAAGCTTTGTACACAGTATAAAGGAAATACTGAAATATGCTTTTATCTGACAGATTTTAAAAAAATGGTGCGTCCAAGAAAAAAACTTTCCCTTTGTTTGACAATGGAGGTATATAACAAACTGCAAAGTGTTATTAACTCTGAGAATATGGGTTTGATATGATTGTACAAATTATTTCTTACAATTACAATTATTTGTGCAAAACTACGGAAAATTAATAACTGATAAAAAAAACAAGGAATTGTATTGACTTTTTTGTTAAAAAGAGGTAAAATATAAGTGTATGAAGTTAAAGCCGTAAACGGCTCAATATAACTATAGCAGAATGGAGAATTTATTATGAGTAAAAAAATTGCTGTACTTACAAGTGGTGGAGATGCACCTGGAATGAATGCTGCTATCAGAGCAGTTGTGAGAAGTGCTCTCAGCAAGGGTATGGAGGTTTACGGCGTTCACAGAGGATATAATGGTCTCATTAATGGTGATATTTTCCAGATGGACGAGAGAAGTGTTTCTGATATTATTCACCAGGGTGGTACTTGCCTTTATACAGCAAGATGTCCTGAATTCAGAACACAGGAAGGTGTTGCAAAAGCTAAGGCTAAGTGTGATGAGTTTGGCATTGAGGGACTTGTAGTTATCGGTGGTGACGGATCGTTCAGAGGTGCTGCCGATCTTTCCGCTATGGGTATGGTATGCGTAGGTATTCCCGGAACAATTGATAATGATATTTCCTGCACTGATTATACAATTGGTTTTGATACGGCTATGAATACAGCTATGGAGCTTGTCGACAAGCTTCGTGATACATCACAGTCCCATGACAGAATTTCTGTTGTTGAGGTTATGGGACGTGGTGCAGGTCACATCGCTGTAAATACAGGTATTGCTTGTGGTGCTACAGATATCATCACACAGGAAGTTCCTTATAACATTGACGCAATAGCAAACACAATGCTTGAAAAGAAAGCAAAGGGCAAACAGAACTTTGTAGTAATTGTTGCTGAGGGTGTTGGACATTCACAGGAAATTGCTACTATGTTACAGGAAAAGACAGGTATTGAAGCAAGAGCTACAATTCTCGGCCACGTTCAGAGAGGTGGTACTCCTACTCTCAGAGATAGAGTAGAAGCAACACGTATGGGTTATTACGCAGTTGAGCTTATTGAACAGGGCATTGGTAATCGTGTTGTAGGTATCAAGGACAGCAAGATTGTTGACTATGATATTCAGGAAGCCCTTTCAATGACAAAGGCATATGATGAAAAACTCCATCATATTGCAGAGGAAATTGCATTCTAATTTCAAAATATATGTATAACACAAAACTCCTGTCAATTTAAACTGACAGGAGTTTTCATTTTTATCTGAATTCTGTGAATATTTTTCTTCCTGAACATTCGGGTGCATAGTCCCAGCGATCAAAATGTGATGCATTAGTGAAGTAGTGGCAAATATTATCAGTATTATAATCTTCACATACATCCACAATTACAAGCTTTATTTTCATTTTTTCAGGTATAATTGCTTTTATGTATACACTGACATTTTGTCCGGCTTTGATACCATCACGAAGCTCTGCAAGACCCGCAAGATTTGGGGCAAGTTCTACAAAAACGCCATACGCCTCCACAGAACGGACAATTCCCGAAACAGTCTCACCTGTATTAAATTTTGAAGCATTTTCCTGCCAGGTTCCCAAAAGCTCCTTATGACTCAGACATATTCTTGAACCATCGCGAGAGCGAACAACCGCTTTTATGAATTGCCCGACTGCAAAACGATCTGACGGATGCGAAATACGTGAAACAGATATTGAATCAATCGGAATAAGCGAGGGAATACCACAGCCTATATCCACAAAGCAGCCAAACTGTTCAAGGTGTGTAATACGTGCCTCGATAACATCTCCAAGACAAAGCTTATCTGTATAATACGCAACACATTCCTTTTGTGCTGCTGCCCTTGACAATTCAACGGTTAGTTTTCCGTTTTCTGATGAAGCAATTCTCACAACTTTGAAGCATACAATTTTATTAACTCGAGATATAATTGCGATATCCCGAGTTGAGCCGTCTGAAATACCAACAGCACCGTTTTCACGGTAAATTATTCCTTCTGCACAGGGCAAATCAATAATAAGATTGTGAAAGCTATCGCAAAGAGCCGCTCTTGCTTCAAGTATAATTCCCTTTTCCATAGCCTCTGTAAGACCATCAAGAGATGAGATATACTTTTGATTTGCAGCAGTTCTAAAAAGACTGCCCTCAGGTTTGTATTCGTTCATATTTTGTACCTCCGAATTATTTAAGGCAACATCGTATAAGAATCATAATTACTTTTACGATGTTGTCTTTACAGTACATAATATGCACCTTACAGTAATTTTATACCATAGAACGTGGTGGGATATAAATATTATTTCCGCCATTGGAAGTCAATATTGAACTAATCTGTTCTGTACCGTTACCGTCACACACAATAAATACATTTGTTTTTCTACTTTGTTCAGGCTCCGGAATAACATCTACTGACGCTGGAGAATCCATAACCATAGTAAGATAGTTCGTGTAATTTGAAGAACCTGTAACAGTTGGAAGAACAGTATAAATATTTCCACTGCGAAGTTTTTCGGCTTTGTCTGATGCTCTGTTATAAACAAAGTTAGTAGAATACACACCAGTTACACTTTCACGAATTTTCTTCAGAGCATTTTCTGCAATTTCAGGGGTTTCAAATTCCGCAATAATTCTTGTAACCATAGGTAATACCTCGTTTCTATTTATTTTTGTCTGCATTACATATTTTTTTTATGGCTTTTTATTATTTTTACACAAATTTTAAAAAATATACCTCAGATATATTGATTTAATCTGTATTTTAGGGTATAATTATACAGTACAGGATTAACAAACTTTTGAAAGGTGGAACAGATTATGGATGTACGTCCCAATGATATACTTGAAATGAAAAAGCAGCATCCATGCGGAGTTTCTGAAATGCTTGTACTTCGTTCTGGAATGGATTTTCGTCTTAAATGTATAGGCTGTGGTCATGAATTTCTTGTTCCGCGTAAAAAAATCGAAAAAAGTATAAAAAGTATCCGCAGAGAAACAGAAGGTTAGCCATTCCATCAATTAAATATCGACGTATATAATTGTATATTGAAAGGAATTTATTATGTTTGAAAAACTTGCGGTAATGGAAAATAAATATGAGGAAATAAGTCAGCGTTTGTCAGATCCGAATACAGTAAGCGATAATAAGCTTTATGCCCAGCTTATGAGGGAGTATAAGAATATGACTCCCATTATTGAGAAATTCAGAGAGTACAAATCAGCTGAAAACAGTTTTAAAGAGGCAAAAGAGCTTCTTGATGCAGGCGGTCTTGATAAGGATTTCAAGGAAATGGCTCAGGCTGAATATGAAGATAACAAAGCTGCTATGGAGAACATTTCACAGGAGCTTAAAATACTTCTTCTCCCTAAAGATCCCAACGATGACAAAAGCGTTATCATTGAAATACGAGGCGGTGCAGGCGGAGAAGAGGCTGCCTTATTCGCAAACTCTCTTTATCGTATGTATACAATGTATGCCGAGTCAAGAGGTTGGAAACAGGAAATACTAAACGCACAACCAACTGAACTTGGCGGATTTAAGGAAATCAGCTTTTCTATTGAGGGAGAAAATGCATATTCTCGACTTAAATATGAAAGCGGTGTTCATCGTGTACAACGTGTTCCCGAAACTGAATCACAGGGAAGAATACACACATCAACTGTTACTGTGGCAGTTCTTGTAGAAGCAGACGAAGTAGAACTTGAAATAAGTCCTACAGACCTTAAAATTGACTACTTCCGCGCAAGTGGTGCAGGCGGTCAGCATATTAATAAAACAGAATCTGCTGTAAGAATAACATATCTCCCCACAAATGTCGTAGTTGAATGCCAGGATGAGAGAAGCCAGCATAAGAATAAGGATAAGGCAATGAAAATTCTTCGTTCACGCATATATGAAGCTATGCAGGAAGAACAAGCTGCAAAGGTTGCTTCTGAAAGAAAAATGCAGGTTGGAACAGGTGACCGTTCTGAACGTATAAGAACATATAATTATCCACAGGGTAGACTTACTGACCATAGAATAGGTTTAACAATATATCGTCTGGAGGATTTACTTAATGGAAATCTGGACGAGGTATTTGACGCACTTGCAACAGCAGATCAGGCTGCAAAACTTGCAAGTCAGGAAGAATAATTATGAAAACAAAATTATTAAGTGGTTCTGCCGAGGATATTTCAGCCGCAGCAGAGTTGATAAAAAAAGGTTATGTAGTAGGTATTCCAACTGAAACCGTTTACGGATTAGGTGCAGATGCACTGAATGAACAGGCTGTAAGAGCTGTTTTTGCCGCTAAATGCAGACCTGCCGATAATCCGCTTATTGTTCATATAGCCGACTTTTCACAGGCTATAAAATATGCAAAGAATATTCCGGATTTAGCCTACACCCTTGCCGAAAAATTTTGTCCAGGTCCTTTAACAATGATACTTCAAAAAAGAGATATTATCCCCTCTGTTACTTCTGGAGGACTTGATACCGTGGGTATACGTGTGCCGTCACATGATGTAATGCACAAAATAATTGTTGAGTCCGGCTGTCCTATTGCAGCGCCTTCGGCTAATTTATCAGGCCTTCCAAGTCCCACCTGTGCTGAACATGTTATGGATGATATGGATAACAGAATAGTCGCTGTACTTGATGGTGGGTCTTCAGAATTTGGTGTTGAATCTACTGTAATATCCTTTGAAGGAAAAGATACAGTGCGTATTCTTCGTCCTGGCGCAGTAACACAGGAAATGCTTCTTGAAGTATGCCGCGAGGTACTTATTGACCCTGCTGTACTAAAGGAGCTTGAAGCAGAACAGGTTGCCGCATCACCTGGAATGAAATATATTCATTATTCGCCTAAAGCAAATGTTATAGTTGTTGAGGGCGATACAAACGCATTTAAAAACTTCATTTCGCACCAAAACGGAAAAAACGTCTATTCTTTGATATATGACAGAGAAAGTAAAGGCTTTGAATATAATCATATGACATATGGCAATACTTCTGAGGAACAGGCACATCTTCTTTTTCAGCGTCTTAGAGAACTGGATGAAGCAGGTGCTGAAACAGTATATGTCCGCCCACCGTCCAAAGAAGGTGTAGGGCTTGCAGTATATAATCGCCTTATTAGGGCGGCAGGATTCGAGGTGATAAGGGTATGATAAGTCTTGATGTGCTTGTAGTCGGGCTTACAGGGCAGACAGGTGCAGGAAAAAGTACTGTATCAAAGGTATTTTCAGATAATGGTTTTGCCATTATAAATGCAGATCTGATTTCACGCAAAGTAGTGGAGAAAGGTACAAAATGCCTCGAAGAAATCGTAGATATTTTTAAAGCTGGTATCCTTAATTCAGACGGCACACTAAACAGAAAAGCACTTGGGAATATAGTGTTTACCGATAAAACAAAGCTTGAAATGCTGAATACAATTATCTATCCTTATATAACCAGTGAAATTCTGAATGAAATAAAGCATCTTTCTGACAGTGGAAAAAAGCTTGTTTTACTTGATGCACCGACACTTTTTGAAAGTCATGCAGATGATTTTTGTGAGATTATCATATCTGTTCTTTCCGATGAAGAAATAAGGGAAGAACGTATAATAAAACGTGATGGTCTTACTAAAAAACAGGCAAATGACCGTATGAATAGTCAACTCGATGCAGAATATTTTGCATCGCATTCTGATTATGTCATTGAAAATAATGATACTCTTGAATCCTTAAGCAGTATTTCAAAAGAAGTATCAGACAAAATAAAGTATTACTATTATCATATACGCTCGTCAGAAATGAGTGTACAATAACACATAAAAAGGAGTATTATTTATGGAAGAAAACAAAAGCATATCAAAAGAGCTTAAAGAAAAGCTTTTTTTACAGCGAAAGAACGGATATACAAGAATTGACGAAGCAGAGGAAAAAGCTGTTTTTAACTTTGCTGAGGACTACAAAAAATTTCTTGATACAGCCAAGACAGAGCGTGAAGCTGTGTGTGAAGCTGTAAGAATTCTTGAAGAAAATGGCTTTGTTGAGTATAAAAGCGGAATAAAACTTAACGCAGGTGATAAAATTTATCGTAATAATAGAGGTAAGGCAATTATTGCCGCTGTTATTGGTACTGCTCCAATCAGCGAGGGAGTTCGACTTTGTGCAGCCCATATTGACAGTCCACGCCTCGATTTAAAGCAGAATCCCATTTATGAGGATTGCGAGCTTGCTCTTTTCAAAACTCACTATTATGGAGGAATTAAGAAGTATCAATGGACAACAATCCCGCTTTCACTTCACGGTGTTATCGTAAAGGCTGATGGTACTACTGTAACCGTAAATATAGGTGAGGATGAAAACGATCCCGTTTTCTGTGTTACTGACCTTCTTCCTCATCTTGCTACAGAACAGATGACTCGTACAGCTACAAAGATAATCAGAGGAGAGGATCTGAATCTTCTTATAGGTTCAATTCCATTCCGTGATGATGAGGCAAGCGAAGCTGTAAAACTTAATATATTGAATATTCTTTTTGAAAAGTATGGTATTACTGAGGCTGATTTCATTTCTTCAGAACTTGAGGCTGTTCCTGCGTTCAAAGCAAGAGATATCGGTTTTGACAGAAGTCTTGTTGGTGGATATGGTCACGATGACCGCTGCTGTGCATATCCCGCTTTGAGGGCAGCAATTGAATGTCCCGCACCTGTGCATACTACTGTTACTATTCTTGCAGATAAGGAAGAAACAGGAAGCGATGGAAATACAGGTCTTTGTTCATCATATCTGAAATATTTTATCGAAGATTTATCTGAATCTCTTGGTGCTAAAGGCAGAGATGTTCTTTCAGCTTCTCAGTGCCTTTCAGCTGATGTTAATGCTGCATTCGACCCCACATTCCCTGAGGTTAACGAACGAAATAATGCTGCATATGTAAACAAGGGTGTTTGTATCACAAAATATACAGGTTCAAGAGGAAAGTCTGGTACATCTGATGCATCCGCGGAATTTGCTGGTAGAATACGCAGACTTATGGATAGTCAAAATGTAATATGGCAGACTGGTGAACTTGGTAAAGTTGATGCAGGAGGGGGCGGTACAGTAGCCGCATATATTGCAAATCTTGATGTAGATACAATTGATATGGGAGTACCCGTATTATCAATGCACGCTCCATATGAGGTAATTTCAAAACTTGACCTTTATATGGCATATAAGGCATTTGCTGCATTTATTGCAGATTAATAAAATATAATATAAAGATAGGCGCTGTAAAAAAAGAGTAAAAAAAGAAAAAAACTGCTGTCACGCAAAAAAATGCGTGACAGCAGTAATTTTTTGTGGTATTATTAAATTATGACGAAAAAAGTACCACAAGAATATTATAACACATATCAATTGAAA
>JAFQHO010000009.1 GCA_017397925.1 Ruminococcus sp.
CCTTGATATACATCATTTCTGCTCATCATCTTTGTCTACTAACATTTTAGGGATTGGTATTAAAAGCTGACACAGATTATTGCAAATAACAATATCAAAAGTGTAACAATCGCAAGAATGGAAGTGCCTTGCTGCGACGGTATCGAAAACGCTGTTAACCGTGCTTTACAGGCAAGCGGTAAATTTATTCCGTGGAGAGTATTTACTATTTCTACAGACGGAAGAACTCTTGATTAATGGATGGGCATCTCTAAAAAAATTTCAAAAAACATATTGACAAATCTCAATGTATGGTGTATAATATCGAAAAACATTAATGTGAGGTGAGCAGATGAATCTCAATCCTAAAAAGACAGCTGTTATCTTCAAGGCATTTTGTGACGAAAACCGAATTAAGATATTACAGCTTTTAGCAGACGGCGAAAAATGTGCCTGTAAGCTTTTGGAAGCGCTGAACATTACACAGCCTACGCTTTCACATCATATGAAAATCCTCCTTGACAGCGGAATTGTCAATGGTCGAAAGGAAGGTAAATGGATGCACTATTCCATTTCCGCAGAAGGTGTTGAATATGCCAGAAAATGCTTTAATGCTCTGACTGCTGTAAGTGGTTCAGATGAAAATCAGTCGTGTTGTAAAAAGTAACCTTGGTTTCTTCTTCGCACGACTTAAATTCAAAGCTAAACATTGAAACATTTCTATGTTTAGATATATCTATTTAAGAGAGGAACTATCCCTATGGAAACGGTGACAACAATCCATTCGGTGTTATACTTGCAACTATTGCAGGCGTTCCGATGTATACTGATATTTTCGGAACAATTCCCATTGCAGAGGCTCTGCTCTCAAAGGGGGCATTGCTCGGTGTTGTCCTCTCGTTTATGATGGGAGTAACTACGCTTTCACTGCCGTCGCTGATTATGCTGAGAAAGGCAATAAAACCTAAATTGTTGGGAATATTTACGGTGATTTGCGTTATCGGAATAATTATTACTGGATATTTTTTCAATCTCATTCAACCAATTATTTTATAAAACGGAGGTAAAACTATGAATATTAAAAATTTTAGGCGGAGGATGTTCTTCCTGCAAAAAGCTTTATGAAAATACGAAAAAGGCGGTTACAGAGACAAAGATAAATGCAGATGTGGAATACATCACTGACATGCAGAAAATAATGGAATATCCAAAGCCATAGGCTTTTTTAACTTTCAGTCGAACTGTGGAGAGGCGTGAACCAAAAAATTGTCCGTTCAGCTTTTTGCCAAACGGACATTAGGATTTTTCATAATATTTACCAGCTTTGTTCGCTTACGAGAATTTCAGCACGGTTTTGTATAATTTCCGCTGTTTCTTCTGCGGTTTTGGCATCTGCGAAAAATGCCTCTGCTTCTTCATAAATTATATCGTTCAATGCAGTGCTTCTTGTTGGAGAAAGTGTAGTCAGGCTTCGGATAAGGCTTTCAAAGTAATCCCTTTCTTCCTGTGTCAAAGGGTACACCTTAAAGCCGTCATCTTCGTAATATCCTGCTCCTGAATTCCCGAAACCTCCCAATTCTTTCCAGCCGTCAAGGGTCTTTTCAAATTTTTCTTCTAAAACTGGAATATATTGTGTTTTCTGTGATAAAAAGCTTTTCACAAATGCCCATGCAGCTTCTATATTTTCGCATTTTGAAGAAATTGCAATGTTATCTTTCGCTGCCAATTTTGTTCCATTACCGTTATTTGAGGGATAACCCACCAATGTAACATCTTCTCCGCCCATAGCGGCTTTAGCATAAGAATATGAACCGCCAATGCTATCTGCCGAACCATAAGAACCCGAATAAATCAAATCCTCATCGGTAATATACTTCTGTGACTGACTATAATAGTAATTATCAAGAAGCTCCATTTGTGCAGGGTTGTCGTAATCCTTTTCCGGTATATCAAGCTTTGTGGGAAATCTCTTGCAGAACTTCAGCATTTCAATAAATTCCGATGAATTAAACGAACAAGTGCCGCTTTTTTCATCTACAAAATCCATTCCTCTGAGAAACATTTCCAATATTCGCTGTCGGTCATACCACTTGTAAATGTCGTAATCGCTTTCCGCATTGTCATAGGTAGAAATCATATCATTCATTGTCCAGTTTTCCTTGTCGCAAAATTTCGATTTTATCATAACCGTGTCAATCTCAAATTGTGACGGAATACCGTATAATTCGCCGTTTTCGGACTCATAGGCTTTGAGAATATTTGGCAGAAATGCAGATTTATTCATTTCCGCATCATTTTCCATTAATGCATACAAATCCGCAAATGCACCCTTATTTCCATAATTAAAAATGGTTTCTGAATCTAATGTAATTACCAAATCAGGAGCATCATCTGTCAGAAGTTTCATCTGAAATTCTTTTTCAGCCTGCTCCATTGCCTTTTCATATTCTGCGGGATCTGATACATCAATTGTAAGGAATTCAGCTTCAACACGAAAATCCGACTGACTGCGATTGAAGTCATTTATCAAGGCTGGCATATCAGACCATGAACTGATAACCATAAGGTCTAATACAGGCGTTTCTTTAAGTTCCGACTGACGCTTTCTTTTAAGCAGATTCATCTCTATGCCGTATTCGCCCCAGTCACTATAGAGCATTGTCCCTTCATCAAGGAGCTGAACCGATGAAACCTCAAGATTTGATTTTGTCCAGTCGAGGATTACTTCTTCACTTCCATCATACTTAACAGCTGTGATATTATCGCTGTTCAGAATGGCAAATCTGATATCGCCGCGGCCTTCAAGAAACATCATATAATTGTTTTCAAAAGCAAATGCTTCGCCCTGTGGATTGAATAAATTTTCGCCAAGCTCCCCTGTCTGCAAATCAAATTCATTTACTGTAACTACATAATCCACATCTAATGTATCAATATCGGGAATACGTGAATACAACAGAGTTTTTCCGTCACGGTCCTTATATAATTGCAATTGGCAATCACCATATTGGGCGATATTCTCATCAACGGAATAAATCTCCGAAATACTTCCGTCCTCCTTGTTAAGGCGAAGAATACTTCCGCTGTCAAGAGCTATATAAGCTTCACCGTTGTCAATGTAAAATTGGTCAACCGAGATAATGTTATTATATTCATCATAGTATTCGCTATCTCTTAAACCATTCATAACAACTGCATCTATAAGAGTTCCGTCCATTGAATGTGTACAGAGCATATAGCGTGAATCGGATTCTGCATTATATGCGTCCCAGTCGAAATTCTCTATATCATCACTATAAATATAGGGTTTCATTCCGTTGTGCCATTCCATTGTAACAAAGGAATACAGCTTATTATCGGAATAAACATAAATTCCCCCTGTATAATAATAATCGTCCTGTGGGGCAGGTATTGTCAGCTTATTGCCTGAAATGAATTGAAACTCCTCTGAACACTTTGCAAATGAAATATCAGATGAAGTATGCGGAAATAAAAACACTCCGTAGCCGTTGTCCGTATGGAAAAATTCCGATATTCCTACATTGGAACTATCCCCTTCTATTTCCACATTGCTAAAATCAAGTTCTAACTTTTCAATATTAACCTGTGCTGTAAGGGCATCTTCTCCCTCGGGCAATGTTGTGTCAAGCTGCTTTGCAATTTCTGTCTGTGAACTGCTGCTGTCAACACTTTCATTGCTGTCGATATTTTTAACCTCGTTGCAGCCTGTAAATGTAAAACAAGCCGCCATAGTTAACAATAATAATCTTTTAAATTGCATAATTAATCCTCCCTGAGCTTTAAATACAGCGTATTATCGGAATATCCGCTAATCAGCACATCGGGAACAGAATTAATGCCATAGCTAAGGGTAAGTTTCCGTTTTTCTCCGTCCGCAAGGGTAAATGCGTATGGGTAAACTTCTCCTGCTTCTGAAATTTCATAGGGCAGAACAGTCTTTTCTATGCCATTTTCACCGAGATAAGCCACCATAAAATTATCCGCCATAAATGTGGTTGTGCCGTTTAAAGAAAGAGCATTTTTACTTTTCATTTCAATTGTAATTTCATAAATACCCTCTGCTGTAAACTCTGCATTTTCCACATCAACGGTCATAATTCCCGATGAAAGCATATTCCAAGGAATTGAAATTTCATCAGCTGCCACTAAGGGTAAATCAGTCTTATCAACATCACTTTCAAAGTCATTGATATGAAAAATTCCTGTAATTATCAAACCTGATATAAACACATATGCCGCAGCTGTTACCGCCTTTGAAAGCCAGCTGAATGGGGATTTTTTTACAGTTACCTCATCGCAGATTATATGAAATTTCTCAGTTTCCTGATTTTCTTCACCATTTAATTTTTCCTGCACCTTACGCCATAATCTTCCGTCGTCATTCTCCGAAATACCGTGATATTCCTCACTAAGCCACACCGCTGAATCCTCGTCGGCAGAACGGAGCAGTTTTATTACATCTTTTTTATTCATAGATTTACCTCCACTGTTCCATATCCTTGCGAAGCTTTTTCAAAGCTCTGCCGCAGCGTACCTGTGCGGCATGGGGATTTAAGCCTGTCATTTCAGCTATTTCAGCCATTTTTCTGCCGAAATAATATTTCTGTACAACAATTGTTGCATCAGGCTCCCCAAGTTCCTTAATTTTCTCCAATAAAAAATTGAATTTCGCCTTTTTCTCCTGCTGTTCCTGTAAATTATCAGTTACAGGTTCCTCTGTCAATTCAAAGGGAACAGTATTCACGTGTTTTTTCCGCAAGGATGTTCTGTAATTCAGCGCACGATTTTGTGCCGCTTTTCCAATATATGATTTCAATGTTGTGCCGTGGATGTTATCGAATCGGCGGATTATCTCTGCAAACGTCTCTGCAAAACAATCCTCCACATCTTCACGGCTGCCGCAATCACGAAGAATACGGAAGACAATGGCGTAAATGTACTGCGAATACTGTTTATATAAAGCCTCCGAGCCTTTTTTCACATCAACGCTCATCAGCTCACGCAGTTCATTATCCGTCATATACCTCCTCCTCTCCAAAGCCCATGGTGCTTCATAATAGTAGACAATGAAAATCTCAAAAAGTCACACGTTTTTTTTATTTTATATTTTACCACATTTTTTATTTTAAAGCAAATTTTCAGGAATATAAAAAATCTCTCCGAAAATTTATCATTACGGAGAGATTTATTTTTATGCTTTACGGCATAATTTTTCGTGCATACAAAACATCAGAACAAGAAGAATAACCGAATATAATATGCCATGCAGCTTTTCCAGAATCGTCCTTTTGATTTTCTGGTCAAACACATTTCGTAAAACAGATTACGTATGCTCATGGACGAATACTTCCGCATTTTTCCACAGGAAGAAAGATATTCTTTTGATAATACAGATTATGAACTGCTGTTTCTGACTTTATGCGGTGCCAAACTCGTACTATCACTTCTGACAGAATCCTATTATCGCCGTCGTGAAAAGGAACGGATTTCACATCAAATGGAACTGTTCGTAGGTAACTACGTCTCAGTGGTCTTTCACCACAGAACATTGATATGCCCGTCATACATAGAAAGAGCCTTTCATATCGGAAGGCTCTTTCTATTGTATTCAATTATTTTTTAACAGCTCACGCTTCATAATACACAGGTCAAATACATCCAGTCTGTTGTCATTGCAGAAATTTCCTGCTCTCCAGTTCGAAAGCTTTGTATTTGGAACTCCAAGCAGCCATTTCTGGAGTAATACTACATCGGCAACATTGAATTGACCGTCAGCATTGACATCACCTTCTATTGTCTGAGGAGTCCATTTGGATATTGCATTCACAGATGGAGTCCATGAAGGCTGCGTTTCTCCATTTTTCAGCGGAATACAAGCTATAGAAATTGTTGTATCCTTTGTATTTGTCAGATGAACAGCAAGCTTTCTGTAACTACTGTTGTCTGTCTGATTAGGAACAGCAAGGGAAGTTGGCAGCAATTCCGCATTCATCACCGTAAATTTACCGCCGTCGCTGAGAAGTCCTACCCACATTTTTTCCGCACCGACAGTCACAACAGCACTTCTGCTGTCATCAGCAACCGCAATATCTCCCTTTGTATGGGCAAACCAGTATATCTCACCTGGGGTATTAAGAGAAATTTCATCTTGAATAATAACACATTCCTTGTCCTTTATCATTTTCAATCCACGTACTACGCTTTCTGCACTGCTATTCTCATATGCAGCAGTTAAATCAGTAACGGCATAAGCTTCATTTCCGCCGCTGAAATTGTTTATAAGACATTCCGCACCTTCTTGCTGATCCAATTCCTGCGAGGGATTGATGACAAGTGTATTATGACCTTCTGCTCTTATTCTGTAAGAATATTGACGATTATCAAGCTCATAGTTTTCATTTCCCAAATCTGTAAAAAATCTTTCGCCGTTTGATTCAAGGTAAAATGTACCCAAATCATAGTGACCGTGATATTTATAATAATTTTCACCGACATGAAGCGCCGCCACAATTCCGTTTTCATCCCATGTGTTTCTGAAACTTGCATTTGAGGCACCGACCTCTCCCCAGTCGGTAGGAATATCGCTTGCAGAATCGGGCGTTTTCTCCTCGTCAATCCACAGAAGATCAAGATAATTAAAACTGTCATTTTCTATTTTTTTAAGACGAGTGGCGGCTATATCATAGGAATTATAGTATTCTGCAAGCCACAGAAGAACTGCCCAGCCAGTATCACGGCTATCACCGTCATCACCGAAACTGAATGATTTTGGCGTATTTGAACTCATATAGCGGACAAAATCCACAGATTTACGAAGTCCCTTATGATCCGCAAGACCGTAATCCGTTCCTGCGGCACTAGTCAATGAAGATGAATATAAGCCAAGATAATATGTTGCATAATCCCAATAACCCAGTCCTTCGCTGTATGTTCCGTCCTTATCGCTGTAGGCACGGCGGACAAATGAATATGACTCCTTGTATGCATAAGTAAGAACATCGGAGGCTATATCACTTGCTTCGGCTTCATCTCCGATTGCAAGTGCCGCCATACTCATACTTCCATTGCATACGAGTTTCCAGTTATCTCCAGGATAATCCTGATACCAGCGGTAAGTACGCTTTCGGGGCTTATCCTCATAATCTTCCATAACCTGATTCAAGCCTTTTTCAATCATATTTTTTCTGAGAAACGCTCTCTGCTCATCGTTCATCCAATGATATAGCCAGTCATAACCAAGTGCAAAAGCTGTACTCATTTCAGCAGTATCAAGAAAATGGCTGGGATTCCAGTCCTTAAAAATACAAGCCGCTTCAAGTTCTGCATAACAGCGTTGAGCATATTTTTCATCTCCGAAAATATTGTATGCCATAGCAAGTGCAGCAACACGACGCTGTATTCTTTTTGATGTTTCAAGAAGTCGTATACCGTCGGGAATTTCGTATTCAGCTACAGGTCTTGTCATAACTCTGTCCGCTTCAGCACGAAGCTTTTCAAGAAGAATGGCTGTTACTGAATCATCTCCGATACTTGCTTTCAGTTTTGCAAATTTCTCATTCGACATAATGATACGAGGATGAGCGTACAATCCGTTTTTTTCAATCATATCTCTGAGAACCTGTTCGCCGTCAATAAAATCACCATAGCTTTCAGTTATAGAATTTCCTGAACTGCTATCCCCTGCAAATGTATTGATTGGTATAATACTTATTACCATAACCAATGCAAGAAGAATACTTAAAAACTGTTTTTTCATAGCTTTACCCTCCTAAGTAAACGAGTTTTCTGTATACATCCTATCGCTATAACGGTCTATATGGGTTTCGATTTCATATGGGTTCCTCCTCGTCTGTTTTCTATATTATATCACATATTCGCTATAATTGCAACGGAAATGTAGATAAAAACAGGCAAAATTAAAGAGCCTCTCCAATGAGAAGCTCCAGGATTCATATTAACGCTCCGATTCCGATAACCAGTACTCCAAGCAGTACAAGAATTACACCGGTTGCACGATTCAACGTCTTTGAACTTACCTTGTTTGCAATAACTGCACCGATACGGGCAAATATCAGAGTAAACAGCACGCACAGTACGAGAACAAGCAAGTCAGGTGTTTTTTCATCAATGATGAAATGACTGACAGCTCCGGTTAATGCTGTAAAAGTCATAATGAACACGCTGGTTCCGACAGCGGTTTTCAGCTCATAGCCAAGCACCATTGTCAGGATCATCAGCATCATCATACCGCCGCCTGCACCGACAAAACCGCAGATAAAGCCAATAAGTGTACCGAAAATAACAGACTGAATCAGACGTTTTTTCGGTGATACCGCATTCATCGCTTCTTTTGTAGTGTTTACAGGCTGTACAATGAATTTAATACCCATAAGTGTTGTCATAAATACAGATGTGCCGCCCATAGCATTGTTTGGAACATAGCTTGCGATAAAGCTGCCCACAAATGTGAAGAGTAGTACCGCCGCCATCATAACAAGACCATTGCGAATATCAATATTTTTATTTCGGTGGTAGGTGTAGGCACTGACGCCGCTTGCAAGAACATCGCTTGCTAGTGCAATTCCAATCGCACTATAAGCAGGCATTCCCAGAAAAGTTGTTAGCATAGGCGTGATCACAACCGCCGCACTCATGCCGGCAAATCCAGTTCCAAGTCCTGCACCGCAGCCTGCAAGCAGGCAGACGATGACTGTAATCAGAAGTTTCATATGTATCACTCCATTCTGTTGAGGTTTTCATTTAGATATTATAGCATATTTTACTTGAGAATGCAATCCTTATCGCATTCTTGCTTTTAATTTAAACTTATACCAATCCCTGAAACAACAGTAGACAAATCTAATGGCATAAATGTTGTATATCGTCGTTGTCCTCCTCACCATACGGCAGTATGCTTTCGTCGTCCGCCTTGATATACATCATTTCTGCTCATCATCTTTGTCTACTAACATTTTAGGGATTGGTATTAAAAACACCTCTGTTGGATACATTCACCAACAGAGGTGTTTATTATACTACGATAAATCTTATTTACTGTTGATTATGTATTATTCAAAATCTTTCCTTGTAAAAGTATATTTTTTATCATAGTTACCGTCAAGGCAAATATCAAAGGCGAATTCATCAAGTTTGTAAACACATGACCATTCTGTATTTTTCTGTTTAGCTTCATTAGTAAGCTGCATAGCTTCACCTGCATTGAGGACATTGTTCTTTTCAGCCAGACGTGATTTGATAATATCATATCGTTTGCATTTCCAATCTGATTCATAATACTCATGTTTTTCACAAAGGACTTCATTTGTACAGCCTGTATCCTCGACTATAAACATTTCATCGTCGTCCCATTCTACAACAACTGAACGCCCTGTTTTATCGGTGATGTACAAGTGGAATGAATCGCCTAAGAATGAGTGATAATCATAGGATTCAAGGTATTCAATCGTTTCATCAACAGATGCACAGGTATCAAGAATAACTCTTATAGCCATAATTGGCATAAAGTCTTTTTTACCGTTATCCTGATGAATTTCCGGAGTGTTGAGCTGTAAAATTCCTATTCCCAATCCCTTTTCGTTTATTCCATCCATACAGATATATGGTGCGGAAAGCATATACAGCTTAGCAAGCGGAGAATCAGCATCAATACCATTTTCAGTATTTATGCCATAGAAAGCAAGGTCAACTATTCCATAAGAAGCGTATCCGTCTTTCGGCTCATTGTATACAACCAGAGTGTCAGTATCATAATAATCGTAGTTACGTCCGAAATACTGCTGCCCCTCAGGAGATGTAGCTGTGAATGCTGAACAAGCAAAATTATCAGGGTCAACTTTAAGAGGAATACCATACATATTTTCCTTGATAATCCAGTTTATATATTCATCAACAGTATCAATATCTGCATTAATCAACTTATCAATTTTACAGTCATATTTGCAAGTCATTTTATATAAGCCGTCATCAATCTTTGTAATTGAAGAAACAGCCTTTATTTTTCCGCTTATAGAAATAATCAGAATAATTATTCCAAGCAGAACAGCTGCCAAAAAGGCAATAAGGAATTTTTTTCTGAAAAGTGCCGTAAGCAGAATAAATGCTCCAATCGCTAAAAGAGTGCTTCCCACAGCAATAAATAATTTGCCATTTTGTATAACTCCGAACTTTATGTAATAGGTGGAGATTGCATTCTGATTTGCCTTGATTTCTTCATTCAGCTGTTCTTCGGAGATGTTCATTTCCAGCTTTTCATATACAGGCGCAACTTCATTATGAAAATAATCCGCTATTGTCTTATTGAATTTTTCGGTCATTTCAGCATCGCATTTCATCAAAGTTCCACAAAAGTCCATATCATTATGAACCTCTTTATTCATAGCAGATTTAAAGGCTAATTTTGACGAATCAGACACTTCCAATCCTATATAAACATATTCGCTATCTTCAATGTTTTCATCCTCAATATAACACATAAGAAATAATGTGCTGTCTTCAGTTTTCTCTGCGAGAAATGGCATTGCTTCCAAATTCCCCCTGAATTCTTTTCCGACATCTTCCCCGGAGATATTGAACTGGTTGAGTACAGGCAGATTTTCCATCTGATTGTTGTTTTCTTTAATGATACCAATAGTAAGTGGAATAATTCCGCTGATGATAAATAACATTGATATTACTATTGCTGTTATTTTCTTTTTACTCATACTTAAACCTCTTATCTTTTTACATATTTTTATTTATTAATTCACATCGTTAATTATAGCAGATTTTTTACCTAAAGTCAATAGTAATGCTAAATAAATCAGTATATTGACTTGTTCAAATAGGTGTGATATACTTATAATGTATACAATATGATTGGAGAAAAAAAGCAGCAGGAGGTAAGCGTATGGCATTTGAAATTAAAAACGGAGTACTGAACAAGTATAACGCAGAATCGGGTGAAATCAGAGTAATAGTTCCTGATGAAGTAACAAAAATTAATAAAGAAGCGTTTAAGAATTGTACAAACGTAGTAAGCATAGTGCTTCCGGACAGTTTGACTTGTATAGAAGAATATGCCTTTAGCGGCTGCACAAGCCTCATTGAAATAGTCATTCCCGAAAGTGTAACCAGCATCGGAAAACGAGCGTTTGAAAAATGCAAAAGTCTTGTAAAAATAAAAATTCCAAATAGTAATTGTACTCTTGATAGCTGGATATTTTATGATTGCAGCAGTTTGAAAGAGGTTGTACTTCCGTTTCATTTAAAGGCTATTGAAAACTCAATGTTTAAAGACTGCATAAGTCTGACAACTGTAAACATCCCATCCAGAGTAACAAGTATTGGAATGTGGGCGTTTTGCAATTGCAAGAGTCTGACTAATTTGGTTCTTCCGTTTCATTTAAACTATATTAGCAGAGAAGCTTTTTGGGGATGTAAATCGCTGACCGAGATAGTAATTCCTGAATTTGTAAAGAGAATTGAATACGGTACATTTGCCTCTTGTTCACGTCTTACAAGTGTTAAAATTCCTAAGAATGTGAAAATTATTGGCACATGGGCATTTTCTTTATGCGATAAATTGACTTCAATTACTATCCCCGACAACGTGGAAATTATATGCAATTTTGCATTTTATGAATGTAATAGTTTGAGAAATGTCACATTGCCTGATAAACTCACAACTATCGGAGAAAGAGCATTTCATCGCTGTACTCAATTAAGTACAATTACTATTCCTGCAAGTGTTACCTGTATTGGTGATGAATGTTTTATGGGCTGTGATTCTCTGCGGCAGATTATCGTCAGCGAGGAAAATCCGAAATACACATCATTAGGCGGTGTGCTCTATAGTAAAGATTTAAGAACATTGATTCAATACCCTCTCGGCAGACCAACGGACTTTTATGCCATATATGACAGAACAAGCTGTATCGGAAATAGTGCATTTCGATACAGCACCATTCTAACTCGTATTGTAATTCCCGATAGTGTATCGAAAATAGGAGAATACGCATTTGCATACTGTACATCATTAAGAGAAGTACGGTTTCCTTATAGCTTAAAAATCATTGAAAATTGCGCTTTCAAAAATTGCCCTGCATTGATGAGCAGACCTGTTCTGAAAAGTATTATAAGCATGGGAGAAGGTGTTTTTGGTTAATCTCTAAGAGTAATGGATCGGGTTCAGAAATTTTTTTCATACGGCTTATCAGATTATCAACTGTTCTGATATACACATTACTGTCGCCCGAATGGCTAAGAATGTCATTGTATTGTTCTTTCAAGTGAATCGCATTATCCCGAATAAGTTTTATTGTATCTTACAAGGATTTTTACAGGACCAGATGAAACACGAAGAGTTCTCATAATAATCTCCATCAAATTCTTATTTTCCTTACTGTTCGACTTATTGGAATTTATCTCTTCATTTTTACAATATATTCTATCGTGCCTCTTTCATATTGTTTTTCTTCTGTAATCACAAAACCATATTTTTGATAAAATCGTATTGCTTTTATATTCTTTTCAAGAACCCATAAGAAATCACAATCCAATTGCTCAATAGCATATTTTATAAGTATACTGCCAATACCTTGATTTTCAAAAATGAATCTACCTACAATTCTACAATCTGTTTTCCATTAATGTTTATAACTCCTTTAAAAAATTCGTCATCATAAACCCACATTCCCTTCAATTCATCCGAATTATCAATATATCTTTTTGCCAATGGGTATACTTGCATTTCTCCGAAGGACACTTTATCATTCTTAAAAATATTTCTATAATTCATTCTCTTTGCGAA
>JAFQHO010000047.1 GCA_017397925.1 Ruminococcus sp.
AAAAAGATAAAAACCCCTTAAGGGGTAGCTGAGAATGAAATGCAGTTGGCAGACCTTTCTCAGCCCTCTTAAGGGGCAGTGTCAGTAACAAGCCCTTATAGGGCTTTTGCAAACCACCCGTTCAACGGGTGGTTTTGATTTAAAATTCACTCTCCCCTATTGACAAATGAAAAAAAATATGTTATTATAGATATATGAACAGATGTTCATATATCTTATCAATTGGAGGTCACTATACTATGGAAAAAAGTTTTGAAATACGAAATCTCGGTTGCGCACATTGCGGAGGCAAAATTGAAGATGCTATAAAAAAACTTGACGGAGTTGAAGATGCTATCCTTAATTTCCCTATGCGAAAAATTAAAATAAAAGGCGATATTACCGAAACTCTCCTTGAAGAAATAAATCGCATTGCTGATAAAATTGAAGTAGGAGTTGAAATTGTACCAAACGGTAATAACCATACTCATCATAAAAACGAACATCATCACAATAATGACGAATGCTGCCATAATCACAGTCACGAGCACCCTCACAATTGTAATTGTGAGGAACATAACCACAGCCATTCCCATACAGAACATTTTGAAATAAAAAACAAAATAAATCTTGATATACTACTATTTATTCTTGGTGTACTAATTTTTTTAATCGCTATTATTGCTGAACATATATTTCACTTTAAATATGTTTTTTTACTATATGTAGCAGCATATCTTCTTATCGGATTCAACGTTCTGAAAACAACTTTCAAAAATGTTTTAAAAGGAAATTTATTTGACGAAAACTTCCTTATGACTATTGCAACAATCGGAGCTATTATACTCGGTGAATATTCCGAAGCTGTTGGAGTTGTTCTTTTCTTCAAGATAGGTGAATTATTTGAGAATTATGCTGTTTTGAAAAGTCGAAAGGCTATAACTGACATTGCCACACTAAAAGTCGATAAAGCAACAGTTTTAATGAATGATGAATACATCAGCATTGATTCAGATAATATAAAAATTGGTGACATATTGCTAATTAAGACAGGTGAACGAATACCAGCTGACGGCATATTATCAGAAGGTGAATCCAAGCTTGATACATCTGCCATAAATGGAGAACCTGTGCCGCTTGTAGTACGTAAAGGTGACAAAATTATGTCTGGATGCATAAATCTTGCTGATACTTTTACAATGACAGCTACTGCAGTTGCAGCTGAATCTATGATTTCAAAGATTTCACAGGCCGTAGAAGAAGCAGCTTCTAACAAGCCTCAAATTGACCGATTTATAACAAGATTTTCAAAAATATATACACCGATAGTAATTATTACTGCAATGCTTACAGCTGTCCTTGGTACAATTATTACAGGAGAAATTAGAAAATGGATATATTCAGCCCTTACATTCCTCGTAATTAGCTGTCCTTGTGCACTGGTTCTAAGCGTTCCACTTGCATATTTTTCAGGAATTGGCGCTGCATCAAAGCTTGGAATCCTATTTAAAGGAGGTAATTCTATTGAGGCTTTATCAAAAATAAAAGCAGTCATCTTTGATAAGACAGGTACTCTCACAAATGGGAGTTTTAGTATAACAGATATATGTAGTTGTAATACTGTCAGTGAAGCCGAACTGCTTAAAATATGCGGAAGTTGTGAACAGATTTCAACTCACCCAATTGCCGAAAGCATAACTTTATATTGCCATAATAATGGAATTGAACTAAACCAGCCTGAATCCTCAGGAGAACTAGCAGGCAGAGGCGTATATGCTGTTCTCGAAGGCAAAAATATTCTTTGTGGAAATGAAAAAATGATGATTGAAAAGAATATTCCAATTCCAACTATGCCAGAAATAAAACTTGGAAATGTTGTATATACAGCTATTAACAATAAAATAATCGGACGAATTATTGTTTCTGACTCAATAAAAAACACCTCAAAACAAGCTGTATCACAACTCAAGCAAATGGGACTTCATACTGTTATGCTTACAGGTGATAAGGAAAAAAATGCCGAAGCTGTTGGAAAAATGATCAATATTGATGATATTAAAGGTGATCTTATGCCAGATGAAAAGCTTGCTGAGATGAATAAGCTGCGAAAACAATACGGCTCTATTATGTTTATAGGCGATGGTATAAATGACGCACCTGTTCTTGCGGGAGCAGACATCGGCGGTGCAATGCAAAATGGATCCGATATTGCCATTGAAGCGGCAGATGCCGTATTTATGAATAGTGAGCCTATAGCTGTAGTTTCAGCTAAAAAAATTGCAGATACTACCCAACATATAGCATATCAGAATATATTCTTTGCCTTGGGAATAAAAGCTCTTGTTATAATTCTTGGAATTCTCGGTCATCCGAATATGTGGTTAGCAGTTTTTGCGGATTCAGGAGTTGCAATGTTGCTGATACTTAATTCTATCAGAACACTTAAATCAAAAAATAATAACTAAAAAAAACACTATAGTGATGATAATCCCCCCGTTTTCTCTTGAAAAACGGGGGGATTTTAATTCACACTATAGATATATAATTAATATTTATTGTTTTTTATTTAACAACTATTTTCTTAAATGCCTTCTTACCTTTACGAATAATTACATCGCCCTCAAACTTAATCTGTGCCTTTCCGTCTGTCATTTTCTCGTCATTTACTGTGATACCACCCTGCTGTACAAGTCGTCTCGCCTCTGAAATTGAGGGAGCAAGTCCTGCCTTTACAACAAGTGTGAGCAATCCCATTGCGCCGTCAGTAAGCTCTGCGGAATCAATCTCAACCGTAGGCATATTCTCGTCATTTCCGCCGCCGCCAAAAAGTGCCTTTGCAGCTGCCTTGGCCTTTTCAGCTTCTTCCTCACCGTGAACAAGCTTTGTAAGCTCGTATGCAAGAAGCTCCTTAGCTGCGTTGAACTGTGCGCCCTCCATTGTCTTTTCCATTTCCTCAATTTCTTCAACAGGAACGAATGTGAGCATCTTAAGGCACTTGATAACATCAGCGTCAGCAACGTTTCTCCAGTACTGGAAGAACTCGTAAGGAGTTGTCTTTTCGGGATCAAGCCATACTGCACCCTTTTCAGTCTTACCCATTTTCTTGCCCTCGGAGTTGAGGAGAAGTGTAATTGTCATTGCGTAAGCGTCCTTGCCAAGCTTACGGCGGATAAGCTCTGTACCGCCAAGCATATTTGCCCACTGGTCATCGCCGCCGAACTGCATATTACAGCCGTACTTCTGGAAAAGCTCCATAAAGTCGTAGCTCTGCATAATCATATAATTGAATTCAAGGAATGTAAGACCTCTTTCCATTCTCTGCTTGTAGCACTCGTGGGAGAGCATACGATTTACGCTGAAATGAGCGCCAACATCACGAAGAAGTTCAACATAATTGAGATTCATAAGCCAGTCAGCGTTGTTTACGACAATTGCCTTATCTTCGGAAAAGTCGATGAAACGGCTCATCTGCTTCTTGAAACAATCAACATTGTGCTGAATTGTTTCGGGAGTCATCATCTTTCTCATATCTGTCTTACCTGAAGGGTCGCCAATCATAGCTGTACCGCCGCCGATAAGAACAATAGGCTTGTTGCCTGCCATCTGTAAACGCTTCATAAGGCAAAGTGCCATAAAGTGTCCAACATGGAGGGAATCAGCTGTGGGGTCAAATCCAATGTAGAAAGTAGCCTTTCCAGCATTTACAAGCTCCTCGATTTCCTTTTCATCGGTCAGCTGTGCAAGCAGACCTCTGCGTCTGAGTTCTTCAAATGTAGTCATAATTTTATTCTCCTTTTACATTATTTTCATTTCCATTTTATATGTGCGTGGTACAAATCCCATTTCTGAGTAAAATTCAACTGCGTTATAGTTTTCGCACCACACTCCAAGCTCAACCGACTGACAATTATTTTCAGCGGCAAGCTTTTTAACGTAATTCATAAGCTTTTTGCCAATGCCTTTTCTCCTGAATTTTTCATTAACAGCAAATTGCTCAATAAAGCATTTCTTTAATGGAAGATTTACAATTTCGTCCATATCAATATAGAAGATTACTGCGTAGCCCGTGATTTCAGAATTGCATTCACTCACAATAACTGTCATTTCTTCATTTTTCAAAACATCCTCCAAATCAGTAACGAAAAAATCATCTTCGGGCATTTTATAATAGTCACTTCTTAGATTACAGTGAATAGTGTGCAGCTGCTTATATATTTCCGCAAGCTGCGGAATATCGGACTTCTGTGCTTTTCTAATCATTTAAATTTCCTCACTTTCATAAATAATCTTATAAAAGTGAACCATATGCGATGAAATCTATTACAGATTTCACGGATACCACCACCTTCCATACAATTCTCATTAGGGAACCTTTAAAAATTTTCCTCAATATATCTGAAATAATCCTTGCGGACTATCAGTTCACGATTGTTTTTAAACCACTCATATGATTCTTTCAAGCCAATTTCAAGTGGCTTCAAATCGGTGAGTAGTTCTGATTGTCTTGTTACATCAAGATAATATTCGTAATCTCTGAAAGGGAAATACCGCCGCTGTTCGTACTCAGCCGAAACATAGCGTATATCGGGAGTTTTTCCCAGTGCACCATAACAAAGCTTTACCCATTCAGCCGCATCTGTCGCCTGTACATTACCCGAATTTATAACGTGATAATCAGGCTTTTTCTCAACAATAGCCTCAATAAGCCTGCACAAATCCTCAACATCAAAAAATTGAAGTTTAAGTGAGCCGTCTTTTGGCATATAAAAGGGGAGATTTTTTTCTGCACACTCAAAAACAAATGCCTCACGGTAAAGATTATTCATCTTGCCGTAGAGATATGGGGGACGGATTATGTAAGCTTTCGGCAGATTTTCAAGGAGATATTCCTCGGCATCAATTTTATTTGTGCCGTAAGCCTCCCAATGAGTGTTATAGCCTGTTTTCATATCCTCCGTGAATGGTTGTGGGAGAGTTTCAGGATAAACCGCACTTGAACTAATCATAATATATTCGCCGAAATCACCAAGAGCGTTTAATAAATCCTTTACATCTTCCTTATTATATGAAGTAACATCAACAACAAGGTCAAAGGGGATATTTTTCGGCTTATCGCCCAGTTGGCGGCGGTCAGCTTCAATAAGATGCACACCGTTGGATTGAGGACGGCTGTTTCTGTTGAGAACATACACCTCGTGTCCCTTTTGCACAAAATATTCCGCTGTGTATCGGCTTACAAATACTGTTCCGCCTGTTACAAGAATTTTCATAGTATCAGCTCCTCAAACTACTATCTCATTTTCAGTTTTTTCTTTGTATGCTGTTTTGTCGGCATTTTCTGCCAATGCTCTAAGTTCAGAAAGTGCTGCCTCAACCTGATATTCGTCAAGTTCAACTGAGTATGCCGTATCAGCTGTTATATTCAGTTTAAACTTATATTGCTCTCCGGCATAAATATTGTCCATATAATTCTTTAATCTTATGACAGTTCTTGAAACATTTGTTATCTGATTATTATCAATTGCATATACTGCATCTTTGTTGTAAATAACAGTATATTTTCCGCCAATATTTATTCCCTTTCCATTGCGGTAATCTTTATTTGAAAGGATTTTTCCTGATACATAGGAAAATTCAATATCACTGCAATCAGGGTTATTTTTATAGAAGTTTCTCAATGGAACGGCAATAATATATTTTATTCCAAATGAATACAAAAGAAATAAACCAATCAGCAAGCCGAAGAGAAAGTAAAAAATATTTGTAAATTCAAATTCAACTAAGAAAACACAAAAGGAACCAACTATCATAAAAATTCCCATAAGCATAAAGGGAATTGATACCATTCGATGATATCTCTTTGTTAAATCTGCTTTCATGCCTTTTTTATCAGAGGTTTCAAAAAAATCTTCTGTAACACGGCTTAAATACTTCTCACGCCATTCCGCACTATTGAAATAACTTTCATCTATAATGCGATCCTTGAGTAATTGAGCCTTTTTGTCATCCTTTTTTTCTTTTATAGATGCAAATATAAAGAATAAACCAACAATAGCTGTAAGTAAAAAAGCGTAAATTATAGGAATACCTTTGAGATAGAACATTAATGGTGCAAAGATAATAAGACCGATAAAAACCGCTATCATCGTGGGTTTTGAGTTCATATTATCCCCCCTTAGAAAAACGAAAGCTGATTATCCCCATAGCCCATTTTATAGGCGGAAATAATGCTTTTCATATTGTAGATTATTCCGTATCTGTCGCAGTCCTCGGTAAATACTTTCCACAGCTTTTTCATATTCGGACTGACACATTCGTATCTGTTTCCATAATAGCTTATATACCGCTGTCTGAGGTTGCTGTCGGGGAACCGCTTGTCCAGTTCATTGAGAAAATGCTCACGTTGATTTGTCCGCAGAGTTACCCCGAAAAATGGGTAAATGCACCGCACTCCGCATTGGTGGGCAGTACGGACAATATTTCTGATATTTTCCACGCTGTCCTCAATAAAAGGGAGTACAGGCATAAGAGTTATTCCTGTGAAAAGCCCATTGTCAGCCATTTTCGCCAATGCTTCAAATCGCTCCGAAGCAACAGAAACATTCGGCTCAATTATCCTGCACAAATCATTGTTAGCAGTAGTAATTGTCATTTTACACAGCACAGGGGAATTGTCCGAAATTTCTTTATATATGTCAATATCCCGTGTTATAAGATCGCTTTTGGTGATTACCGTTAAACCAAAACCGTAAGCAGAAATCAGCTCTAAAGCGTGACGGGTAAGCAACTCCGTTTTTTCAAAAGGATTATATGGGTCGCTCATTGCTCCCGTACCTATAATTCCTGATTTCACCTTTCTCCGCAATTCGTCACGCAGTATTTCAAGTGCGTTTTCTTTTGCATGAACTGTGTCAAAATCCTCAACGTGATAACATTCAGAACGGCTGTCGCAGTAAATACAGCCGTGACAGCAGCCGCGATATAAATTCATATTATAATCGTTGCCGAACCATTCAGATGTTTTATTCTTTTGCAGAATAGTCTTTGCAGGTACTGTTTTCATATATTCACCGCTTATCCTAAACAAAAATCCCCGTACAGCAAAAACTGTACGAGGACGAAATTACTCGTGGTACCACCTCGATTTATCGGGAAAACTCCCGACCTCAAAAGGGCTATAACGTGCCTAACCGTCCCTGCCTACTTAGTTTCAACAGGGCAACTCCCGAATGTAATTCTCTGTGACAGCTGACTTTCTCCCACCGTCCGAAAGCTCTCTGAACAGCCGTTTTCACAGGTTTTATTCGTTCACCGTTTTTTATATGATACCATATAATAGAGAAAATGTCAAGGCCTTTTTAAATTAAATCATAAAAATATATACTTCCCTATTGACAATTAATTACAAATGTTGTATAATATTTATTGTTGATGCTGATGTGGCACAGTCGGTAGCGCAACGCCTTGGTAAGGCGTAGGTCGTCGGTTCAAGTCCGATCATCAGCTCCATACTTTTGGAAGTAAAACAGGCACATTCTCGGTCTCGAGAGTGTGCTTGTTTTTTGTTGTATAATTCAATACGTTGGGAACAATATTTGAATACTATCTGCATAAAAATAAAGATTATCACACTAATCCATTAATATAATCTTCCACGAACACGTCCACATCAGGATAGGATTTTACATATAAATCACAACCATTATAAATTTTTTTATATTCGTTTAAAAATGAATCAACTATTTTTTCATTTTCTTTTATGCAATCAGGTTGAAAATTTCCCATTAGATCAAAATAGTCGATTTTAAATACAGATGAAATATCTGAAATCATATGCTGTAAAGAACACATATTTACAAACGAAGAAAAGCAATCATTTCTTTTAGATGCCTCTTCGACCTTATTCCTCCAGTTCGAATTCATTTCCTCATATGTCCCAGCTATATTTTCTTTTGTTGGATTTATTTTTTCAACTTCTCTTGATACATATTTCTCAACATACAATATAATGTCTTTTGCAAGTGATCGAATTTCATAGATATCCTTACTTTCGGAGATTTTTTTCATATTATCTGTAAAAACATTATCAAGTGAAAATTGAGAAAGTTCATCAAAAATACGCTTTACTCCACGTTTAAAATACGTACCGTGATAAATCATAATAGCATCTGCAAGAGATAGCATTACATCGCAAACGCACACTCGTATGTGTCCCATATCATCATACAGGCAAACCTCGGCATATGAGATTTTTGCTTTTTCTATTAATTCATCAACCCTTTTGTATCGTTCATCAGAACATAAAAAAAGCTTTGTTTTCTCTCTTAAGCAGCAAAGTTCCTCATAAGTCTCATAGTTTTTTATATAAATAATTTTAGAATCCATCAGCTTTGAAAGATGTGCGCTATGACATTCAGAATCAAATCTTAATCCGTTAATCGTTGTACAGTATAAATCATATCCTATTTTGCTATCATCAAGAATAAAACCTGTTGCAAGCTTGTAACCTTTTTCATCATTAATAAGTATCAGCAAATCTAAATCAGATTTTTCATATTCGTCACCTGTTGCAACAGAACCATAAATTCCTATAAGTGCCAAGGAATTCGGACATACCGTTTCTGCTTTTGAAATAATACTGTCAATTATTTTTCTGTTAACATAATTCATACAACGCACCATCCTTCTTATAAAGTAAAACGGCTAATGATAAATCCTATCAAAAGCCGCTTATTTTTATTACATGTTAGCAATCTGATTAACAGCAGGGTCAATCCAATCGCCCTCGTAAAGTTCAATTGTTCCCTGATCACAGTGCTTTGCAAGCTCAGGAGCAATTGGAATCTGTGCAATTACAGGTATACCGTATTCCTTGGCAATATCCTCAATATGACTGTCACCATAAATTTTATGCTTTTTGCCGCAATCGGGACACTCAAAATAGCTCATATTCTCAACAATACCGATAATTGGAATATTCATAAGTTTAGCCATTTTTACAGCCTTTTCAACTATCATTGATACAAGCTCCTGAGGAGATGTCACAATTACGATACCGTCAACGGGAATAGACTGAAAAACAGTGAGCGGAACATCACCTGTTCCTGGAGGCATATCAACAAAAAGATAATCAACGTCCTTCCAGATAACATCAGTCCAGAACTGCTTTACAACACCTGCAATAACAGGTCCTCTCCATACAACAGGATCTGATTCATTTTCAAGAAGAAGATTAATTGACATAACATCAATACCCATTTTACTCTTGCTTGGGATAATTCCGAACTCGCAAGCATCAGCTTTACCGTGAATACCGAATGCCTTGGGAATTGAAGGGCCTGTTATATCAGCATCAAGAAGTCCTACATTCTTTCCCATTCTCTGCATACCTACAGCAAGCATAGATGAAACCATAGTTTTACCTACACCGCCCTTACCACTGACAATACCAATTACCTTGCCAATCTTGCTCATCTCATTAGGCTTTTCGATAAGACTCTGTGGCTCTTTTCTGCTTGCACAATCGCTTCCGCAAGTAGAGCAGTTGTGTGTACATTCACTCATTTTCATAACTCCTTTAAATAATAATCATTACCTATATATTATACCCCATTTAGTAGAAATAGTCAATAGTTTATCAAGATAAATCCGCGCAACACTGTTGTAAAACAGACATCGCACGGATTTTGTCTTATTTAAGATTAATATACTGTGTTATATCATCTCTCATGCGAATAGCCTCACGACGAGCTGCCTTGGCAAAATCGCGTTCATCGCAGCCCTCTTTCTGATATGCACACATAACTGCACGGCTGGAATTAACAATTGCACCAAGTCCATTTTCATCAAAGCCGCCTTTTAAGCCTTCTGCACCGCCACCTTGTGCACCATAGCCAGGTACAAGGAACATTGTATGCGGAAGTCTTTTTCTCAGCTCTGTAAGCATTTCGGGATATGTAGCGCCTACTACAGCACCTACAGCTGAATAACCGTATTTACCAATTGTATCAGCTCCCCACATTTCACAAAGATCGCCCATTTTCGCATAAATAGGTGTACCGTCCTCAAGCTTTAAATCCTGCAATTCACCGCTTGAAGGATTTGAAGTCTTTACAAGTACGTAAATGCCTTTATCCTTTTCTTTGCAGACTTTAAGAAGTGGAGAAATTCCATCTGTACCAAGATACCCGTTTACTGTAAGAGCATCAGCACCGAAAGCTTCTGAAACGCTATCGCCTACAGCTGTAGTTCCAAGATGTGCGTTAGTATAAGCCTCCATTGTTGCACCAATATCATTACGTTTGCCATCTGTAATAACAAACATACCCTTGAGCTTTGCATAACGAATTGTCTTTTCCAACGCTCTTATACCATAGTGACCATACATTTCATAATATGCCGCCTGTGGCTTGATAGCCGGAACAACATCACATATTTCATCTATAATAGCTTGATTAAAGTCGTAAATCGCCTTTGCAGCAGCTTTAAGAGTAAGTCCATCCTCAACGAGGTAACGTCTGCGAATAAATTCCGGTACATATTCAAGCTTGGGATCAAGACCTACAACCGTAGGATTTTTCAGTTCAATAATTTTCTCGATAAGTCTGTCAAATGACATTTTTTATTCCTCCTGTGAAATATTTATTTTATGGCAAAAGCCTTTTTATCTTGCATCATATCTTATAATTCCCTTTGAAATCGTAACAAGTGGCTTTCCTGTAAGGGTTTGTCCCTTGAATACTGAATTCTTCGATATAGAATGCAGCTTTTCCGGGTCAACAGTCCATTTCTTATTTATATCAACAATTACAAGGTCAGCTATACTGCCCTTTTTAATTTCAGCTGCTTCAACTCCAAGGATTTTTCTCGGGTTGACACACATGAGTTCCACAATCTTATTAAGTGTAATTTCTCCTGTGTGATATAATGATGTAAGAGTTGCAGCCAAAGAAGTTTCAAGTCCAAGAACTCCATTAGGAGCTTTTTCGAAATCAGCCTTCTCTTCAGGAGTATGCGGAGCGTGATCAGTTATAATACAATCAATTGTGCCATCCTTTATACCCGCTATTATAGCCTTTAAATCTTCATCCGTGCGAAGCGGCGGATTCATTCTGTAATCAGCGTCACGTTTTTCAAGAAGTTTATCCGTAAACATAAAATAGTGGGGAGCTGTTTCGCAGGTTACTTTTACGCCCTGTGATTTAGCAAACCGGATCATTTCCGTACTTCCCTTGGTTGAAACGTGACATATGTGAATTCTTGCATCAACAGAATGAGCAAGAATCATTTCACGAGCTGTTATATAATCTTCGGAAGCCCGATCCATACCCTTAACTCCAAGCTTTTCGGATATTTCTCCTTTATTCATGATACCGCCATCAATAATGCTTAAATCCTCACAATGGGAAGCTACAAGAAGTCCGTTTTCCTTCGAAAGTTCCAAAGCCTTCCGCATCATTTCAGCATTCTCAACGGGTCTGCCGTCATCAGAAATGCAAATACAGCCTGCATTTTTCAATGCTTCGTAATCGCAAAGACCATTTCCGCTCATTCCCCCTGTAATACAACCTACAGGGTAAACATCAACTCCCGTGGACGCTGATTTTTCAATGACATAGCGGATAGTTTCGGGATTATCGCAAATAGGCTTTGTATTTGGCATTGCAAGAATACCTGTAACACCTCCTGCAAGTGCAGCTGCACAGCCTGTTTCTATTGTTTCCTTATGAGTAAAGCCAGGATCGCGAAGATGAACATGCATATCAAACAATGATGGCATAACAACAAGACCGGCTCCATCAATTACCTCATCAGCCTGAGCAGTAAGATTTTCGGCAATATCAGCAATTTTTCCATCTGCAACTAAAATATCTGTAACAAAATCATTTTCCACATCAATAGCACGGATATTCTTTATAAGAATTCTTGACATAATTTCTCCTTTTCAGTTAAACGGCAAAATTACGGAATAAAAGCCTGTCCGAGGTTCAGACAGGCTTTATTAACACTACTCGTAAACCTCAAAAGCCGATTAACAGGTGTTTTATTTATTATAACATATTTCAGCACAAATGTAAAGTCTTTTCAACGTTTCTTTTTCTTTGATTTTTTATTTTTCTTTTTACCAAATTTTAGTTTTAAAAGTGTAACACCAACTACCGCAGCAGCACTTAATGCTATTTCAGCTATTTCCTGCTTATCGGATTTCTCAGTTGTCTTTGCATTGTGAAGCTCTTTTACATTGGTATTTCCTACCAATTTATCTGTTCCAAATCCAAACGAAAACTTTTCCGTTTCCTTACTGAACTCCATATTAGACCTCCTTTTTCGGCTCTGCAATAAGGAACTTTATTTTCTTTCCCTCATCGCTGAACATTTTTTCATGTTCTGTTACATAATTTTCTATACCGCTTTCCTTATGCAAATCGAAGGTTTTGAATTTAATTATATAACCTGCTTCTTTAAAATATTCGAAGGATTCCTCAAAAAGCTCATCATCATCTGTCTTGAACCAAATTTCCCCTTTAAGAAACTTTTTATAATTAAGAAGCTGTCTTGTATGTGTAAGACGACGTTTCTTATGCTTTCCTTTAGGCCAGGGATTACAGAAATTTATGTAAATTCTGTCAGCTCTGTCGTTTTCATCCCAGGCAAGATCAAGCCGCTCTATATTCTGAATTGCAACACGTACATTATCTGGTGTTTGCCCGATAGCATTGTATGCCGCTTCAATCTTTCTCTTTGCAAGAACAAGCATTTCATTTTTTATATCCATCGCGATAAAATTAACTTCGGGATGTGCAGGGGCAATTTGTGAAATAAATCCACCTTTTCCGCAGCCAAGTTCAACATAAAGAGGTCGTTCAGGCTCAGAAAAGAGTTCTGTCCATTTACCTTTTTGCTCTGCTGGGGATTTCACATAAAAAATACACGCTTCAAGTTCAGGCTTAGCCCAAGGTTTATGTCTTATTCTCATAAATACTCCTTATAATCTATGCTGTTATCTTATTTACACCAAACAGCTCTTTTATACTCAATATTTATTATTATACCACATCTAAATAAATTTTCCAACCCCTTTTTTGAAAAAATCTGTAAATTTCTTTTTAAAGCTTGACATATATGCTTAAAAAGGGTATAATAAATATGTATGTATAAATCATTCCGACGAAATTTTCAGCGTATATTAAGGAGAATAAATATGAAAAAGAAAATTTTGGGATTACTTACAGGAACAGCTTTTATGCTAAGTCTTTCAGTTGCTCCTTTTTGTGTAAATGCAGCTACACCTGAAGAAGCTGCTGCACTCGCACGTTCAATGGGGCTTCCAGAAAGTCTTATACAGGCAGGCTGGAACAAATATTACGAGGATCCGTCAATGTACCCTCCTGAGCTTATTGATAGCTATATGGCAACACTAAGGGGTATGAATCAGGAAATGATTAATCAGTTGCTTATAGATAACGGTATGAGTCCCGCAACTCCACCAGCACCTGTTATCACGACAGCAACCCAATCGTCAACAGAAAGCACTATAACTACAACCATTCCGGTTGCAGGTGCGGATAACTCTGAAGAAAGCAACAATAACAGCTCATCAGGAAATACCGCAGACACATCTAAAAATGATAAAATAACAATCACACTCCCTAATGGCTCTACATTCGATCGAATAAGCTCAAAAGAATTCGCAGCTATGAGTCTTGACGAAAAACGAGCATATATCGCCTCTTTAACTCCTGAACAAAAAACAGCATTTCTCAGCAATATGTCCCCTGAAGATTATAAAAGCCTGTTAAAACAGCTTCCTATTGATAACAAAGCTGAAATAATTGATGGTATGGCAGATATTACAAATCAACTTGGCCTTACACTGAATGTCGAAGAACTCAACGATAGTAACATCATTCTTTCAATGAAGGATAAAGACGGAAAGCTCGTGGCTTTAAGTGCTGCAAGCGACACTGTAGCCGCTACAGGTTACGACCGCCGTGGTATTCTTGCACTTGCAGCTGCAATTACTTCATTAGGCTTATTGGGAACTGCTTTTATAGTTAAAAAATCATTTGGCAATAAAGAGGTCTGAAATGGAAGAAAAGAAAAAAGCAAAAAGCAATATAGCCCTGCATATTATAACTCCTATAATGCTAAGTGTAACTTGTGCAGGAATCACTATAGCTGCTGCAATTAAACCAGCTGATAAAATAAAAACATATACAAACATTGCTTTTATGGATAGTCTTAAATCTGACCCTCTAAATGAAGATTCAGGACTCGTTATAAAAGATAACGACATTAATATGGATTACAGCGGCGAAACATCAGAAACAGGTGAACCCGATCGTCCCGACTTCGGAGAATTATATGCTATTGTAAGCACAAAATCACTTGGAATAAATGTTCCGATATATTGGGGTACTACTACAGAACTTCTTGAACGTGGTGCTTGTCAGTCATCAAGCTCAGTTGTGTTTGGTGCAGATGGCAATTCTGTTATTTCAGCTCACGTTGACACATATTTCGCTGATTTAAATAACATCCAAAAAGGTGATATTGTAGATATTTATACAAATTACGGAAAATTCACCTATACAGTAACAGAACTTATAGAATTCAGTAGTAAAGATAAAAAATATATTGTTCCGAGCGAAGATAGTAAACTTACAATTTATACCTGCAAACGCGATTTACTTGGCGCCTCCGATAGACGTATCGGTGCTGTATGCGAATTAACTAAAAAGCAATTCTATTCTACAAAGGAGGGTGAGTAAATGAAAAGTAAAGGTTCATATATAAGTTCGTTTATCATCACTCTTATCTTCGTTTTTACGCTTATAGCTTCTGTAGGCTGTATCACAGCAGATAAATTTGCTTCTAGCCAGAATCTGTTGAAATTAACAGAAGAAAAGGAAATCAATAACGTAGTTCACAAAGAGCTTGAAAAATATTTCAGTGAAAAATACGCTGATACAGGTATTCCGGTTGAAGTTCATATGAAAAGTATTAATCAGGAATATCTTAGTATGGTTATAAAGAACAGAATTGATTACGGATTCGCCAAGCTGAATGGCGGAGATTCAAAAAAATTTGCCAACATTCCTGTAAATACCGATCTCGATAAAAGCATAACAACATATTTTGAGGAATACGCTAAAAGCACAAATTACGAAATAAAAGATGGAAACGATCCATATTATGAAAAGCTTGCTGCCGCAAAAAATAATGCACATGCCGCGATAGAAGAGTACTGCGACGTATACAAATTCAACGCTTTGATTAAACATGGAATTATCAGCAAGATAAAACCTATATTTATTAAGCTTGATACAATCAAAACTATATGTATCTGTGCGTCAGCTTTTCTTGCTGTATTGCTTCTAATATGCAATTTCAAACGTGTTAAAGACACACTATACTGGATTGGTACCGGCTCAATGTGTGCAGGCGTACTTGGCTGTATTCCTTGTATATATTTGTTAAATACTAACTATTTTTCATCATTTACAATCAAACAGCCACAGATTTACATCTCTTATACAACAGCAATGAGGTCATTTACAGAAAGTGTACTTTTTACTTTTATTATGCTCATTACAGCAGCTGTAGTAGTCTACGTTCTATACGGAATTATATCAGCATTCTCCAAAGAGAAATCATCTGAAAAAGCAAATACCAAATCCTAATTTATTAATTTTTAGTGAATATTTTCAAAATTCTATTGACATTTTGAAATATTTAGTATATAATAATCATAATAGAAAATTAATAAAACTATTTACGAGTTTTATGAATTATGAAAGGAAATAAAGCTTATGAAAAAATCAAAAAGACGTAAATTTAACCCAACAGTAATACGCATCATCGGAATACTTCTTTTCATTTCCACACTTGTTGGACAAGGACAGATATCCAGAAGGATAGGTGCTGGCAATCTACCACAGGCAGCATCCGGTGGTGTAAATGGTATCATTTCACAGATTCAGGTACTTATTGCCGTTGCTATGGTTGTTATGATTCCTAAAAAAGGTATTTTCACATCACTTGTAATGTGTATAGTCAACTCTCTTTACATCCTTGTATTTGGTGTTATTGTAAGTCACAACCCTGGTGCAGCTCCTGGTGTTATCTCTCCACTTATTACAATTGTCGTATGTACACTCATTCACTACTACTCAATGCAATCTATCAAAGCACAGGAAGAACTCGAAAAACAAAACGAAGATCTTATAGAAACTAACGATGTTATCACCAAAGAGGGCGAGCGTCTTTCTCGTATCGTATATAACGATAATCTCACAGGTCTTTTCAATAAGGAAATGTTTGCTGTAAAGCTTGATGAACTTATAAAAAGTGAAGAAAAAACCCCATTTACTGTTGTATATACTGAAATAAACGATTTTGATAAAATCGTTAAATCCCGTGATAACGCAAGCGGAGATATGATTCTTACAACATTTGCTTACCGTTTACATAACTTCTGTGGCAACTCAGGTACTGTTGCAAGAATACGCGGCGCAAGATTTGCACTTATCATTACAGGTCAGAGAAGCAGGGAATCCGTTTCAAGCTACATTAGCGATCTTAACGCAGAGGTTTGCGAACCAATCGCTCTTGGCGACGGACTCCAGGAAATCACCGTAAGCTCAGGTGTTACTCACTTCCCAAGAGATGGAAAGACATCCGAAGATCTTATGAAAAACGCTGACAGTGCAGCAGACTACGCAATCGAAAAAGGTAACGGTTCTTTATACTTCTTCAGTTAAAATAACACTCCAGGGGATTGGATATAATATCTAATCCCCTGGATTTTTTTAAACTGAATATAATTGTCTTTACATCGCGAAAGTCTATTATCGTACATTTATTCCAAATATTACTATAAAAATATTGTGATTTATTTCATATTTTGCAAAAAAACACTTGAAATTTTACATAGGATATGGTATAATAAATAAAGAGTTTTTGTATATTATCGACTAATTTGGTTCATTATTTTAAAATTAACGTTTTTTCGTAACATTTCAGGTATTCCTCACAGTATCGTCTTAAAGCGTTAATAAAAAAAAAGCTTAAATAACAGTATTTTTTATTTATTTTAAACATTGTAATTCATACAAAAATATGTTACAATATAGAGAGGTACTTTTTTACCTTTACTATATTAGATCTTACTTTTTATTAATTTTGGGTATTATAGCATATGTGATATGCTTGAATAATAATTAAAAGGAGAATGAAATATGGCTGACACACTCTTTATTAAAGCTGCTGCATTCTGTGGTTACGATAAGGCGGATGTAGATAAAAGACTTGAAACGCTTTATTCACTTATATATAACCTTAAAAATGAAATTCGCGAAAATAAGCAGATAATCAAAAAATATGAAGAAGGTTATAGTCAGGATAAAGCTTATGAAAATGCTCTGGCTGTAGAAAGAGCTCAGCTTACACAGCTTCAGGTTAAAAATGAAAATCTTTCTGAAAAAAACAAGGCTCGTAAGGAAGAATTAAACATTAAAGAGCAGGAAAACATTAAACTTCGTGAAGAAATCAAAACTCTCAAAGCTGAGGTTGAAGAACTCAGACTGAAACAGCTTGCCCTAAAAAATAATGATACAGAAGACCTCGGAATTATCTTCATAGAAGCAAAAAAATCCAGAGATCTCATTGTTAACAACGCAAAACAAGAAGCTTCTTCATACAAAGATGAAGCACAAAAATTTGCTGAAGATCTTATTGCAGAAACAAATGAAAAAGTTGAAAAGCTTATAAAAGATGCCGAAAAAAAAGCTGCAGATATTATTGCTACTGCAGAAGAAAAAAATCAAAAGCTTGTAGAAACTGAAAATAGCCTTAAAGAAAATATTCTGGCAAATATGAAAAATCTTGATGCAGAAATTAAAAATATCAAGTCAGTTTTAGGTGAATTCAATTCAAAAACAGCTTCTTTCATAGACGATTCAGAAGTTCTTCTTTCCGGTGTACAGGACAAACTTAATAGCATTGATGAAGAAGTTGTCGAAGAAAACACTGACACTGAAAATGCGTCTGACGAAAATACCACTGATAAAGACAAAAACGATACCGAAATTGACGTTGCAGATAAAAATGAAGAATCAAGGTCGACTACCTATTCCGCTCCCAAAAATGAAAGCGGAATAAATCTTGAAGATCTTTTAAAGCAGGCAAATGAACTTAACAATGTCTGATTTACATCAGATATTCATAAAGTGTTTATGTTTATAAATTAGGTTAATATGAATTTGAGGAGAACAGAGTAAATGAATGATATAATTATTGTTAAACCTGAAAAATGTGTTGGATGTAATGCTTGTATCCGTAACTGTCCCGCTCCTGAGGCAAATATTACAAAAATGCTTGAAGATGGCAGATTTATTACATCAGTTAACTCCGACAAGTGTATTGCCTGCGGACAGTGTCTTAAGGTATGTAATCACGGTGCAAGAGATTATATTGATGATACAAGAGTATGTATGCAGCGTCTTGAAAAAGATAAAACCATTATACTCGTATCTCCTGCAATCAGAACTGTTTTCCCCACTCGTTGGGTTGGTATACTTGACTGGTTCAAAAGCAAGGGCTGTGTGATTTACGATATTGCTTTTGGTGCTGATATCTGTACTTGGGCGCACCTTCGTACATTAGATAGCCATAAAGTAGGAAAAATGATATCTCAGCCATGTGCTGCTGTAGTAAACTATATTGAAAGATACCAGCCATCACTTATAAAAAATCTTTCACCTGTTCATAGTCCTGTAGCTTGTGCAGTTGCTTACATAAAAAAATATCTTAGAAGAACAAATCCTATTGCTGTTCTTACTCCCTGTTTAGCTCAGAAAAATGAGTTTATCGAAACAGGTCTTGTAGAGTACAATGTAACATTTAACAAGCTTATGGAATATTTCGATGCAAACGGCGTTGTTATCCATACAAATTCGGATGAAGAATATGAGTACAGATTTGACGACCAACAAGGACAAATGGGTACTATTTATACACGTCCTGGTGGTTTCAGAGATAATCTTCTTATTCACAATCCAGAACTTGATATATTAAGTTCTGAAGGTATTAACAGAGTTTACAGTGAGATTGATCTTTATGCAAACACAAAGGAATCAAAACGTCCTGAAATATTTGATGTTCTTTCATGTGAATTCGGATGCAATATGGGTCCTGCTACTGATGGAAAATATTCACCATTTGAAATAATGAATTATATGAAAAATATCGAAAGGGAAGCAAAGAAAAGTCGTAAGACAAGCGTTTTCCGTCAGGGAGAGGATAAACTTTTCAAAAAATTCGACGAAGAGCTCCAGCTTGATGACTTCCTTAGAACATATAAATCTCAATCCCCATCCCCTATTCCTTCCGATAAGCAACTCGATGCAGTTTTCAAGCTGATGGGCAAAAATTCAGAAGCTGACAAATGCTATGACTGTCGTGCTTGCGGATATGATTCATGCCGTGATATGGCAACTGCTGTATGTCGTGGACTAAATACACCAAATAACTGTGTTGTTCATTCGAGAAGTATATTAGTTGAACGTCAGAATGAACTTGTTTCCAATCACGAAAAATATACTGAAATCACCAACAAATGCCGTGATTTTTCTGAGGATTTAAAAGAGAAAATGGAAAGTATCAAGACAAATCTTGATGCTATAGATGATTCTACAAATAAAACCGGAGAACGATCAAAAGTTGTTAATGACTTGATTACAAATATTATCACTTTCTGCAAGAATAATGAAACTCTTAATGCAGATGGAATCAATCAGATGATTGTTATCCTTGAAACTACTCTTAATGCTTTCAAAACTCTTGATAAAAATGTTGACGCAACAAATAAAAGCTCTGACAAAATAACTGAGTCAATTTCAGAAATTAAGGAAGTTATTGAAAACATCAATAAAACTTTAAATGAAACGGCAAATATGAGTATTTCCAAATAAACTACAAGGAGAATTGCTATGCAGTGCGAAATCTGCTTTTCCGAGCTTAATGATAAAGCTCTTTCCTGCAACAATTGCGGAGCGCCTGTTCCGCAGAATGTTGAGGGCTTTGAGAATACAATTGAAATACAGCGTATCCTCTATAATCTTATAATAGAAAACTTCAGCTTAAAACCTGTTAATGTAAGAGAACTCCAGGCTCTGCTGATGGATTACCTTGCTGATTATAGAGCTGAATGCCGTCTTCTTATTTACACTATAAGGGCAGGTGTTCTCCAGAATATGCTTGTTGAGGAAGACAGAAGCATCGCAATTATGCGTGCAAGAAGTTTTCTGATCAGCGAATGCTTCCTCTCAGAACAGGCAACAGAATTTGTTCTTGCATGTCTCACATATATGCTGAAATGGGAATTTGAGCCACAAATATATCAATCCGAAACTGTTACCATACAAACCTCTGTGCCTGTAGATGAGCCTGATGTTAAATCTCACAGAACAGTGAATATCGACGCTCTTGTTTTTCGTCCTATAGATGCTGTAAAGTTTAAATTTTCAAAGCACGTTGCACTGCATAAGGATTATACAAAAATTGAAGGATTTTCATTCGATAAATTTTCCTCAATGCGTAGTATAAAACTCCCTTTAACGCTTATTGCAATCGAAGAATACGCTTTTTCAGGATGTAAGCATCTTCGTACAATAGAGCTTCCTTCTTCGCTTAGGATAATTCGTCAGGGTGCATTTAGCCAGTGCTCTGAGTTGGAATCAATCAAAATTCCTACAGGTGTATTGGAAATTGAGGAAAATACATTCCTCTGCTGTGAATCCCTTACAGTAGCCGATATTCCCCCAACTGTAACAAGTATCGGTGTACAGGCATTTTCTGGCTGTGAGAAGCTTTCTATGATCTATATACCAGATAGTGTTAAATTTATTGATGAAAATGCTTTTCTTTATTGTCCACAGCTTACAGTAAAGTGTTATGAAAATTCTTACACACATAAATATTGCTTAAGTCATAATATAAATTGTAAGACAATACCTATGGGTATGGATCTCTATAATAGTGTTATATTCTAAAGAGAGGAGAAAATTCAAATGATCGAACTTAAATTCGGACAACAGATTGATATGGAATTCGGTGGAAAAGCCAAAGTCCTTAAAAAAATCGGTAGTGGTGGTCAGGGTAGCGTTTATCTTGTCGAATTCAATGGTATGGAATGGGCTTTAAAATGGTATGATGTAGATAAAATCAAAAGGCCCAAGGACTTCCGTGAAAATCTCCGTAGTAATATTGCAGACGGCCCTCCCAGTAATCGTTTCTTGTGGCCGAAATATCTTACAAAGGAAACTCCTGATGGCGGTTTCGGATACCTTATGGATCTTAAGCCTGAAAGTTTCGACTCCTTTGTTGATATTCTCAATACATATAAACTTGTAATTGATCCTCTTACAGGTAAAGCTGTTAAAAAATCCGTACGTTTTGCAAATCTGTACGCTATGGTAACAGCTGTTATAAACATCGTTAATTCATTCCGTCAGCTCCACCGTTCCGGAAAAAGCTATCAGGATCTTAACGACGGTGGTTTCTTCATAAACGTTGAAACAGGCGCAGTTCTTGTCTGCGACTGTGATAATATTGCTCCTGAAGGAAGTAATTTCGGCATTGGCGGTAAACCTGGATATATGGCTCCTGAAATTGTTCGTGGAGTTGCTAAGCCAGATGTTCAGACAGATAAGTATTCTCTTGCTGTAGTACTTTTCAAGCTTCTTTTTAGAGGCGATCCTATGGAAGGCGAAAAGGTTGTAAAGGATATATGCCTTACAGAGTCTTCTGAATTAAAACACTACGGACAAAATGCAGTATTTGTATATGACCCAAATGACGCTTCAAACCGTCCTGTAAGAGGAATTCACGATAATGTCATTAAATTCTGGAGATTATATCCTGAATATATTAAGGAAGCTTTCCTCCGTTCATTTACAGACGGTGTAAACGATCCTAATAAAAGAATTATTGAAAATGAGTGGCAGAATCTTTTCCTCAGACTTCGTTCAGAGATTATTATGTGTGGGTGCGGAAGAACAAACTTTACATCAATGTTTGAAAAGCCTGATAATGTTTCATACAGATGCCCTAAATGCGGAATGACATTTTCTACCATTGCTTTCTCTAATAGTGATATACGTCTTCCTCTTTACCTTGGACGTCAGTTCTATCAGTGTGACATTTACCCCGATTGTGATGATTTCCTCAGTGTTGCAGGCGAACTTGTAGAAAATAAGCTTCGTCCAGGAATTCTTGGCATAAAAAATCTTTCAGACAGAAAGTGGAATGTTAAAATGCCTGACGGTCAGTTTTATGATATTGCTCCCGGAAGCGGTTTCCCTATATGGAAAGGTCTTGAAATCAACTTCGGTGATGTAAAAGCTAAAATATAGTTTGAAAGGATGTACTCTTTTATGAGCGAAAATATGAATTTAAATCCTATGGCAGCAGAAAATACTGCTCCAGCTAATGATTTTGATTTTGATGATGATGATCCCCTCGGTGCAACAAGTGTATCTAAGAAAAGTCTTGTAATATTCTTTGTAATTGATACTTCAGCAAGTATGAGAGGAAAGAAAATCGGTGAGCTTAACACTGTTATGGAAGAACTTATTCCTGAGATACGTAAAGTAGGCGAAGCTGATACTGACGTTAAGGTTGCTGTACTAACATTCTCAACTGATATTAAATGGATGTATTCTGCCCCTATTTCAATCGAAGATTTTGAATGGAGCCGTCTTAATGCATCAGGTGTTACAAGTATGGGTGCTGCTTTCGAAGAGCTTTCTGCAAGAATGTCAAGAAACAGCTTCCTCAATTCCCCTTCTCTTTCTTTTGCTCCTGTAATTTTCCTTATGACTGACGGTTATCCTTCAGATGACTACAAAAAAGGTCTTAGAGAACTTTATTCTAACAGTTGGTATAAATTCGGTCTTAAGGCTGCACTCGGAATCGGAAACGAAGCTAATGATGATATGCTTGCTGAATTTACAGGTTCAAAGGATACTGTTGTTCACGCCTACACGGGCAGTCAGCTTGCACAGATGATTAAAATAGTTGCAGTTACTGCTTCTCAGATTGGAAGTAAAAGTATGACTCTTTCCGATGATAACAACAAAGAATTGAATGCTGATGATGTTTTTGCTTCAAAGCAGAAGCTCCTCGGTCAACAGATTCAGGAGCTTGTATCACAGGAAGATTCAGACGATATTTCATTTGATACAGGTTGGTAAAATATGATTCCGAAAGGAGTGTAAATTATGTATAAAGGATTCAGCTATTCTATGACAGGAGCAAGTCACATTGCCAAAAATTTAATATGTCAGGATAGCTCAGCACATTATGCTGCAAAGGATTTTTCGGCCGCAGTAGTCGCTGACGGTCATGGTAGTAAAAAACACTTCAGAAGTAATATAGGATCAGAAATTGCTGTAAATTGTACTTTGGATGTCATTAAACGTTTCTACTCAGATGTTGATGAATTTAACAGGGAGTTCCCTAAGAATCACAAAAGAATTATGAGAAACATTGAACGTCAGATTATTTCAGAGTGGAATATAAGAGTAAATGAACATTATCGTGTCAATCCTCTAACCCAAGAAGAAAAAAATCAATTTACCCCTGAAGAACTTGCTGAAATTACTGTAGAATCATTTTATGGCACAACACTTGTAGCTGCTGTTATGTGTGATAATTTCACATTCGGATTTCAGATCGGAGACGGCAGTCTTATAGCTGTTTTTGAAGATGGACATACTTCTATGATTATTGATTATGAAGAATCAAATCCAGCCAATATTACAGCATCAATGTGTAATTCTAATGCTATTACTATGTTTAACAGCTATTATGTAGATGATAAGAAAATAAGTGCAGTATTTGTTTCAACCGATGGACTTTACACATCTTTTGGCAGCGATCTTGAATTTCTTAATTATCATACTATTATTGCTGACCAGCTTTCGGAATCAGAAGCATTTTCTGAAACTGTAAGCAAAAACGTTCAGAAGCGTACTAATTACGGCACACAGGATGATATTTCACTTTCATGTGTGTACAATGAGGACCTTCTCAAAGAAAATTCTGAACTTATAAAGAAAAAAATTGAAGAAAATAAACGGCGTCTTCTTTTACGCAAACCAAAACCGAAAAAGTGAAAGGGTAATCGGTGTTAACTATGGCTTTAAATGTTTTTTACAGTATGGTCAGAGAAGCGGCAGAGCAGCTTATTCGCAGAGAACCTAAATTAGCCTTTTCGGCTAATGCCAGGATATGTGCTATTCTTGCGAAGAATTATGATATAATCTCAGGTGTGTCATCTATCTATATGATTAATCAAACCGCAGGTATTATTCCAGCTGAGTATATGGCCGTTGTTGCAATGAACAATGCAGATATGACAAGGGCATTACAGATGATTACATTATCTCTTGTGGATTTCAGTGTTGTAGTACCAAATCCATCTGAACTAATGATTGTACAGGCTATGGATCCTGCTAATACAAAATGTAATGTCTATATCTCCCCTTCTGATTATGTTCCTATAACATCTCTTTTAGAGAATGAAACTCAAACAGAAGAAATTTCAAATGAAGCTGACCAGACAACAAATGCTTCTGTTAATGATTTCAGTGTACCAGATATTACTGAAACACCGGCGTCTGTTGTAAAATCTTCACCTGAAACTAAACCTTCTTCTAACACTGCAATGTCAGGATTTTTCAATGGCTTCGGTGATAATGAATCAGATAGTACAAATGTTCCTGATAGCACAGAACTTGAAAAAATGGGTTTTATTTCAAATATTGCACCAACACAGTATCAATCTGATTATAAAACAAATTTTTCTGCTTCTGCTGCACAGGAAGAATACTCCACTGCAGTAAATATAGATGAGAATAACCCTTTCCTCGACAATTCTGTAAAAGCAGCAGAAAACAAAGATGTTGTTTATTTTGCTGAGATGCCAAGTGACCAGGAAATAAATGCTTCTTCTGAGGAAAGTATTCCGAATATTAATGGAAATACACCTCCTACTGAGATTATGTCAAAGGATGACCTTGTGAAACAAGCAAAGCAAAAGAAAAAGGTCGCAAGAGCTAATTTTAATATTCGAAGAAAATAAATAGGTTTATTGCCATAGACTTATAGTTATATTTCAATAAAAGGAAGGAAGAAATTTATGGCACAATATCTTTTAAGCTTCGATGAAGCTATTGATAGAAAATTCATTGTTACCAAAAATTTAAATGGACAGGCAAAGCCAGGTACAATGATTCACGTTCTTGATTGTGTACCTAAGGGAAATGGGGCTCATACTGTTTGGTACAGAGTAAACGAAACAGGACAGGATTTTAGTCACGGTTTCAGTTCCATTAAAGACTTTTGTAGTTGGGCAAGAACTGATAAAATCCTTATTCGCCACTACGAAAGCCTTTCCCGCCGTGACGTTATGCAATATCTGAAAATCACTAATGGTGGTTTCACTAAGCTATATCTGCCTGTTATCATCGTGCTTCTTATCCTTGTTTGGATTGCACTTATTTCTGTTGTAGGCGGTGTTACCGGTGCGGTTATTGCTTCAGTACTTTCTCTTGTTATTTTCGTTGGTGCTCTTTTCGTATACAAAGCACAACGTAAAAAAGCCATTCTAAGTATTTATAGTAAAGTAAGTAAGAATAACTGGGGAGTTATTATCAAGTAATTTACGATTTATGCCAGCAAAATGGACAATACCCCATATAATCCTTATGGATATTTGAGGTATTGCCCTGCTGTATAAATTTAATATTTTAAATATATATTTTACGCTTGACTTTTTTAATATTTTATAGTATAATATTATAGTACCTTTTAATAAATCGAGGTGTGGCTCAGTTTGGTAGAGTACTACGTTCGGGACGTAGGGGACGCAGGTTCAAATCCTGTCACCTCGACTTTTAGCTGATGTTGTTTTTACATCAGCTTTTTTTATTAATGAAAAAGCCTGTATCAAAAACGATACAGGCTTTCTTAATTCAGAATAAAATATCTTTAAAGCAAAGTTGTGGCTCACCCTTGTCAAAATCCCAACTGTGATAAGAATCACCATGACAACGGCATTTTTCAGAGCAATTACGGCACTTTTCATTTTCATCGCCAAGGTCTTTACGGAAGATATCAAAATTATTCTCCCATACATCCTTGAAACGGTCTTTAAGAATATTACCTCTGATAAACTCTGGTCGACGCTCAATATCAAGACACGCTGTAATATCTCCGTTCGCCATAATACTTGCAATATATGTACCAGCAACACAGAGATAATACCAATCACGCACCTCACGCTCATATTCTAAACCGAGGTAATGGCTGCAACCATATGTAACAGGCTCCCCTGCTATTCGCTTATTTCTGATATATTCAAACATATAGCGATAATCATCAGGAGTTAGAAGAAGTTCAGGATACTGCTTCGCTCTGCCCATTGGCTCCATATTAATGATACGCCAAGAATCGATATCCATATCATTGAAAATCTTATAAAGTTCATTAAGCTGACCGATATTTTCATGTGTAACAACAGTTGTTACCTGTATAGCTTTAAATCCACCAACTTCAATAAGATTTTCTATGCCCTCCATAGCCTTTTTATAGCCGCCTGGAGTACGTCTGAATGCGTCGTGGGTTGCTTCAAGTCCATCTATACTTACAGAAATTGTATCCATTCCTACACGCTTTAAATCCTTAGCAACCTGCTTATCAATAAGTGTAGCATTACTTGTCATACCCCAATTGAAGCCAAGTTCATTGGCTATTGCCATAATGTCAAAGAAATCCTTACGAAGAAGGGGTTCTCCACCTGTGATACAAAGCATTTTATTCTGTGTTCCAAAATCGCCTTTTATCTCTGCAAGGAATTTCGAATACTGCTGAGGTGTAAGCTCATCATAGAATACATCACCACAGTTACTTCCGCAATGGAGGCACTTTTCGTTACATTTGATTGTAAGCTCGAGGAAAAGATGACGAAGTTCAGGCTTTATCATAAGTCCTGCACGATAAGCCTCAATTGTTTTCATATGTTCAAGTTTTTTGTTTACATCAAGCATTTATATATTCTCCTTATTGAAATACACTCGGTGGACCGTATAATGGCGCAAAAGTTACTTCTGTGGTGGTGATACTGTCATTCTCCTCTACGGTAGTTGTAAACCAAGAAGGCGGTCCGTATACTCCAGCAAGTTCTGTTCTTGTAGTTGTTGTAACATCTTCTCTTTCGGGGTAACGAATATCATCAATCTTTCCCATAAGATACTTATTTAGAAGCACCAGGTCAGCAACAGAAATCTTCATATCGTTGTTTACATCAGCTGCGAAACTATAATTTGTATTGTTTTCAGCAAATCTCTCACGAAGTAGTATCATATCAAATACATCAAGTCTGTTATCAGCATTCACATCACCATATAGCGGTGCAGGGCCGTATACAGGCTGACCATTTGTCTGAAGTTCGGCTATTACATAGTCTGTTGTAGTCGTTGTATCATTAATATCAGGAGCTGTAGTTGTAGTAAACACAGAAGGAGGACCGTAAAGAGTATTAAAAGCAGTTGTATTTATTACAGTAGTTGTTGTCCAATTTTCAAACTCATCTTCATCAGGGGCCTTTGTTGTCATATACTCAGGCGGACCATATAATGGTACTGTTGTAGGTCTAGTTACAACACCCTCTTCATCATAATTATTACCGTAATCATAATCTGACGGTGGCGGGCCATATACAGCAGACATTTTTGAATTCAGTTCCTTGATTGCATCAATTGAGATACCCGATTGACTATCAGCAACGCTTTCCATACCTACTACAGAGGTTGTAGTTGATGTAAATGCAGCGCCTGCCTCAACAGGCTCAGCAGCTGCATTTGCAGTACCATACATTGCTGCGGCAAAAATAGCAGCAGTTAAAGCCGTTTTTTCAGTTTTTTTCATAAAAATTCTCCTCTCATAATATTATCAGTTTAAAAGTAAAGCTATACAGGCTATTATAACTTTACCATATGAATATAACTATCCATTTATATTATACATCAATAACATATCTATTTCAAGTAATTTAGCAAAATTCAACAAACATTCGTAACGTTGCACAAAATAGCAACTGTAGATTTGGCGAATATTACAAATATTTTTTCAAATACTTTCCTGTATATGATTTATCACACTTTGCTACTTCCTCTGGAGTTCCTACAGCAACAATTGTTCCACCGCCGTCACCACCCTCGGGACCAAGATCGATGATATAATCAGCTGACTTAATAACATTAAGGTTATGTTCGATAACAAGAACAGTGTTCCCCTGGTCTGTAAGCTGCTGCAATACATCAATAAGCTTGTGTACATCAGCTGTATGAAGTCCTGTTGTAGGCTCATCAAGGATATAAATTGTCTGACCTGTAGCACGCTTTGAAAGTTCGGTAGAAAGCTTTACACGCTGTGCTTCTCCTCCAGAAAGAGTTGTGGCAGGCTGACCGATTTTGATATATCCAAGTCCGACTTCCTGTAGTGTTTTGAGTTTACGGGCAATTTTTGGCAGATGCTCAAAAAATTCCACTCCCTCATCAACCGTCATCTCGAGTATATCATATATTGATTTACCCTTGTAGTGTACTTCGAGGGTTTCACGATTGTATCTCCTGCCCTTGCAGACCTCGCAGGGAACGTATATATCGGGTAGAAAATGCATTTCTATCTTGATAATACCATCACCCTCACAAGCTTCACATCTTCCGCCTTTGACATTAAAACTAAAGCGTCCGCTGTTATATCCTCTTGCTTTCGCGTCAGGAGTCATTGCAAAAAGCTCACGAATATCATTAAACACACCCGTATAAGTGGCAGGATTTGAACGTGGTGTACGACCTATAGGTGACTGGTCTATACAAATAACCTTATCAAGATTTTCAAGTCCTATCATCTCTCTGAACTTTCCGCTTACTGTCTTTGCCCTGTTAAGCTTATGAGCAAGATGCTTATGAATTATAGCATTTACAAGAGAAGATTTGCCACTGCCAGATACTCCTGTAACGCAAATCAGTTCACCTAATGGAATATCTATATCAATATTTTTCAGATTATTCTCTGTTGCCCCTTTGACTGTAAGATATTTTCCATTACCCTCACGTCTTTTCTTAGGTACAGGGATTTTTTTCTTACCACTCAAGTATTGTCCTGTAATTGAATTTCTGCATTTCATTAATTTATCTACAGAACCCGAAAATACAACGTTTCCACCGTTTACTCCTGCTCCAGGACCAATATCTACAATATAATCCGCCGCAAGCATTGTATCATCATCATGTTCAACTACAATAAGAGTATTTCCAAGGTCACGAAGTTTTTTCAGCGTTGCAATAAGCTTGTCATTATCACGCTGATGAAGTCCGATACTTGGCTCATCAAGAATATAAAGCACACCTACAAGGGATGAACCAATCTGTGTTGCAAGTCTGATACGCTGTGACTCTCCTCCGGAAAGTGTTCCTGAGGAACGTGAAAGTGTAAGATATCCAAGCCCTACACTACTGAGAAAGTTAAGTCGTTCCTTAATTTCCTTTATTATACGTTCACCAATCAGCTTTTCCTGTTCAGTAAGATTAAGGTTACTGAAAAAGTCAAGAGAATTTTTTACAGAGAAATCAGTAATATCACTTATATTTCTATCTCCTACTGTAACAGCAAGATATTCGGGGCGAAGTCGTCTGCCGTGACATTCGGGGCAATCACACTCTGTCATAGTTTCCTCTATAACCGCTTTGCTGTAATCGCTGTTGGTTTCGCGATATCTTCTTTCAAGATTTGGTATAATTCCTTCAAAAGGAGTTCTATACTTTCCTCCTCCAAGAGATGCAGGACGACGAAGCTCCAGCTCGGTAGTACCAGTACCATAGAGGAAGATATTAATCTGCTCTTTTTTAAGCTTTTTTACAGGAACATCAAGAGGAATATCATAATATTTTGAAATGGCTTTATAATACATCATAGCAATTGATGTATCATCAAGACTATTCCAACCGCTTGCATTTATGGCGCCCTCTACAATAGATAATTCCTTATCAGGAATAATTATATCAGGGTCTATTTGTCTGAATACTCCAAGTCCAGTACATTTAGGACAGGCACCCACTGGATTATTAAAGGAAAACATTACAGGCTCTAAATCACCGATACTTATGTTATGTTCAGGACAGGCAAAATTACGTGAAAACAGCATTTCCTCTCCGTCTATTACGTCAATAAGAGCAATACCCTCTGTAAGCTTGAATATAGTTTCAAGACTATCTGTTACACGTGTCTCTATTCCCTCTTTGATAATAATTCTGTCGACAACAATTTCAATGTTGTGCTTTTTATTCTTATCTATCTTGATTTCCTCAGAAAGGTCATATATTATACCGTCAATACGAGCACGCACAAATCCTGATTTTCTTGCAGCTTCAAGCTCCTTAGCAAATTGTCCCTTGCGATTTCTTGCAATGGGTGCAAGAAGCTGTGCTTTTGTTCCTTGCGGCAGCTCCATTATTTTATCTACCATCTGGTCAATCGTCTGCTGTGCGATTTCTCTTCCGCAAACCGGACAATGAGGTATACCTATTCTTGCATAAAGCAGTCGCAGGTAGTCGTATATTTCCGTAACAGTTCCAACTGTTGAACGCGGATTCTTTGATGTTGTTTTCTGGTCTATTGATATTGCCGGAGAAAGTCCTTCTATGCTGTCGACATCCGGCTTTTCCATTTGTCCTAAGAACATTCTGGCATAGGATGAGAGGCTCTCCACGTATCTACGCTGACCATCTGCGTAAATCGTATCAAAGGCAAGAGAAGATTTTCCCGAACCTGAAAGTCCTGTCATTACGATAAATTTATCTCTTGGCAGTTCAAGGTCAATGTTTTTAAGATTATTTGTCCTTGCTCCCTTAATTTTTATTTTATCTATCATACTATTCTCCCTTTAACTCGCGTATCTTATCCCTGAGATATGCAGCGTGTTCAAATTCCAGCATTTTAGCGGCATTTTTCATCTCTATTGTAAGTCTGTCAATGAGCGCCTGACGTTCAGCCGCTGACATCTTCTTTTTCTTTGTCTTGGCTTCTATCTTATTTTTAGAGCTGATTTCTATAACATCACGTATTTCCTTTATGACAGTTTTAGGAGTAATACCGTGCTTTTCATTAAAGGCAATCTGTAATGAGCGGCGACGTTCTGTTTCCATAATAGCCCTTTCCATTGAATCTGTTACTTCATCGGCATACATTATAACCTGTCCGTTAGCATTTCTTGCGGCACGACCTATTGTCTGTATAAGCGAGGTTTCACTTCTTAAAAAGCCCTCTTTATCAGCATCAAGTATCGCTATAAGGCTGACTTCAGGTATATCGAGTCCTTCACGAAGAAGATTTATACCTACAAGAACATCAAATACACCGCTTCGCAAGTCTTTGATAATCTCCATACGTTCAATTGTGTCAATATCGTGGTGGAGATAGCGTATTTTCATACCAAGCTTTTCGTAATAGGAAGTTAAATCCTCAGCCATTTTCTTTGTGAGAGTTGTTACAAGCACCCTCTCCCCTTTTTCAATACGCTGGTTAATCTCTGAATACAGGTCGTCAATCTGTCCTTGTGTGGGCTTTACGATAATTTCAGGGTCAACCAGTCCAGTAGGACGTATAAGCTGTTCAACTATAATATCCGTCTTTTCACGTTCTATCTGCCCCGGAGTTGCACTGACATATATAGCCTGATTTATATGTGAATTAAACTCATCAAAATTAAGAGGTCTGTTATCATAAGCACTTGGGAGTCGGAAGCCGTAATCAATAAGCGTCGTTTTTCTTGCCCTGTCACCTGCATACATACCTCTTACCTGTGGCAAAGTGACGTGACTTTCGTCAACAATAAGCAGAAAATCCGAGGGAAAGTGATCAAGTAGTGTAAGTGGACTACTTCCGGGTGGTCTGCCTGCCAATACTCTTGAATAGTTCTCTACTCCGCTACAATAGCCAACTTCACGCAACATTTCCATATCATAGTGTGTGCGCTGTTCAATGCGCTGTGCTTCTATGAGCTTATTATTCTGTTGAAAGTATTCGATACGCTCCGCAAGCTCCTTATCAAGCTCAACAAGAGCAGATTCAAGCTTATCTTCTCCAAAAATATAGTGAGAAGCAGGGAATATGGCAGCATGAGAGACTATAGCCTTAATCTCTCCTGTAAGTACATTTATTTCACAGATACGGTCAATTTCATCACCAAAAAACTCAACTCTCACTGCTGTATCGGTTGACATTGCAGGAAAAATTTCCACAACATCTCCTCGTACTCTGAAACGATTACGCTCAAATGCAATATCATTTCGTTCATAACGAATTCTAACAAGCTCTGCAATAAGCTGTTCACGGGATTTTTCCATACCATGACGAACTGAAACCACCATAGAGCGATATTCTTCTGGACTTCCCAACGAATAAATACAAGATACACTTGAAACTATAATTACATCACGACGTTCAGCCAGCGCTGTAGTGGCCGAGTGACGCAGTTTATCTATTTCATCATTTACAGCTGAAACTTTCTCAATATAGCTGTCAGTGCTTGCAACATATGCCTCAGGCTGATAGTAATCATAATAGGAAACAAAGTATTCAACGGCATTTTCTGGAAAAAACTCCTTAAACTCAGAGCAGAGCTGTGCAGCAAGAATCTTATTATGGGCAAGTACAAGGGTAGGCTTGTTAACTCGGGCTATTACGTTTGCCATTGTAAATGTTTTACCCGAACCTGTTACACCAAGAAGTATCTGCTCCTTCTTCTTTTCATTAAGTCCTTTTACAAGGGCTTCTATAGCCTCAGGCTGGTCCCCTGCAGGAGCATAGTTTGAATGAAGTACGAATTGTTCCATAAATGCCTCCTCAACATCACAAATACCCCTCGGATTTCCCAAGGGGTATGTTACATTTTCACTATTGATTATCTGCCATAACCATCCGGATTATTCTTCTGCCAGTTCCAAGAATCACGGCACATGTCCTCAAGAGTACGCTCTGTTTTCCAACCAAGTACTTCATAAGCCTTATCAGCATTTGCATAGCATTCAGCCAAATCGCCTTCACGTCTTGCGCCGTATACGTGATTAACCTTAATACCATTAACCCTTTCAAATGTCTCAACTATTTCAGTAACACTATAGGGTACACCTGTTCCAAGGTTGAAAATTTCAACGCAGTTATTATTTGTAATATAATCCACGGCTTTTACATGACCTATTGCAAGGTCAGTAACATGAATATAATCTCTTGTACAAGTGCCGTCAACAGTAGGATAATCATTGCCAAAGATAGTAAGGCACTCGCGTTTTCCAATTGCAACCTGTGATACGTAAGGCATTAGATTATTTGGAATACCATTAGGATCCTCGCCGATCATTCCGCTTTCATGTGCGCCGATAGGATTGAAATATCTCAGAAGAATAACAGACAGTTCGGAATCAGCCTTGGCTGCATCCTCGAAAATCTGCTCCATCATAGCCTTTGTCCAGCCATATGGATTGGTACATACTCCCCTTTTCATTGTCTCAAAATATGGAACAGGATTTTCTTCACCATAAACAGTTGCACTTGATGAGAAAATAATGTTCTTGACATTGAATTTCTTCATTGTTTCAAGGAGAGAAAGGGTTGTATCTATATTGTTTCTATAATACATTACAGGCTCACGAACTGATTCTCCAACAGCTTTCAAACCAGCAAAATGAATTACAACGTCTATTTTGTTATCTTCAAAAACTTTTTCAAGCAGATCAGCATTTTTTATATCAAGTTCATAAACCTTAACTGACTTACCTGTTATTCTCTCAACTCTCTTAATCGACTCAGATGAACTGTTGCTGTAATTATCGACTACCACAACATCATACCCCGCATTAAGAAGCTCCACCGCTGTATGAGAACCGATATAGCCTGCACCACCTGCAAGTAATACTGTCATATTAACACCTCAAAATAATTATATTTTCTGCAATTCTTTTTCTTCGGCTGAATTTTCTTTCTGTTCAAACTTCTTTAATGCTTTTTCATTAAACACCTCTGGTTTAACAAAAGTTGGAACTATTTTACGCAGCTCCTCTACTACATTAACGTCGTCATTTTTCTCAGCAATAGAAATCAAGACATTAACCTTATCCATAAATGTTTCTGTATCAATTTCAATCTGACGGCCGATAAATATAAGCTCGTTAGAAGTTTTTCCGGCTTTTTCTTCCTTGGATAAAGTTTCCTCGTAAAGCTTTTCGCCCTTACGAAGTCCTGTAAACTCAATTTTTATATCTTCATATGGTGTTTTACCATACATACGAATAAGGTTCTCTGCAAGTGTTACTATCTTGACCGGTTCTCCCATATCAAGAACAAATATTTCACCGCCCTTTGCAATAGCAGCAGCTTCAAGAACAAGACTTACAGCCTCAGGAATTGTCATAAAGAAACGATAAATATCCTTATGAGTAACTGTAACGGGACCACCCTTTTCAATCTGCTTTTTGAAAAGCGGAATTACCGAGCCATTTGAACCAAGAACATTTCCGAAACGTGTTGTAACAAATTCTGTTCCGCCCGTCTTAGTCTGAGCAAGAAACTTTACAATCATCTCGCAACAGCGTTTAGAAGCACCCATGACATTAGTAGGATTAACTGCTTTATCTGTAGAAATCATAACAAATTTTTCTACATTGTACTTCTGCGAAAGAGTTGCTACATTATATGTTCCCACAACATTATTTTTTATAGCTTCAGCAGGTGAAACCTCCATAAGAGGTACGTGTTTATGAGCTGCAGCGTGGAAAACAATTTCAGGTTTATACAGCTGAATTATTTTTTCAAGTCTGTCATAATCGCGAACAGAAGCAATAAGAGTAACAAGATTAAGGCTTTCACCATATTTCATACACAGCTCCTGCTGTATCTCATAAGCATTGTTCTCATAAATATCAACAATAACTACCTGCTTAGGATCGTATCTTGCAATCTGACGTACAAGCTCAGAACCGATACTTCCACCGCCGCCTGTTACCATACACTTTTTGCCCTGTATAAAATTCTTGATATCCTGATTATCAAATTTTATCGGATCACGGCCAAGAAGCTCTTCAATATTAATATCTCTTACCTGATTAAGAATTGACGCATTATTTTCCAGAATAAGGCTACCAATAAATGGAATAATTTTCAAAGGAAGCTTTGTTTCATTACATATATCAATAATCTTTTTTCTTTCCTTTTCTGATAATGAAGGAATAGCAAGAATAATTACTTCAATATCCAGTTCCTTTGCTTTATCAATAATAAGCTCATTTCCGCCAATTACTTCAACACCATTAATATACGTACCAAATTTTGATGGATCGCAGTCGATAATACATACCGGATCGTAAAGTGCTGCGGATTTATCTCCTTCATATGGAGAATTCTTCGCGTTAAAAATTTCTTCCAGCAGAGTTGTTGCAGCTCTGCCGCCACCGATTATCATCGTTCTTTTAGAAGCAAAATTTGTTCCCATTACGGCTACATTCCTATTCCTTAAATATATTTATACATTTTCCTGATTTACCTGATGAATATTCACAGCGACGTGTTAACACCAAAAGATATGTCAATATCAGAAAAAACGTATAACAATAAAAACCACGCTGTGCATATATACTATTATTATACATCCTAACGAATTAAAAAGCAAGCCACTTTACAAATTAACAAAAAAAATCGTCAATTTAGACAATCTCATTATATATTAAATGTAAAATTTCGACACGCTTTTTTAATGTAAAAAGCTGCCGTATTACTACAGCAGCTTAATATTTATGCAGTTACAATTTCGTTATCTTTATGAAGATTAAGCTTTTCAACAGCTTGTTCACGCATCTTATATTTCAGAATTTTTCCGGCTGCATTCATTGGGAAACTATCTACAAAATCAACATATTTAGGACATTTATGCTTTGCCATTTTTTCAAGACAATAGTTCTTGATTTCTTCTTCAGTGGATGTTTCACCCTCCTGAAGTATAATACAAGCCATAATTTCTTCGCCATAATCAGCACTTGGTACTCCGATTACCTGAACATCCTTTACCTTTGGATGTGTATAAAGAAAATCTTCAATTTCCTTAGGATATATATTCTCACCGCCACGTATAATCATATCCTTTATGCGTCCTGTAATCTTGTAATAGCCGTCAGAAGAACGTTTTCTTGCAAGATCACCTGTATGCAGCCAGCCATCGAAATCTATTGCAGCAGCTGTAGCCTCGGGCATTTTATAGTAGCCCTTCATTATATTATATCCTCGAGCAACAAATTCACCGTCAGTATCATCAGGAAGCTCTTCATTTGTTTCAGGGTCAACAATTTTACACTCTACTCCGAATATAGCTCCACCAACAGTATTTACACGCTGTTCAATTGTATCTGTCGTTTTGCTCATTGTGCAGGCAGGTGAAGCTTCGGTCTGTCCATAAGTTATACAGATTTCAGACATATTCATCTTTTCAAGCACTTCTTCCATTGTCTTTATAGGACAAGGCGATCCAGCCATAATACCTGTTCTCATATATGAAAAATCAGTTTTTTCAAAATCCTCATGGCCGAGCATAGCAATAAACATTGTTGGTACGCCGTGGAAGCAGGTAATCTTTTCTTTATTAATACAAGCAAGTCCCTTTCTTGGTGAAAATCTTGTAATAGGTGACATAGTTGTTCCGTGTGTCATTGAAGCAGTCATAGCAAGTACCATACCAAAGCAATGGAACATAGGTACCTGAATCATCATACGATCAGCTGTTGAAAGATCCATACAGTCTCCGATAGCTTTACCATTATTTACAACATTATAATGTGTAAGCATTACACCCTTTGGAAAGCCTGTTGTACCTGATGTATACTGCATATTACATACATCGTGAACGCTGATTGTCTTTCTGACGCTTTCCATTTCACTATACGAAACATTCTTTGAAAGTGCCACTGCTTCTTCCCAAGTATAGCATCCCTTGTTTACAGAATCAACTGTAATTACATTCTTAAGCATAGGAAGTCTTGAAGATTCAAGCCTTCCTGCATCGCAATTCTCAAGCTCCGGGCAAAGTTCTTTGATAATATTTACATAACTAATATCTCTAATGCCGTCAACCATAACAAGAGTGTTTGTATCTGACTGGCGTAGCAGATATTCAGCCTCGTGAATTTTATATTCTGTATTCACTGTAACAAGTACAGCGCCGATTTTTGTAGTTGCCCAGAAAGTAATATACCATTGAGGTACATTAGTTGCCCATATAGCAACGTGGTCGCCTTTTTTAACGCCCATTGCAAGTAATGCTCTTGCAAATGTATCTACATCATCTCTGAATTCTGAATATGTTCGTGTATAATCAAGCTCTGTATATCTGAATGCATACTGATTAGGGAAATCCTCGCACATACGATCGAGAACATCGGGGAATGTGTAATTAAGTATCTTTTCCTTTGGCCAAGGATAATGACCTGTTCCCTTTATACTTGTCTGTAAGGAATGCTTGTGCTTCTTTTTATAAGGAGCCATATATTGTGCATACTGTGGAATTACAATTCCACCATCACTGAGGTCGGATGCCCAGCGTTTTACCCATTCAAGAGTTATATATCCATCATAATTTATCGTTTCAAGAGCAGATATCATATCCTTAACAGGAATATCACCGCTGCCCATAAGACGATACTCAACTTTACCATCAGCATTGATTACGCTATCTTTAATGTGAGTATACTTTATGTACTGTCCAAGATTCGCAACAGTTGTTTCAGGAGCCTCATTATTGTAACGGTAAGGATGGTGCATATCCCATAATGCAGCAACTTTACGGCTAGCAACCTTGTCAAGCACAGAAGCAAGTCGCGCTGTATCACAATAAACACCATTTGTTTCAACAAGCAGGGTTACATTATATTCTTCTGCAATTGGAATGAGCTTTTTAAGACATTCAATGATATAATCATCGTCTACTTCATCTACAGGAGCAGGTTCGAGATCTGCAAGTATTCTGATGTATGATGTGCCAAGCTTTGAAGCGAGCTGTGCATACGCCACTATCTCAGCCTCTGCTTCTGCAAATTTATCCTTGTATTTCAGGCAGGCACCTGATGAAAGACAGGAAATTTCTAGACCAAGCGAATTAAGCTTATCAATTGTTGCAGGCAATTGAGAATCAGTGAAAGGCTTTGCCTTTACTGAGAAAATCTCATTACCAAGACCTCTTATTTCAATACCATTGAAACCAAGGTCTTTAGCGGCTCCATAAATATCTTGCCACGACCAGTTCGGGCAAGCAAGAGTTGAAAAACTAATCTTCATATATCTATCATTCCTTCATAAGTAATTTATGCAATACTGTCCAGAAATATTTAATGAATGCCTTTACACACTACAATTCTAAACAGATAAATTAATTATACCATATTTCCGCATATTTTTCAATAGTTATGCCGCAATTTTCATTATTTTAACATAAAACACCGCACAAAATGTGCGGTGTCGTAAAATCAATTCCAGAAGGAGACAAGGTCCTCAGCATAATAAAGAAGATGTGGAAACGCGTGATTTAAAGCATTATTATCAAATGAAAGCAATTCAAGTATTCCAAGCATAACCGTAATAATTGTAACTATCGAAACAATGCTTACAGATTTAGCAGAAATCTCACTTTCAGGCTTAAATTCACAGGAAACATCACATATTACAAATGCTGCAAGAAGTGCAAGCAATGGGAATATATCGCAGACATAACTAAGAATGACTCCTGCCATACAATAATCAAACCACGCAATAAATACACTCATCGCAAAAACAAGCAAATATGCCATTTTTCTTGTATTTACAGCGTTAAAACAGAATTTCTCGCCTTTCTTTGCCCTGTTGTGATGAATAAGCAATGGTAACACGAGTAATCCAGCTGCAATAAAAGGTACAGCTAACGCTCCCATTGAAAAATCACTGTAAATATAAGCTTGTCTGTTTGAAAGATACAAACCATCTATTGAAACAAACGGGAATGAACCTTCCATACAAAGCGGTCTCAAAAAATAATTCATTATTGAATCAGGAAGCATCGAAATCTTTAATCCACTTGCTGTTACATTGCTTACAGTAAGCTGATATATAGCTCCGAATTCAAAAGGAGAATCAAATCTCGCATTATTATAAGCCATTATTGCTCCACATCCGATTCCAACAGGAACAAGGAATGAAGCAACAGAAATAATCTTACTTTTCACCTTTATTTCACGATTAAACAGCAGTTCAAGAAAAACTGGAGCTATAACAAGACAACTCAATGCTCTTGTGGGCTTTGAAGCAAGGCAAAATGCAAATGCCAATCCACAAAGTATAAACAAAACTGGCTGTTTCTTTTTTCCTTGCTGTATACACGCCTCAATACCGCACCACAGGCACATCATAAGGAAGCAGGTACCTGTAATACCAGGAAGTGCATACATATCAGAAGAATTCACATTGAAATATATTCCCGAGGCAAAAAGCGAGGAAATCATACATAATATCAATGTAAGGAAGTTAGGCTTGCTAAGGTATTTTCTTACAAAAGCCATAATTGTTCCGTACATAAATATTATTGATAAAAAGCCGAATACCATACAAGCACTATTTATTGACGGTAATCTCTTTGTTATGAAATAATAGGGATAATAATAAGTGAGTACGGGTGCAATTCCGTAATAGGAATAATACTTGCCGTCATAGTAGGCTCTGTCCCAGGAATATGCTACTCCATTATCCTCACGGAGGGATAAATCATATGGATTTTCCATTGCAAGAAGTTCATCACTGGGTGTTATATTGATATTCACACGCTTATTCTGAATAGCATCAAACATCTGAACGTATGGGTCGGCCCAGTAATAATTATCACCCTTGGTGTATTCCATATCCTCCACATCAGGATTAGCAAAGAGGAATACAGTAAGTGCAGAAAGACAGGTCAGAACAAATATTATCGCTCTGTGTCTGGTATCTTTTCTGTTGTATGTTACCTTATATAACTCATATGAACGAATAAGAGCAATAAGTGTCAGTATAAGGAATACAGTCCAGAAACGCAAGTCTGAAAATCTGAACGGTAACGCTTTAAAGAAACTGATTTTGGAAATTGTAATTGTATCAGTTAATCCATAGAATTCAAGGCGGATTGAATGCAGATTTTCATATGACTTGAATGAAAAGTCAGCCTTGCCATAATCGCCCTTAACTCTCTTTTCACCTATGTTAATATATCTCTGTGAAAAGTTGTTATCTTTTATACTTGCTACAATACGGAATTCTGATGTACCTTCACTATCAAATTCAATTGTTACAGCGTTGATATCAGCTTTATCAATATCGTAGTAAAGCGTAGATTCAGAACTCATTACTATTTCATCAGCTGTAATAGACGTAATATCATTATTGGTTGTGAATACAGTATAATCGCTTACTACAGTTTCAATGTTCCCTTTAGCTATTGATTTGAAGTTAAAAACAAGTACTTCCGATGCAAATGCTATAAGACAAGCCGCTGCTGTTCCCTTGATAAAACGATTTAATTTTTCATTTTTCTGAACTGCAGGAAGAACAGCTCCTCCAAAACATATCGCTACAGCTAATAGAGCAGTAATAACTGATATATGCTTTTCACAAACTGCATAAGATGAAGTAATTAAAACGTAAATTACAGCTATAACAGCAACACTAAGGAGAAATATCAGCGACCTTTTTTCAAATAACGACGGTTTATTTTCCTTTTTCGTTTCAGTTTGATTTTTCTTCATGGTATTCCTTCTCTGTATTTACATTCCAGATATTATCCTTTGATGTTTCACCATTTATAATATTTTTTACAGTTTCAAAGGATGTAACCATTGAGTGGTCCATATTGTTATAACGATGCTGTCCGTTACGTCCTACACAATAGAGATTATCAAAAGTATCAAGGTAGCTGATAATATCATCCATATGCTCATAAGTGTCAAAATATGCAGGATATGCCTTTTTAACCTTTTCACGGTGACAATCCTTTACACTCTTAGGTGTACTGATAACACCCATTTTTATGAGTTCCTTGATAGCAAGCTTAATGCATTCCTTGTCTGTCATATTCCAGAAATCATCGCCTTCGCTGCAGAAATATTCAAGACCAATCCACACATAACGTTCGGGGTCAGTAACCATATACGGTGACCAGTTGTTGAAAATCTGAATTCTTCCAAGCTTAACACCTGTATCCTGTACATAAATCCAACAGTCAGGAACAATATTACCGAGAGTTCTGATATTTGTTTCATTTTTGAGGTTGAGTCTGTCAACGAGAAGTCCTACAGTTACAAAATCTCTGTAAGGAAGCCCTGCTGACCATTCTGCAATGTTCTCAGGGACATCATTCATACCACCTACTAAATCCTTTACAGGCATTGATGAAATAAAGATATCACCTGAAACTTCCTTTGAAATACCGTTTTCTTCGGCAGTAATTGATACAACCTTACCATTTTCTGTCTTGATAGTCTTTACAGAGCAGTTCTTTATAATCTTACCGCCCATATTTTCAATATGTGAAGCAACTGTTTCCCAGAGATGTCCGGGACCGAATTTTGGATAGTAGAATTCTTCAATAAGTGAAGTTTCTTTTGTCTGATTTTCGCCGCCTGGGATAATCTTGGATACCATATCCTTGATAACAGCCATAATGGAAAGTCCCTTTACACGCTGCGAACCCCAATCTGCGGAAATCTCTCTTGGATGTCTGCCCCAGAGTTTTTCTGTATATCCCTCAAAGAACATACTGTAAAGTGTCTTACCAAAACGATTTATATAGAAGTTTTCAAGTGAGTCCTCTGGTTTCTTCACAACACAAGACTGGAGATAACTTACACCGGATTTTACAGTTGAAGTAAGTCCCATATTCTTAAAAGTCTGAGGCTTCATAGTTACAGGATAATCAAAGAATTTCTTTTTATAGTAAATACGTGAAACTCTGTTTCTTACCAGCATTACTTCATCAGTTTCAGCAGGGTCAGGGCCACCCTCCTTGAGCTTCTTTTCGCGTCCGAGAATAACATCATCAAACGAAGGCTTACCCTGTGTAGGCATAATTTCTTCCCACCACTGAGTAACATCGTTATCCTTTGAGAAAAAACGATGACCACCGATATCCATACGGTTTCCGTTATACTTTACAGTTTTTGAAATACCGCCGATGTCATCGGATTCCTCTAAAATTGTCACATTATACTTATCTGGAGCTTTTTTAAGAAGCTCATAGGCCGCTGTAAGTCCTGCAGGACCTGCACCAATGATAATTACATTTTCCATTTCAATAACTCCTTTATATTTTTATTTTGAATAAAGAATAACCTTTCTTGCAACATAGTTATATACAAGCACTATGAGTGCTACAAGAACTTTAGCTATATATCTGTTCATAGACATAACCCACTCAGTGAAAAGCATCATTAAGAGTACATTGAGAATCGCACCAACTATGCCTATTACAGTATACCACACAAATTCGCCTTTACGTGATACTTTTTCAGAATCCTCTGTAAAAACAAATTTTTTTGATAAAAGGAAATTGACTATAAGTCCGCAGATAAAACCTGCAATAGTTCCGATTGTTGTTACAACTGCCCCCTTGCCAAGTAATAAGCAAACAATGGCAAATACAGCATAATCTACTACAAACGCAATTCCACCAACAAAACAATATCGGAAGAATTTTATCATACCATTATCAGTTGGACTAAAAAATAGATTTTTAAAATCAAATTTAAATAAAAGTGAAAATAACTCCTTCATATCGCTTTACTCCTTCTTATATTTTACTATTATATCACTTTTATATAAAAATGTCAACCGCTTATATCGAATTTTTCATCTATTGCACTTGACAAACCTTATTTAAACGTGTATAATATATTCATAATCTATGAAAGGAGCTTTTATAATGAGCGAAATTATTAACGAAAATGTAAATATACCCGAAGATGAGGAAGAAAATGAAAATTATATAACTCTTACTGATGATAACGGTGAGGATGTTTCCTTTGAAGTTCTTGGTACTCTTGAATACAAAGAACGATGGTTTGCTGTTCTTCTTCCCTTTGACGAAGAAGATGAGGGCGTTGTTATTCTTGAACTCGTTCCCAGTGAAGACCCCGAATTTGATGAGTTCGTAGGTATCGATGATGACGCACTCGTCAATGAGGTATTTGAAGAATTCAAGAAGACATACGAAGGTCCATATAATTTTGAATAATATTTAAGCGGCAGATTTTCAACCTGCCGCTTTTATTTACGCTGTAAGCTTTTCTCTCATTCTGCAAAAATCAAAAACATCAATAATACCATCCCTGCACAGATCTCCTGCCTGCCAGTCAGTAATCTCACCACTGCCTAAAAGCCAACATTCCAGCATCACTGCATCAGCAATGGAAAATTCACCGTCAGCGTTTACATCTCCGGTTACTGAAACAGCAACAGAAAGTTTTTCCTTTATGACGGATAAAAGTGAATACGCCCCTGCTGCATCCTGAGAGAGCTCCCATATCATAATTCCGCCATATTCTTTAGCTATATCGCACTTTTTAGCCATTGTAGCCGCACCGTTGTACGCTATATCGTTGTATAAATCTCTGTTGTAATTATCCTTATCCTTTTCAATTAACTCAGCAAACGATATATACGAGTTCCAGTCAAGTTTGCCATCAGAGGTGTATCCCCTGCCATAGAACGGCACACCAAGAACAAGCTTTTCCTTTGGTATTTTCTTCTGTATATTAAAATATTTCAGCGATGTCTGTGTGAAATCCATATCACAATGTGAGCTTTCATCAGCATCATTATCATATGCCATAACATTTATAAAATCAAATAATCCAAATGTTTCGGGAGAAACTTTTACAGCTACCCACTGTGCCGAAGCTGTCGAAAGCTCGTAGTCATATTCATCACAAAGGATTCTCAAAGAAGCTACCCAATCGGCGTAATAATTCCATATTTCGTGATTTGAACCCAATTCAATATCAAGGTCAATACCATCAAGGTCGTATTTTTCGCAATAAGCAATAATTTTCTCATTGAAATCCGTCATTTCTTCGGGAGTATCCAGCAATGGAAGATACCCGTCACAGCCTCCTCCACCGCCTAATGCCGCCATAACCTTAACACCGTTGCTATGAGCCTCGCTTACTATGTTTTTCATCTCAATATCAGGTATATAACAGGATAGATCACCATTGCTGTCGGGATTGCAGAAGGCTATGTTCATATGCGTCAATGCGCTGAAATCAAGCTTTCCATATGTCTGATATGACCAATCAGGAAGATAGCCTACAACCCTTGAAATATGCTCCCTGTCCTCTTCTTCGGGAGTTTCCGCCGTACTGCCGCCCATAACCATATCAATGGAATAGACTGTCACAGGAGTATTTGCCGCCATAACTGAAATATAATCAAGAAGAGAAAAATCTGTGCCGAATGCATCAGTCATAGCTTCATAGGAATAGTAATATGTATCGCCGCTTGCATCGTCGGGAAGCAGGCTTGCCCAAGTTTCGCCGCCGCTGTATGATGTAAGCACAAAATAAGGAGCATCATCAGAAGCACATTTAACGGCTATTTTGTTTCCTTCGGCATATATACTTGTGTCAGGCACGGGAATTGTCAACGGACAAGTCCACGCATCGGCTGAAGCCTCTCCTTCATATAAATGTATAACATTCTCATTTGCGTAAGCAGTCATTGTCTGCGTAATCATCAATACCACTGCAGCAACAACAGATATGATTTTACTTATTCTCATAAAAGCACTCCTTTCGATATAGCACCAATGGGTATTATACTTCATATCTCAATTATATAATGTAAAGTCCTTTATGTCAATAATATTTTTCTTGACACACATCATTTTTTGGTATATAATATTTATATAAAATTTTTAGCGGAGGTACATATGGTTAAATTAAAATGCAGAATGTTTGAGGAGTCAAAAAAATCAACCGCATCAGAAAATATAATTATAACGCTGCTGATATTCTTTTTTATGTTTGTTCTGATACAGCTTGCTGAATCAATTATTCCTTCAATAATGTCATATGACGAATTACAGCTAAGAATTGCCGCAGAAGGAACTGCCGACATAAAACGTTCAATGGAAATTGCAACAGAAATAATGATGCAGGAAAAATATCTTATCCCAACTCTTTTCTGTACGTTTTTTGGTACTCTAATCAGTATAATTTACTGTCGGTTTATCGAAGCACGCTACATCACATCAATGGGTATGAGAAAGAAAAAAGCGGGCATTCACTATCTGCAGGGACTTCTTATCGGATTTGTTCTGATATCATCACTCACTTTATTATCAGCTCTTTTCGGAATTACTGAAATCAATCTCTGTAAATCAAGCAATCTATCAATAATCGCCTTGATGCTGGGAGGATTTCTTGTACAGGGTATGAGTGAAGAATTTATCTTCCGCGGATATCTTATGAACACCCTTGGAGGCAGACATAACCCTTGGACTGCTGTAATTGTCAGTTCCGCGGCATTTTCTCTTGCACACATTCTTAATCCGGGATTCAGCTTCCTTGTCTTTATAAATCTAACACTGTTCGGAGTTTTCGCAGGACTTTATATGATTGCCTTTGACGATATATGGGGAGCATGTGCTATTCACTCTATATGGAATTTCACACAGGGAAGCATTTATGGCATAAGCGTCAGTGGAACCGGTGAAAACGAATCAATATTCCGTACAACTGCCGTTTCTTCGTCTGTTTTATTAACAGGCGGAGATTTCGGAATTGAAGGCAGTATCATCACAACAATTATACTTGCAGCCGCTTGTATACCTGTATTGATGAAAATAAAAAAGCAGACATCAGCTGAAAATATATAATACCAATCCCTAAAATATTAGTAGGCAAAGATGATGAGCAGAAATGATGTATGTCAAGACGGACGACGAAAGCATACTGACGTATGGTGAGGAGAACAACGACGACATACATCATTTATGCCATTAGATTTGTCTACTGTTGTTTCAGAATAACCTATAAATTAAAGCGGACGATTTCTCGTCCGCTTATGTTTTATTCGCTATCTTTGATTATTTCTATAATTAGTTTTTCAACTTTAATTTCATCAACATCCACAGCAGCAATAGAAAATCTTCCTGTTTCCACTGTTTCGCCGGATTCGGGAATGTGCCCCATAATATCTGTCACCCAACCGCCTATTGTAGTATATTCCGTGTCAAATTCATCCTCTGAAATGCCAAGCATTTCAGCAAAATCATAAATATTCGTATCACCTAAAACTTCGTATCTGTTAGTATCAAGCTTATGAATATTCGTTACAATTTCATCTTCTTCGTCGTAAATCTCTCCAACAAGTTCTTCAATAATATCTTCAAGTGTTACAATACCTTTTGTTCCACCATACTGATCAGTAACAACAGCAAGATGAACCTTCGATCTTTGCATAAAACGCATAGCTTCGCTAATGAGATTAGTGTCAGCTATATGAGGAACTTCCTGTATAATCTGAGCTATATCTCTTTTTCCCTGGCCGAGCATTTTGAAAAAAGTTTTATTTGTAATAATACCGACAATATTATCAAGACTTTTTTCATATACAGGAAGTCTTGAGTACATCTCAGTATTGAAAATCCGCTTGATTTCGTCAATTGACTCACTTAGCTCAATACCTACAACTTTAACTCGCGGAATAAGAATTTCATTTACAGTTATATCATCAAAATCAAGGGCATTTTTCATAAGTTCACTTTCCTGCTCCTCGATTACGCCTTCTTCCTCGATTTCATCAATCATATATTTCAGCTCATCCTCAGTAACTGTGGGTGCATCATCTCCCTTGAACATTGAGGACATTTTATTGAGCATCCATATAAATGGCTTGAATAACACCACCAGAAATGAAAGAGGCGTCGCAAAAAGAAGCGCTAATTTTTCAGAATTTCTTTTTGCATATGATTTAGGCAATACTTCGCAAAATATAAGAACAAGAACAGTTACAACTGCCGTTGAAATAGCTGCACCGCTATCACCAAAAATATCACAAAAGATTACAGTTGCAACAGATGATGTACCAATATTTACAATATTATTACCAATAAGTACAGCTGTAATTACATCATCAAATCGATTAGCAAGCTTTAATGCCTTCCCTGCTTTTTTATTTCCCTGCGCCTCATAATTTTTTAATCTCAGCTTATTTACCGTTGAATATGCCGTTTCTGTTCCGGAAAACAACGCAGAAAACACCATCATCGCCAATACAAGTATCAATTTCGGTATAAGTGAACTGTCCATAAAGTTTTTTTCAATCTCCTCTTTTGAATAAATTAATTTTTGATATCTCTTTTAAACAAATCTCCCAGAGCAAAACCCTGAGAGATTTCTACAATATTCAATTATATCACATTACGCCGACTTTTTCAATAGTAAAAATAGCTATTCTTTTGTAAATTTTTATGCACTTATATAGCTGATTTATTCGGAAAAAAGGGCGGTTGTAAGGTATCTGTCACCTGAATCAGGAAGAATTACAACTATATTTTTCCCGTGATTTTCCTGTCGCTTTGCAATAGTAATCGCACCATAAAATGCAGCTCCCGAAGATATTCCCACGAGGATCCCCTCTTTTCTGCCTATTAATCTGCTTACTTCATATGCCTGTTCCTCGGTAACCGCAATAACTTCATCGTAAATCTGCGTATCAAGAATATCGGGAACAAAGCCTGCTCCGATACCCTGCAAACCGTGACTGCCAGCGTTTCCGCCGGAAAGTACAGAAGACGAGGCAGGTTCAACCGCAACTATTTTTATATCGGGATTTTTCTCTTTCAAATATTTTGCCGTACCTGTAAGAGTTCCCCCTGTGCCTACACCTGCTACAAAAATATCTATCTTTCCTTTTGTATCCTTCCATATTTCCGGCCCTGTAGTTTCGTAATGAGCCTTGGCATTGTCGGGATTTGAAAATTGCTGCGGTATAAAGCTATCAGGGATTTCAGCGGCTAATTTCTCCGCCTTTGCAATAGCCCCTGCCATACCTTTTGAACCCTCTGTGAGAACAAGTTCCGCACCGTAGGCTTTCATCAATATACGGCGTTCTTCGGACATTGTATCGGGCATTACAATAATTACACGATACCCTCTTGACGCACCAACTGATGCAAGGCCAATGCCCGTATTGCCCGAAGTAGGCTCAATTATAACGGATTCGGCAGTAATCAGACCTTTCTTTTCCGCCTCGTCAAGCATAGTTTTTGCAGCTCTGTCCTTAACTGAACCTGTGGGATTGAGGTATTCAAGCTTTGCGAGGATTTTCCCCTGCAAACCGTATTCCTTTTCAATATTTCCAAACTCCATAATGGGAGTTTTGCCGATAAGTTCATCCACCGACTGATAAATATTCATAAATTCACCTTATTCTGCTTGTGTTTCAAGCCACTTCTCCATATCTGTTTCTATTCCGCCTGTTGAAGTATATGCGTAGAACGCAAGGATTGACGAAGCATCAGAGGAATCAATTTTATCGTCTTTGTTTACATCGGCCGCCTTTTTCGCCTTATCATCAAATGTGAGAGTTCCGTTTGTGGAAATTGCTGCATATTCCGCAAGTACAAGTGAAGCATCTACAGAACTTACAGAACCATCGCTGTCAACGTCGCCGAGAGGAATTTTTACTTCAACTATTTCATCGGAAACCTCGATATCTTTTATTACATATTTAGCTTTTCCCTTATTTGTTACAACAACACGGATTTTAGATACTCCTGATACATCAATACTCTGCTTTGTCGGTACCATTCCCGATGTCAAAATGATTTCCTCAGCAAGAACATTATCCAGATATATCTTTGCTGTTGAATCTGAAAGAGCTGTTTCGTCAACGTGTCCCCATACCCAGGATATTGAATTAATGCTTTCTGTATTAATTACAAAAGATGAAGTACTTGTAGAACTTGAATACTGGCCATTAAAAACTATACCATTATAACAACTTTCGTTATTTACTTTATATGCTTCAAGTTCACTTACAAAATCAAATGTATTCGCATTATAAATGTCAAAGGCAGATGCCGCAAATGCCTTACCGTCTTTATAATCAGGTGTAACAAATGATTTCTTAGCCTTTATTTCGTCTATTCCGATTTCCGCCAATGCAAATTTATCTTTTCCATTATGAGTTACACTTAATCTGAGATTCTTACAGTCTGCTACATCAAATACAACATCACTAAAAAGCATATTACAATCCAACTCAATTTTTTCACTGAGAACATTGTCTTTATATACTGATAACACAGCATTTGTCATTGCTGTATTATCAACATGACCAAATGTTCCTTTTATTGTATCTACATTCTCAACATTAAAATCTACAATTGATGTAGATTTACTGCTTGAATAAACACCGCTGAAAAGTAATCCCTGATAATAATTTCTGCCGTTTATCTTTACAGATTCAAGGTCACTTACAGCTGTAAAACTTGACACATTCTGTACATTATAGACATCGCTGATAAACATCTCAGAAGTACCGTATGTAGGTGATTTACCTGTTTTTGGAGCAGTATTCGTATCAATTGTTATGTCTGTCATTGCAAAGCTTGCTTTTCCATCAAAATCAATTATAAATCTGAGTTCCGCTGTTTTAGAAACATCAATAGAATAATCTGATATTTCCATTGTAGCTGAAAGTGCAAATTTATCTACAAGAACATCATCGTGATAAACTGATACAGTGGCATTTGTCATTTGTGTATTATCAATGTGACCCATTGAAAAAGAAAGCTTATCAATATTTTCTGTATTAAAGCTGGCAGTAGCCGAACTTGCTGAAGAATTAAAACGTCCGCTGAAAATAATCCCTTGATAATAGTATCTTCCGTTAATTCTCTGTGCATCAAGGTCACTTACAGTTGAAAAGCTGCTATTATATGTAGAATTATATCTACCCTGAATAAAAGCGTCAACAGAATTATATGTGGGAACTACAGGCGATGTTACAGGTTTCATATCATCAACAGCTACATCCGCCATTGCAAATTTAGCCTTGCCTGCGAAAGTTACAGATATTTTCAATACAGATGCAGCAGATACATCCAAAGAATTTTTCTGTTGTAACATATTTTCTGACAAAACATATTTATCTGTAAGAACATCGTCAAGATAAATTGACACCGTTGCACCTTTCATTGCTGTATTATCAACGTGTCCCCATACCCATGACAGCGATGAAACATCCTTTGTGTTATAATTGATAGATGCAGTTGATTCAGAACTTTCATAACGTCCCGCAAAAACAACACCCTGATTGTATGTTCTGCCGTTCATATTGAATGTCTTTGAACCGTCGCTATAAATTGTAGCATTTTTAGCGTCATATCCGCCTGCAAGAAAGCTTTCCGCTGTCAATGCTTCTTCCTTTTCTTCTGTTTCAGCCTTGTCAGCTGTTTCAGCCGCAGCTGCATAATTCATTGCAGCATGGGGATAAACACCTGTTGAGCTGCAGATTACTACACCTGCAATAAGTCCTGTGACAATACGTTTTAAATTCATAATTTAACCTCCATATAAATTTCATATGTTTTCTACATATTATTATTTTAACAAATCCAACATAACTTGTCAAGTAAAAAAATTCTCCCAATCTATTGCAAATTTTGTCCTTTTATGATACAATTATAATAGTATATTATGTGTATTTTCAGGAGGATAAAACTATGGATAATAAAAGACCAAGAGCAAGACAGAAAAATGTCACATCAGGCGGCAGCGGAGTTCACAGACGTGGCAGCGGACTTGGTACAGGCCCTGTGGGCTCAGGTAAAATAAGCTCTGGAAAAACAGGTGGAAGCGGTATGAAACGTGCCGCTGTCGGAGGCGGTATCAGCATCCCAACTCTGCTTATTATCGGCTTTGCTATTATTAAAATGCTGGGCGGTGGCGGAAACGGAGCTTCTCAGCAGCAGCAGGACTTTATCCAGAATAACAACAACTCATTTTCAGGCGTCGATTTCTCTGACACAGGCAGTTCAGCGCAGATTGACAACAGCGTAGCTGCAGGTTCAAGAAACAAATACACAAATATTCTTGGCAGCAAAAACGACACTGTTACTGTAATGATTTACGTATGCGGTACTGACCTTGAATCAAAGCACGGTATGGCTTCTTCTGATATTCAGGAAATGGCATCAGCTAATTTCGGAGATAATGTAAATGTAATTCTCTACACAGGCGGCTGTAAACAGTGGAAAATTAACGGTATCAGCAATAAAGTTCATCAGATATACCAAATTAAAGACGGCGAACTTCTCCGTCTTGAAGATGATATGGGCAAGGGAGCTATGACTGACCCCGAAAATCTCACAGAATTCATCAAATACTGCAACAAACATTTCCCTGCTAACCGTAATAATCTCATTATGTGGGATCACGGCGGCGGCTCTGTCAGCGGTTATGGTTATGATGAAACTAATACATTAAGCGGCTCAATGGATTTAGCAGAAATTGACAAGGCTCTCACAAATGCAGGAGTAAAGTTTGATTTTATCGGCTTTGATGCCTGTCTTATGGCTACTGCCGAAACTGCTCTTATGCTTAACGACCACGCAGATTATATGATTGCTTCCGAGGAAACAGAACCGGGTATCGGTTGGTATTATACAAACTGGCTTACAAAGCTTGGCAAGAATACGTCTATGCCTACAGTTGAAATCGGTAAGAATATTATTGACGATTTCGTTGATACCTGTGCAAAAAAATGCCGCGGTCAGAAAACCACACTTTCAATTATTGATCTGGCAGAATTTTCAAATACTGTGCCTGATAAGCTTAATTCATTTGCTCAGTCAATCAGCACAAAGCTTACAAATAAGGAATACAAGGAAGTTTCCGATGCTCGTTATACAACCCGTGAATTTGCTGTAAGCTCCAAAATTGACCAGGTTGACCTTGCTCACCTTGCGCTCAATATGGATAACAACGAAGGTAAAGCTCTCAGCGATGCTATACAGAACGCTGTTAAATATAATCGTACATCTTCCGATATAAGCAATGCCTACGGCGTATCAATCTATTTCCCCTACAGAAAGACATCAAGCGTTGATGCAGCCTGCAATACATACAATAAAATTGGTATGGACTCCGAATACAGCCAGTGTATAAAGCAGTTTGCAAGCCTTGAAACAGCAGGACAGATTTCAGCTGGAGGTACCTCCTCCCCTGTCCCCTCACTTCTTGATATGCTTGGAAGTGCAACAGGCTCATCAGGCGGAAGCGCTGATATGATTGGTCAGCTGCTCGGTTCTTTCCTCGGCGGTGCTTCTGACAGGACAATTGAAGGCCTTGACAGCTCAAATACAGCTTATATGAACGATAACGCCCTTTCTACCGATGATACAGCTGAATATATCTCCGCAAACTATTTTGACCCTACAAACCTCGTGTGGGAGCAGAACAGTAACGGCGAATATATTATGGAACTTCCCGAAAAACAGTGGGAGCTTGTACACACTCTTGACAAAAACCTGTTCTATGATGACGGTACAGGCTATGTTGATATGGGACTTGACAACGTGTTTACATTTGATGATGACGGAAATCTCATTGCAGATACCGATGATACCTGGGTAGCAATCGACGGTCAGCCTGTTGCATATTACCACACAGATACAACAGAGTTCGGCAATGACAGATATTCAATTTCAGGCTATGTTCCTGCACTTCTCAACGATGAGCGTGTAAATCTAATCATAGTATTTGATTCTGAAAATCCCAATGGCTATATTGCAGGAGCTTCAACTGACTATATAAACGCAGAAACAGATACAGTTGCAAAGAATATGATTGAGCTTGAAGCTGGCGATACTCTCGACTTTATCTGTGATTATTACGACTATAGCGGCAACTACAGCGACAGCTATTTCCTCGGCGAGCAGATGACAGTTTCCGATAATATGGAAATCAGCAATGTAAGCGTAGGCGACGGAAACCTCAAAATCAGCTATTGCTTTACTGATATTTACAATCAGATTTACTGGACTGAGGCGATTAACAAGTAATATTAAAAAAACACCGTATATGGCAAACAACTGCCATATACGGTAATTTTTTATGGGCATCTCTAAAAACCCATTTGATTAAAGAAAAAACAGATAGGTGCGGCAGCTGCAAGGAAACCTTCCGAAGGCGTGCTGCCGCACTCCGAGGGAGGTTGACGAAGCATCTGTCGTGCATAGCTGTTTTTTCTCAAAAGGGGTTTTTAGAGATGCCCTTATATCATTGCTTAAAGTACCACTCAAAAATCAACCTATATAAACAAATAATAATTCATATTAAAAGTCTGTTAACAAAAAATTTACTCTGTATTCACAGAAAAAATGTGACCTTTTTGGGGTCTCGTGCGTTATATATATAGAGGGAAGAAAGCAAGTCCAATAAGAAATCACCGCTACATATATAATCACATCTTATCCGAAGTCCACACAAAATGATAGTTTATAGACTCGCCGCCGTCTACAAGAATATTCTGCCCTGTACAAAAAGTATTTGTAACAGTAAGAAAATACGCCCACTGTGCGATTTCCTCAGGGGTTGCCCATTTTTTCAGCGGAGTTTCCTCCATTATCTGCTCCCACAGCACAGGGTCATTAATTACACACTCATTAAGAGGTGTAAGCACTCCACCTGGGTCTAAACTGTTGCAGGTCGCCCCATAGGGAGCAATACGCATAGCCACATTTTTTGTATAAGCAAGAACGCCGCCCTTACTTGCACAGTATTCGGGAAATTCAGCTCCTGTATGACCGCTTGCGGAGCCTATATTCAGAATTGATTTAATACAAGGATGAATACCATATTTTTCAGTAATAAAAATAAGAGCTTTCAGATTTATATCAATATCTTCCTCATTCTGCGTTCCCGCATTATTGATAAGAATGTCGATATCCTCAATTTCAGGCAGCTTTTCCTTATCCCTCACATCACATTCGTAATGGGTATAATTCTCGTTATCTATGCTTTTGCCCTGCCTGTCAATGCCGATAACGGTATGACCTTCCCTTAAAAAAAGCTCAGCAATAGCCTTTCCAATACCCTGTGATGTACCCGTAATTAATATTTTCATTCAGATTTCTTCCTCTCTACAAATTCAAAATAGTCCTTGCCGATGTTTTCAGCCTTCCATTTTCTGGTAATACGGTATCCGAATGGAGAAAATATAATCTCCATAAGCAATTCCGCCATAGCACCTGTTAATGCACAAGTTGCACATTGCAGAACAGTCCAGCAGAAACCGTCCCAGAAAATTGGCGCAAAGAAAACGAACACAATAACTGAAAAGATGAAATTATCAAGAAATTGTCCAATAAAAGTAGATATATAAGTTCTCATTGCATAAGCAAGCTTTCCGTCAGGATTATTACGAAAACATTTGCCGATTGTATGATTAAGAATATTATTAATTACAGCAGATGACAGAAAAGCAACAGTACTGCCCAGAAGTACAAACCATGTACCGCCAAAAATGCCGTCAAATGCGGTGTAATCATCTGCTGTCGATGGAATAATACTTGCTACAAAGAAAATAAGACAGGTAAGCAAATTAATTGATACCGCGTGAAGGGAAATAATCGATGAAGCCTTAGGACCGAAATGTTTTGTGATGATATCCATACACATAAAAGATAACCAAGAGATAAGAATACCGCCGTCAAGGGCAATCCAGTCAAGTTGAAGCAGGGTTTTATTTGCAAGCAGATTCATACATACAACACTAACAGCAAACAATGTTACTACATTGGCCGGTATAGTTCTCAGCAATATTTTCGATTCATCATACAGTTCTCGTAGTTTCATAATCAAACATAAACCTTCTCAATATATATTGCGGCAACATTACACAAGCTTTCATGCAGGATAGAGATATGTTTATCTGATAATAACCTTATCCTACTATTTTGAAACCTTATTGCCAATAATATTATACATCAAGCCAATGGGAAAGTCAACTCATCAAATGAACAGAATTATCAGCTCAACAACATAGTTTTTTCTGCAAAATAATACCGCATACAGCAAATATGCCATATGCGGTAATGAAAGTGCTGATATACAATTCAGACTGTTTTATCAGAGATTATAGTAACGGTCGAACTCTGCAGGATGAGGAATTGCAGCCATTGCACGGCACTCCTCACGCTTTGAACGAATGAACTTTGTGATAAGCTCCTCTGGGAATACTCCGCCTTCAAGGAGATAATCGTGGTCTGCTTCAAGAGCATCGAGAGCCTGCTCAAGAGATGTGGGAAGATGTGAAAGCTTTGCCTTCTCCTCTTCACTGAGGTGGAAGAGGTTCATATCATATGGACCCCAGCCGTTCTCATGTGGGTCAATCTTATTTTTGATACCGTCAAGACCAGCCATGAGAATTGCAGCATAGCAGAAATATGGATTACATGTAGCATCTGGATTTCTCAACTCAAAACGTCTGCGGTCAGGAGTCTTTGCATATGCAGGAATACGAATAACAGCACTTCTGTTTGATGTTGCATAACCAACTGTAACAGGTGCTTCAAATCCTGGAACAAGTCTCTTGAATGAGTTCGTACTTGGATTTGTAATAGCACAAAGAGAATTGATATGCTTAAGAAGTCCGCCCATAAAGTAATGAGCTTCTTTGCTAAGGTGTGCATAGCCGTTATCATCAGAGAATACAGGCTGTCCGTCCTTAAATAGAATCATATGAACATGCATACCGTTTCCGGCCTCACCCATAACAGGCTTGGGCATAAATGTAGCAGATTTACCGTACTTTCTTGCTGTATTGTGGATGATATACTTGATAGTCATTGTAGCATCAGCCATTTTTGACATTACACCGAGCTTAGGCTCAATCTCAAACTGACCAGCCGCACCAACCTCAGGGTGGTGGTAGTTAATTCCGATTCCGGCTTCTTCCATAAGCATACACATTTCGCTTCTTGCCTCGTATGAAACATCATATGGCTTTGCAATGTGATAGTTTTTCTGCTTAGGAACAATATTTCCCATACCTTCAACAGCTGTGTTCCAGTGAGCCTGTACAGCATCAACTGAATAGCCTACTGACTGTGCACCAACTTCCCAACCCACATTGTCAAAGAGATAGAATTCAAACTCCGGGAGAATAAGCATTGTATCAGCAACGCCGCAATCCTTCATATACTGCTCTGCAGCAGCAACGATATTTCTGGGATACTGAGCAAGCGGGCGATTTTCGGGGTAATCAATAATCATTGCATTACCCATCATTGAAAGCGTAGCAATCTCACAGAAAGGGTCAATCTGTGCTGTATCGGGATCGGGTATAAATACCATATCGCTCTTTTCAACAACAGCATAGCCGTAGTTTGAAGCGTCAAAACCGATACCATTCTTCATAACATCTTCGCTGAAATCCTCAGCAGGGATTGTTACGTGGCGGAACTGTCCGTTAATATCAACCATTTTGAAATCGACCATTTTAATGTCTTTTTCACGGATAAGATCCATTATCTTCTGTACTTTTTCATTCATTGGGATTCACTCCTTAGTTTTTTTGTCGGAATATGCCAAATATTATTATACCACATTTGCGACATAAATGCAATAACATTTTTGAGAAAAAATGTATATTTTTATCTTTTAACATCATATAATAAAAAAATAAACCCTCAAAGAGGATTTATTTAAAAAATATAGTGGAGCATAGGGGATTCGAACCCCTGACCCCCACACTGCCAGAATAGAATAATATAATTTCATTATTCCACTTATAACTCATAAGCCCCTATATTTAGCCGTTTTCAAATACCAACCGTTCCATAGTTTATTTCAAATACTTATCTATTTTTATTGCAATAACGGAAATATAACGGAAACGGTTTGCTCCAAAATAATGACTATGTACACTCTTTACTTCCATATTATTATAGCGCATCGCTGATGCTATGTCAATATATTTAATGGAAATATCGGGGCATAAAGCCCCGACGCAAATGTTATTCTACAAAATAGACATAGTTTTCTTTTCTCGGTGATGCAGGAGAAGGTTCTGTTTCGGCATAGCCTAAAATACAATGACCGATACCCTCGTAATCCCCTGTAATACCAAGTGAAGCGAGAATTTCTTTACCCTCGGCAGTTTCAAATTCTTCCTTTGCACGATGAATCCAGCAGCTGTCAACACCATAAGCGTGAGCTGCAAGCATAAGATTACTCATAACGAGGCTGCCGTCATATAGATATGTAGGCATAGATTTGTCTGCAAGAACTATAAGCACAACTGGAGCACCATAAAAAGGATCTGTATCAGTTCCCATTATTTTCGCATTCATTGCAGAAAGTCTGTCACGAAGCTCCTTGTTTGTGACAGCTATAATTATAGGTGACTGTCTGTTCATTCCTGTTGCTGCATAAGTGCCTGCCTCGGCTATCTTTTCGATAATCTCCTTTGGTACCATATCCGACTTATATGCTCTTACGCTTCTTCTTGTAAGCATGTTTTCAATTGCGGTCATTTGTTTTTTCCTCCATAAATGCTTTTTAATTAATATATCCGCAGAATTCTGCAAATTCTCCGGCAAGTTCAACGCCATTGGCTCGTATATTCTGCTCGCCTATCTCATAATAATATTCCAGTTCGTGTATAAGTACAGGTATTTCACGCCCAAATGTTTCTTTGATAAAACCAGAATTATGAAGTTCTCTTACAATTACAACAAGCAATTCTACAAATGCTTTTGTTATTTCCGACTCATATTCTACAGGCGTCGTATCGCATGCCTGACAATAGGCAAAGCCGCTGTCAATTATCCATTGGCGTACAATATCTGCTGTATCATCTTTACCAAACGCAAATTCTTCATTCTGTAACCAAAACGCATAGTTCCAGCGTGCTTCTTCCTCATCAGAAGCATATTCAATTTGTTCATTTAAATATGATTCCGTGTTATATCCAACTGTAACAGTAGGACGGCAGGGATCATCATTATCATCATAAACATACAGAGAAACTACATATATATCTGCCTCATCCCACGATGCAATTGTTTGCATTATTGCTTCTTTAAGCTGTTCTTTCATAAAATCAATCCCCCCCCTTTTCTATAATTATTTAAAGGAACTTATTTGTCGGAAAGGAATGTATCAAAAAATTCTTTTATCTTGCCATATTCTTGCTTTTGCAATAATCGTTCAAGCTTTCTTATGTGATATTGAAAATAGTTCCTGTATCCTGTAACCGCAGATTCAGAAAGTCTGTAATTGCTTGTACATCGTTTATATGCTATTTCTGCTTTTATTCTGAATGGTATTTCCTGCTCAAGAATGTAACCGTCATACTTATCAAAATCAAAGAATCTACCTTCACAATCATTTACAAGGCAGTCATTATAAAAATCAATAAGCTCCGGATGCGGATTTTTACCGTTTCTGAAAGGCATCATCGGGAAATACATAAGCACTTCGGCATAGTTATCTTCCAAGTCAAAAATAAATCGAAATCTTCTTCTGCCGTCTTTATACTGCGAAATAAATATCAGATTATATCCAAAGACTTTCTTTTCATTTCCTATTTTGAATGTATCGTTTTTGAATACATTAACAAATGCATTTGAAAGCAGTTCTGCATTTTTTAAATATTCCAAACGTTGAGGGAAAATCTGTTTTTCTCTATGATAAATTCCATAATAAGCAGTACTATGGCAGGATATGCAGCTGACATCTTTGTATATCAAAACATCATCAGCGCTATCAACAATAACCTGCGTATCATTGATAACAGGTATTGTTAACCCAAGATAGCTACTCCAACCGTCATTTTTTCCGAAATCCTTTGGAAGCCTTATTTCTTTTAAGGAGCAGCATGAAAAAGCCCCACCACCGACTTTTTTTACAGTATCGGGAATGTTTATCCTTTCTAACTCCGAATCAAAAAAAGCAAGATTTCTTATTTCAATCAATCCATCCGGCAGAACAACTTCTTTGATTTTAGAATGACGAAACGCAAGATAACCAATCGTTTTTATGTACGGTGGAACAACATAAACCTCCGATTTTATACGACACCACAGTAACTTGTCGCCAATAATGAATGTGTCATTTTTCTCGAAAAACGGAGTATTCGTAAAAGAAGATATATCAAGAGAATTACCTTTTATATATTCAAGACCTGATATTTCTTCAAGTCCGGAAAGAAAAAACGCACCACCCTCAATATATGTTCTTGCACAGAAAGTGACTTTCTTTAGCAATTTGCAGTATATAAACGCAGAATTACCTATGAATTTTATAGTATCTGAGATTACAATTTCAGTAATATCAGAACTTGAAAATGCCCATGCTTCAATCTTTGTTACAGGCATTTCATCAATATACTGCGGAATAATTACTTTTCCGCCTTCACCTTTATATTTCTTTATATGTATCTTTCCATGCTTTTGTCTGAACGAATATTCCTTTTCAGCTTCTTCAAGTGTCATTTTCATAATAATTCTCCCTTGACAATTCATTCTATTTGTGATAAAATATACCTGTGAAACCGAGTTCATGAAACGAGGTATCTCATAAAAAACAACGTAGTTTAGTGGAAAAACGTAAGCTCACCTGCAAAGATGCTTTGGCATTTCTGCTAACAGAGCCGTGCAATTACGGCGGTCCGATTCCGCCCGTTAGTTTTTTACCTGTTTCGTAAGAAGCAGGTTTTTTATTTGTTAATAACTATAACCATACCTGTTTCAAGCAAGTAATTTTCATTTAATTAAACTTGGACGTTGATAAAAATCAAATTTCTTTCAATCTTGTTTTATTAATTTCTATTATAGCATATCTTAAATGTAAAATCAATAATTTATGGAAAAATCGGGGCATATCGCCCCGATTTATAAGTATAATGAAATTTCGAGCTATAGGGAACCTCTATATCTGGATCCTAACACATGGTCTTCGGAATCAAAATCCCTATTCAATCTTTTTTACAGATTATATTTAAAATATCGACTTTTCCGCTATTGTATTTTTTGTAGAAATATGCTATAATAAATTAAATATAGTATCTCCCGAAAGGTGGTTTAGTTATGCTCCCAGAAGAAAAAGCTCGTGTTAAAATTGATGAAAAACTCAGTAAAGCTGGCTGGTATATTGTAGACAGGGACGAGTATGTTCCACAAACTACATCTGCTATCAGAGAAGCTCTTACGCAAGGCAATAAGGAGAGCGACTATCTGTTTTTTATAGATAATAAGGCAATCGCTGTTCTGGAGGCAAAGAGAGCAGATAATCCCCTTGGAAAAGATGTTGAATCACAAGCGGAGAATTATGCCAGTACACCTCTTTCATGGTACGGATTATGGGAGAATAAGGTCGTTCGCTTTGACGGATGGCAGAATACGACTGCGGGACAGAAGGAAGTCAAGAAAGCCCTGCGCAGTGTGATCTGGAACAAGTACAAGATTCACGATAATGATGTGTTTAACAAGGCGTACAGCTATATCGAGGAGTATTATTAAAATGTCAGAACAGAGAATTATCGACCGTGACACCTATCGAGCAATCAAGAAAATGAGCCGGGAGGAGCTGCAATCCTTCCTTATACGATATGCTAATGGACTGCTTGAAAATGACGGCATGACCATCGACCTGCGGGAGGTCGAAAAAGACCTCCGGCAGATCAAGGGCATCGTCGATAAGCGCATTGCGGAGATCATGGATGTGATCGAGAAGCATCTGGGGGTGTGATTAAATGGTAAATAGTCATTATGTCCCGCAGCTAATACTGCGTCATTTTGCAGTAGATGATCGGATACAGTATTGCAATCTCTCTAAGGGGATAGTAGAAACCCGAAACATTAGATCTGCTTTTTCTGAAAAAGGCTACTATCCTGATGAGATTGAAAAAGAGATGTGCTACAAAACAGAAAGTCAATTTGCCAATCTGTTAAACAACAAGATCCTAAAAGAACAGCGACGCATTGTACTGACACGAGAAGAGCTTTTCATTTTGAAAAAATATCTCATCGTTACAACAATTCGTTTTAATTGTACAGAAGCCTTACAGAACTTCGGAAACCCTGAAGATGCCGTACAAGGATACTCATCCCGCTTTTACGACAATATCAATAAAGTGCTGGCTTGCCAAAATTCAGATGAGCTTGCTCAGTATATGATGGTGAATCCATTTGAGGAACTTGGCAAGGTGATAAGCGACGGAGCAGGTGCATTGAACCGCTTGTTTGTGGATATCAAGAATATCATGCATTCATACATTATTTTCGTAAGCACGAGACGGTGTAAAGAAAACTTTATCATTCCGGATACTGGCTTCGCTTATCAAGCAACACATATTGCGCCATTTTCGGATGGAGCATTCGATAAATGTATGTATACGCTTTCCTATGCGATGCAATCAAGAAATCCGTATTTGCTTCAAGTTGCACAGATGCTTACGCCATATGATATGTTCATCTGCCCTGTTACAAAAGATTTAGCGGTTGTTTCGCTCAGTATTTTTTATAAGTTTTTCAATCGAAAGTCGGATATCTATGGGCTATTGCCTACGGAAGGACTGACTGTTGGTAAATTACTTGGATTTGGAGATTCTAACTTGGTAGAACCTCCTAAAGTGAGAAACCAGTATGGTAAACCTGCAACTTATGAATACACTATCCAGCAGCTTTCACAGACAGATGCACTTACCCTGAATTCTGGAATGATCAATACGGCAGAGCATTATTTCGGATATGCTGATCTACAAAACATTCGATCAAGTATAGAGCGTTATATGTCGTTCCCAACGGGTGCGAGAAGATACGATCTTAGTTTTATGAAGTGAAAAACAGGCTGCGGTCAAGCACGACCGCAGCCTGTTTTCATTTTCCGAGGATATCCAGCATCATTCTCGCTCCGTCTTTGAAGCCCTGCACATAGAGCGCCTCGTTGTCGAGGAAAGCACTCTCGCTTTGTATGTCCGAAAGCCTATGGTACATTTCGACCTGCTCCGGTGTGAGCAACTTCTCAAACTCTTCTGAAAGCCGCATCCACTCCTGAGTCATTTCCGTTGGTTCTGGTCGAGGGATTCGTTCTGACGGGTTGATTTTGCCGTGGTAAAGGTCTCTGAGCATGGCGGCATACCTCCTTTTCAATACAACAGTATACCACAACCTGCTGGAAATAGCTATCACCAGAACCACCAAAGATGAATGAAAAATACTGTTAAAATTGGGCTGTCCATATCGGAGCTGTTGACAAACCCACTTTTTCACGGGATAAACGAAATGCCAAAAGAGGATTTGAAGTATATTTTCTGTATTCAGGCAATAAAAAAGGGCTACTCACATAGCCTTCACAAGTCGTTTTAAGTTTAATGCACACGCCGAAAGGAGGCATTGCTCAGTTAATTTTTCAATGCCTCTTTTGAATGTTCGTCTTAAATTATGCTGCTCTTTTTGATGAGCAAAATTGCCCTCACACCATATCTGTCTGAGTCGCATTGCATTATGATATTCGTGAGTGTTGATATTTGCAGTTTGAATAGCCCTTGCATCTTCGTGTAAAGAGCGTTCTATCATTCTGGCATTTTTTGATTTTCCTAAGCATTTTTCTCTGAATGGACAATTGCGACAGTCTTTGCTCTTAGCAAGATATCTTTTACGTCTGTTCTTCTTGCTATAATTAGAAAATCGTAACACCTTACCGGCAGGACAGATGTATTCATCTTGTTCTTCAAGATATATAAAGAACCTTGGATCAAACTCTACCTCATAATTTGCTACCCCAGAACGGCCTCTCTCAGGAATAAAAGTTTTGATATTACGATGCAACATTGCATTATAAACTTCATTGCTATCATAACCTGTGTCAGCACAGACTGCTTCTGTTTCAAAGCCAAATTTATCAATCTGATGTTCAAGTCGTGATGTGTGTGGAACACAATCGGTAATATTTCCTGAGGTTACAAACACATCGGTGATGATTCCATTTTCAGAATCACAGGTTTGATGACTAAGATAATGAAAACCTTGCGGTTTACCAGGACGATTTAATAATCCGCTGTCAGGGTCAGTTATGCTTCTGGTAACAGACTTAGTCTTTTCGGGATATACAACAGGCTCTTTAATAAGTCCTGTTTCAAGCGCCTCTCGGTCAAGCTTTTGCATATACTCAGACGGCGTATCGGGAACTTCAATGACTTCACGTAAATCGTTCCTGGCATTGGCTCTGATATGTGTGGAATCTGTAAGCAAAAGCTTTCCTGTTACCAGCCCTTCTTCCATACACTTACATACGATTTCATCAAATATATCCTGAAATATTGTTGTTCCGCTGAATTTTCTGCGACGCAGCTGTGAGATTGTAGAGTGGTCCGGAACAGGTTCATCAAGTTCAATTCCGAGAAACCAACGATATGCTATATTTACACGGACTTCTTGTTCGAGCCTGCGCTCGGATTCTATGCCATAGAGATAACCGATGAGCATCATTTTTACGAGCATAACAGGGTCAACAGACGGACGCCCTGTGTTTGAATACAGTGCTTCAACTTTATCATAAATGAAATTGAAATCAACGTATCTATCCAAATCACGCAGAAAATGTTCCTGCGGCATAAGCTCTTCAAGTGTTACAAAACACATTTTCATTTGTCTATTTTCATTCCTGTTAAGCATCGTAATTACCTCGCTTTCTGTACTTCTATTATACCATATTTCATTACAAAAGTCGAGGATTTTCGGAGTTTGTCAACAGCTCCATATCGGACAGTCCTTTTTGCTGGTTTCAAAATTACATTCTATCGTACAAGCGGTTTCAAGGGTGAACCTCCACAAATCTCAAAGTGTAATTGTATCAAAATCATAACGCTGATAGATCCATGTTGCGGTACGGGAGGATTTTTACTTGCCGCATACGACCACATGAAGAAACAGAGAAACGATATTGAAAAGCAGAAGTTCCTCAAAAATGACGCTCTTTTCGGTGCGGATAATACTTCTCTTGTTGTGACGCTGGCTTCAATGAATTTGTATCTGCACGATATAGGCACAAAGAAAAGTCCTATTGTTTATCAGGATTCTTTGCTTGATAAATCGGATAAAATGTATAATGTAATCATCACAAATCCGCCTTTTGGTACAAGGCCACAGGGCAGCGTCGGTGTTGACTTCGACGGTCGTGGATTTATAGAAACTTCCGATAATCAGGTTAATTTCTTACAGCATATCATGTCTATTGTAAAGACTGGCGGACGTGTGGGCGTTGTTCTTCCTGACAGCGTTCTCACGGACGGAGGTGCTACAAAGAAAGTCCGTGACAAGCTTATGAAGAACTATAATCTGCATACTATTCTGAGACTTCCTACAGGCATATTCTACGCAAACGGTGTTAAGACAAACGTGCTGTTCTTTGAAAAGGGCAAGCCTACACAGGATATATGGGTGTATGACTACCGCACCGACATCAAGCATACTATGGCTACAAAGCCTATGACAAGGGCTCATCTTGATGAATTTGTGGAGTGCTACTGTGCAGGTCATATTCAGGACAGAAAGCCTACCTGTACCGAGGACAACCCTAACGGCAGGTGGAGATGTTTTACGGCTGAGGAAGTAAGTCAGCGTGAGGACTTGAACTTCAAGTGGATAGACTTTACCGAGGAGGACGAGCGTTCTGTCAATGAAATTATTGACGATATGCAGGCACAGGCGGATATTATCAATAACGCTCTGGCTTCTCTGAGGGAGATACTTGGAGGGATAAGCCTTGATTGATACAAAAGCTTTAAGAAGCCGTATCCTTGACCTTGCAATACAGGACAAGCTGACAGAACAGCTTGAAAGTGACGGGACGGCGGAGGAATTATATCAGCAGATACAGGCTGAAAAGCAGATTCTTATTAAAGAGGGTAAGATAAAAAAGGAAAAGCCTTTGCCCGAAATATCGGCTGATGAAATACCTTTTGAGATTCCGAGTAATTGGAAATGGATTAAATTCAGCAACATAATAGCTCTTCAATCAGGACAAGACCTAACTAAGGACGAGTATAATGATAGGTCAGCTGGCATTCCTTATATGACAGGAGCAAGCAATTATAATAATGATGGTTCTTTGATTATCAACAGATGGACTGAAACGCCTAAAGCCTTGGCAGAAAATGGCGATATTCTTTTAAGTTGTAAAGGTACTGTCGGAAAAATAGCTATTCTTTCTATTGATAAAGTTCATATAGCAAGACAGATAATGGGAATAAGAGTATTTATTGCTGATAACGCTTATGTTTCCCTATTTTTGAAATCGGCTGTTAATGGTATTATAGCTGCTTCAAAAGGTCTTATCCCTGGAATTGAGCGAAAAGATGTTTTAAATCTGAATATCCCACTCCCACCCCTCACAGAGCAAAAGCGTATAGTTGAGCGAGTTGAGGAGATATTCCGTTTACTCGATACCATTGACAAAGCACAGGAGAAATACTCCGCAGATTCGCAGATACTTAAAGCCAAACTCATTACAGCAGGCATTTAGGGCAAGCTTACAAAACAACTTGAAAGCGACGGTACTGCCCATGAACTTTATCAGCAGATTAAGGAAGAAAAAGATAATATTATTAAAGAACGTCAAGGAAGAAAGGATAATAGCATTAATCCTGTTGAAGAGGATGTTCCATACGAAATTCCTGTTAATTGGAAATGGATAAGATTTGGTGAAACAGGTTTCTTTAGAAAAGGTCCTTTCGGAAGTTCATTAACAAAGTCAATGTTTGTACCGAAAAGTGATGATTCAATTAAAGTTTATGAACAACAGCACGCAATAAAGAAAGATCATACACTTGGTACATATTACATCACTAAAGAGTATTTTGATGAATCTATGAAAGGCTTTGAAGTCTTACCAGATGATATTATTATAAGTTGTGCAGGCACAATAGGTGAAACGTTCATTATGCCTGATAACATTGAAAAAGGTATAATAAATCAAGCTCTTATGCGTGTAACAGTAGTACCGTCAATAGATAAACAGTTCTTTTTATATTACTTTAATTCTCAACTAAAGGAAAGTGCTAAAGAAGGTAACGGCAGTGCTATTACAAATATACCACCTTTTGATGTACTGAAGAATCTTTACTTTCCACTCCCGCCCCTCGCCGAGCAGAAACGAATTGCTGATGTGCTGGAAAGGGTGTTGGGGGTTGTAGAGTAAAATATTCAAGATAAAAAAAGAAACCGAATTAAAAATGCCTTAATACTGCTCTCTCAAAAGGGGACAGCAGGCTTAACGGTTTGATTATTACATCGCTTCAATAATTGAATCAAATAATATGTGAAAACGTCTTCTGTATGGGAGGCGTTTTTTCTTTAATCTTCAATTTCATCATAGTTTTTCGGATAGAAAACTTTATTATGTTCCCATTCATTCCCGTTTTCTTTTCTTACAATTAGTTTTGTGGGCTGTCCTGTAATATTCGCCATACGCTGAGCCAAAGCAAATGTAGTTGCATTATCACCATACAACATTGAGCCGTTCTTATAATTGGTCGGACTCATAAACGTGTGAGAGTGATAATCTGAATCTGCTCTCACTTCATTGTGTATACTAATTAATGCAAGGTGGTTTTGAGTAAGTTCATCAAAGATTTTTTCTGTTAATTCCATAGTTTTTTCAGCAGTCGGAGATGTTTCCGATGTAAATGAAGTCATATAGTGAAATAGCGGAGTTTTATCTTCATTATTAAAAAATTCCGCTGTTTTTTTGAATTGCATAGATGCAATTGCTGGATCGTACTGATTTATACCAAATCCTTTTGTAAGAACCTGTCTGCCGTCCATAGCATAATTTGCGCCGTTATCGATATATGGATATCCGCCGTGAGTGTGTAAAATCATTTTAAATATTTCCATAATAACGAAACCTCCAATTCTGTTGTTTTTGCCATTGTAAGTGAATTGTTTTTTACAGCTTCTATGGCATGATTACAGATATCCTGAATTTTAGCAAGAAGCTCTGGTGTTAATGGATTCTGGTGATGCTGTAAGCGATAATTGGCAATATCAGAAAATGTAGTGTTTCTTGATGAAGCCTCTTGTTCAATCTCCTTTACAACTTTCTCAGGGATTCTAATGGGTTTGAGTACTGTTCTGGGTTTTGAATTTTTCATAGAAAATTCTCCTTTACAAAATATTAATCCTGTATACTTATGCTCCTCTTTTGTCACATATCATAAGCATCGTATTAGTTAATATATATAATTACAGGATATAAGTATAGAGCAACTGTATTACAGAATTTAAATAATAGTACGTTTGAGCATAAAAAAATCCTCCCGAATAATGGCTGATACTCTTATCGGAGAATCAATAACCAACCGAATAGGACACGAACCCCGTACAGAGTTACAAAACTCTGCACGGGGTTCATTGTATAAGAATTCATCACATTTTATTCATCCGATATCCAATGCCAATATGTGTTTGAATATACTGCTGTTTCTGAGGCTGCTTCTCAAGTTTTTTTCGTAGTGTTGCCATAAATACTCTCAATGATCCGATTTCGTTTTCATAAGAGCTCCCCCATATCTCATGGGTAATGTAGGTATGTGTCAGAACCTTTCCGACGTTTTTGGCAAGCAGACAAAGGATTTTGTATTCGATCGGAGTCAGGTGGATCTCCTCCTGATGTATTGTGACGTTCCCAGCGGCATAGTCAATTGTCAGCTCGCCGTTCACAAAAACGGAGGATGTTTTCTGCATTCCCAGAATTCGGCGTTGTGTAACTCTGATTCTGGCAAGAAGCTCGTCAACAGAAAACGGCTTTGTCAAATAATCATCCGCACCGGAATCAAGTGCCTCGATCTTATCCGTATCTTCAATGCGGGCACTAATTACAATGATGGGGACATCCGACCATGTCCTTATTTTTCTTATGATCTCGACCCCGTCCATATCCGGAAGTCCGAGATCCAGAAGAATAATATCAGGGTTGTGGGATGCTGCTTCCATTACGGCAGTTTTACCATTGGGAGCAGTCAAGTATTTGTAGTTGTTGGTATTAAGTGTAGTTACGATCAGATTTCTGACTGCACTATCGTCCTCCACTACCAAAATTCTGGAATGATTCATGCAGCTTCACCTCCTCAGCAGGTACTGTAAAGCGGAACACAGCCCCGCTTGGTTGATTGTCATATACTTCGATTTTTCCGCCATGAGAGTGAATGATGGATTTGCACAGAGAAAGCCCCAGCCCCATACTCCGGCGGCTGTCGGCAATTTTTGTCGCTGCGGTGTAGAACATATCAAAGATTTTTTTTTTGTCTTCATCAGGAATGCCGCCGCCCTGATCGGCAATTTCAATCACGATCCAGTGATTGTCTTCATAGAAATGAATATGAATCGACGAATTTTCCGGTGTATATTTGATTGCATTATCAAGTATATTGAATATGACCTGTACAATCAGCCTTGCATCCATGCGTGCAAGCAGGATCTCATCGGAAGATGTGATGCTGATACGCTGTCTGCAATTTTTCGGAACTCTTAAAACAGCCTCCTGTATGGCATCTTCTATCAGCTCAGAATTCATATTGAGTTTCATCGTACCATCTTCAATTCTTGTGACGGAAAGAATATTCTCTACAAGTGCAATCAGCCATAAGGAATCTTCATGAATATCCCGATACAGATTGAAACGTGCCTCCTTTTCGATAACATCTCCGCTTGACATCAGAATATCAGCATTTCCCGAAATCGAAGTCAGTGGGGTTCTCAAATCATGGGAAATAGAACGCAGAAGATTCGCACGGAGCTGCTCATTTTTTGCAAGTACCGCTGCATTTTCTTTTTCTGTAATATTATGGAGATTCTCAATGGCAAGAGCACATTCACCGATGATAGAAAGGATAATACTGTTTTCAAAACTGTCAGAAAGGATATTCTCATAGGAAATACCGACAATTCCATAAACATTTTCATTGACATTAACTGTAAGATACTGATATTTCGTCTGTGAGAAATGTGTTGTTCCTGCACCGGCTTTGCAGCGATTTCGTAAAGCATAATCTACTGCTGATTTTTCTGAATCTTCCAATATAATGCAACTGTTTTTCAGACCATTTGGTGAAATCATAAACGAGTCAGAAAATATATTGTTCTCCAATAATACAAACAAGACATTACGTTCCAGAAGTTTTGCAAGCTGTCGGGAGGCAGTTTCTGCCGCATCCTGTTCTGTTGCGGCTTTTTGCAAGAGCTTGTTTGTTTCAAACAAAAGCTCCGTCCTCGATGCAGTCTGTGCAGACTGTCTGGCAGAATTCTGGATTTTCAGAGCAAGACTGCCCGTAATAAAAGCAGCGATGAACATTACGAGAAAGGTGATAAGATAGGTCGAATCCTGAATTCGGAACGTATATTTTGGAGCTGTAAAGAAGAAATTAAACAGAAAAACGTTGACAATGGAAGAGGCAATGCTATACAGTCTGCTTGAAGTCCATACTGCGATGACCAGAACACTTAGAATATAAAGTGTAATGATATTGGCTTCGTGAATACCAAGATAAGCAAAGACAAATCCTACAGCTGTTGTAAGTACAACAACGAACGCAGTTTTCAGAAGTCCCGATATGTTATGCATAGAGCCTCCTTATGTGATTCATCAATCATTTTACAATCTATATTATATACTATTTTTTGCGTTTTTTCAAGGGGATTTCGGGATTATGTCTAGCTCTTCGAATTTCTTTAATTAATTCATCAATTTTTCCAACGCCAAAATAACCAAGAACTGCTGCTGCAAGAAGAGTCAGGCATAAAAGTAAATCTTTCATCAATTTTCACACTCTTTCCGATTGAATAGTAATTCAGATGTGAAAGCATTTCTGAATATTGGAGTATTCTCCGAGTACAAGCATGGTATTAGTTTCGTCCAGAATTGTATCGGGGGAAATATCAGGATAGAGCTTACCGTTTCTCTTTAATGCCATAATATTGATATTATATCGTTTGCGTATATCAATCTTACCAACGGTTTTTCCTATCCATGTTTTTGGTATAGTTACTTCGAAAATAGCAAAATCTCCATCAAGTTCAATATAGTCAAGAATATGGTCTGAAGTATAACGAATAGCCGTCCATGAGGCAAGCTGTTTTTCGGGATAAACCACCTCATCTGCACCGTTTCTTAATAAGAATTTTGCATGTACATCCCTGGCTGCTCTTGCAACAACTTTCTGTGCTCCAAGTTCTTCCAGCAATGATGTTGTTTCCAGTGAGTTTTGAAAATTGTCTCCGATCGCAACAATGCAGATGTCGAAATTTCTCACGCCGATGGATTGCAGAAACTCTCGCTTTGTACAATCGCCGATCTGTGCACTTGTAACATAATCAATGACAGCAGAAACACGTTCCTCATTTTTGTCCACCGCCATGACCTCATGATTCATCTCATTAAGCTTATAGGCGATGTGTCGTCCGAATCTTCCCAATCCAATTAATAATACTGATTTCATCTCAGATACTCCTTTCGGTTAACCGACGCTGATTTTATCAAGCGGCAGTTTTGAAAAACTCTTTTTCGGATGCATATAGGCTGCATAGATAAAAGTCAGCCCTCCGACTCTTCCAAAAAACATCAGCAGCATCAGAATGATTTTTGATGCAATACTGAGCTGCGGCGTGATTCCTGTTGTCAAACCAACTGTGCCAATTGCAGAAGCTGCTTCAAACATACAGTCGGTCAGCGGAAGATTTTCAATCCGGCTGATCGCAATACCGCTCGTCAGAAACAGCGAAAGGTAGAGCATCAGGATCGCAGCCGCTCTGTGCAGGGTGTCAGATTCAATGCGTCTTCCGAAGAAATTGGTATCCTCCCGCCGTTTGAATACTGAAACAGCAGATGAAACAAGTACCGCCAGCGTATTGGTTTTCATACCACCGGCAGTAGAACCTGAAGAACCACCGATGAGCATCAGGATGATGATGACGCACAGACTGCTCTGATACATATCACTGAAATTGACTGTATTGAATCCCGCTGTTCGTGGTGTGACAGCTTGAAACGCAGAGGCAAGCAGTTTTTCTGGCAATGACATTTCCCAGCCAGAAAATTCACAGAAATAAAAATACAGCATAGGAACGAATAATAAAATGCCAGTTGTCACAAGAATGACCTTGCTTTGCATACGATACTTTTTGATGTAATGACGATGGGTACGGATATCTTCCCATGTTGCAAAACCAAAACCACCGCTGATGATCAGGAACATGACAACAATATTCAGCAGCGGATTGGCTGCATAGGTTGTCAGTGAGGAAAACTGTGTCCTGACGCCAAGAAGATCAAATCCGGCATTACAGAAAGCCGAAATGGAATGAAACAGAGAATACCACAGTCCTTTCAAAAATCCAAAATCTTTGCAAAAGACCGGCATTAATAAAATCACACCAATCAATTCAATCAGAAATGTTGTTTTGAAAATAAAGCTCGTGAACTTTACAACACCGCCGACCTGCTGTGCGGAAGTGGCTTCCTGCATGGTGCTTCTCTGACGAAGATTGATTCTTCGTTTGGCGATCAGTGCAATTGCGGAAGCTGCTGTCACAACCCCAAGTCCACCAACCTGAATCAGCAGAAGAATTATTGTTTGTCCGAACTGCGACCAATATGTAGCGGTATCCTGCGTGATCAGCCCTGTTACACAAACAGCAGAGACCGAAGTGAAGAGGGCATCCGAAAACGCAGCGGATTCTCCGCTTGCCGTTGAAATCGGAAGCATCAGAAGCAATGCACCTGTTAATATTACCGCTGCAAAGCCCAGCAGAATGAGCTGAAATGAAGACAGTCTTTTTAAAATTGCTTTCATATCGTTCCACCTTAATTTGTAATTTCTATCTTCATTATATCATGCGTGGGATTAAAAAGGTATAAAAAAAGTGTTTATAGCATTAAGATTGTATTAAGGGCATCTCTAAAAACCCCTTTTGAGAAAAAACAGCTATGTACATCATCTGCTTCGTCAACCTCGCTTGGAGTGCGACAGCACGCCTGCGGAAGGTTTCCTTGTAACTGCCGCACCTATCTGTTTTTTCTTTAATCAAACGAGTTTTTAGAGATGTCCTTAAGATTATGATAGAGCTTTTTTATAGGCTTTGATACAACATGCAATAATTGAAATATATTTCTCTTAACAAAGCAAAACATATGTACTATAATTAAAGTACAACAAAATCAGCTGACCGGTGAGGGACATGTTTTTGGCATGAACATCAGGTGATCACGGTATCCGCTTAGGTAACCATACGCCGACTGAGGTCGGATTCGTGAGCGTTCACAGCTTCGGCTGTGTCGGGAATATGTACCTTTCCATAGCGGAAAGAGGTGCATATGAGCAAGCTGATAACTGTCCAAAATGAGGTTGTAGAAGTTTCGGACGAATTGTACGAATTCATGGAATCCGACCGCATACTCTTGATCTTATTGCTGGCATTGCAGATGTGGCTGCGATAATTGATGAGCCACAAGAAAATGAGGATATTGACCGTCACAGTGACAGCAAGATTCTCACAGAGAAAATCAGACGCGAGGAAGTGCTGGGGATGCACATGTAAAGGAGATGATGCCATAGAAAAGGAAATCGAAATCAACACCACAGCATACAGACGCAGGAATCTGTATATGGAAAAGAAAATGCACATCGACGGAAAGAACTATGAGGTCGTGTCCGTCCTGCCGCTGGCAGATACAGAAAATCCGCCGGAAACTGCGGCGGACAAGCTGAAATATCTGATTCAGGAATCGAAAAGTTAACAGAAAATTTTCTGGACTTCCCGACCGAATAGGCTTATACTGTTGGTGTATCCTATTCGGTTTGGGCGACGAGACGCCGCACCAGATTGTGCCGACACAAAGCAAACTAAAACTCAAGGTTTCCTTTGTCGGCACGCTGAAAGCGAGTGCGAAACGGCAACACGAACAGGAGGATACCAGACGAAGGACAACAGTCATTGTACCTCACATTATATCCGAGAATCCGTGCTGAATGAGATTGTGCTGACCTCGCTCCGACAGATGACCGCATATGCAAGGGAGAACACAGAGGAGTTCTATGCGATGGCAACGGCAAACGGCGAAGCGGAGGCACAGAGGTTCTATGCCACGGCCGAACGGCAGAAAACGCAGATTACTGCGAGAATCAGTCAGCTTGACAACATCATCCGCTGTCTGTATGAGGATAGAGTGACGGGACGAATCACCTCGGAACGCTATGATACAATGGCGAGCGGATACGAGCTGGAACAGGCAGAGCTGCGGCAGGAACTGCAATGCATCACATAGAAGATTGACGAGATGGACTTGCGTGAGATGTATGTGAAGGAGTTTATCGCTAAGGCGAAAACCTATATTGAGATGCCCGAGCTGACTCCCGAACTGCTGCGAGTGTTCATTCGCAGGATTGAGGTTTATGAGAAAGCGGAGAAGTACTCCAGAACCTGTGGAAACAGGATTGTGATTCACTATACGTTTCAGGCAGGCAGCGGTCAGAGGGCGGATGCAGTTGCAGATGAAGCGAGTGAAATGGCACTGCTCCCGGCATAAAAAGAAAACCCGAAAGGCGTAATACCTTTCGGGCTACATACCACTCTCATTTCTCCGTTAAGGATAACAGACAAATCGAGAGGAGAGTGTACTAATATATAAAAGCTCTTGCAGTAAATACATTGCCGATTTCGTATTGTGAAAAAGGCTATGTTTACTGTATTTTCTTTATTCATGCGGCTGTGTAATTATTTGCATAGCCGCATTTACATATTCAACCGCTCCGATTGGAGCGGTTGATAAAATAAAGATTGATGTATAATTCTTCAAACTACTTTTCAGAATAAAACACTTTCATATCATCAAGCCGCAGACACGCAAGACGGCCTTGTTCATAGCCGCATCCGCAGTCAATACCAATGGCACGGTCATCATTCCAGATTTCCCACAATTCCTTATTGTGAAAATAGATTGTAGGAGTATGTCCGAATATCAGATTATAGCCCACAGGTATGGGATAATGAGGCTTCCAGCGTGCCCATACTGCAAAATATTCCTCATCGCCGTATTTATATTCATTTAGCGGGTCAAGGTAATAATTATCAACAGGCGATGCATGTACAAGCTTATATTTCACGTCGTTGACAATCACCTCATAATTCAGCGGAAGATTTTTCAGATATTCAAATATTTCAGCACGGTATTCCTTGCGGATGTGTTTCAGATAATCATGGGTAACATCTCCGCCGTTGTAGTACCATAATTCAACATCGCCTTTATAGGCGTTTTTCTTTTCATCCGCAGCATCTTTGCAATGACCGATAGCCTGTAACATCATATATTCGTGATTTCCAATAAGCATTTTTACATTAGACATTTTCATAATTTTCCGCAGTATCTTAATTCCATAGGGATAGCGGTCAATAACATCTCCCAGAATATATAGCGTATCTTCCTCTTTGAGGTTTATCTGTCGCATAATTAATTCAAATCTTTCAAGATTACCGTGTATATCAGACATAACATACATCATCTTCTCACCTCACTTCTACATCAAAGTTTTTTAAGGAAATGACGATATGCCAAATATGATACTATTGTATCAAAAGCATTTCCGAAGCCAAACATAAGTGCAATACCAATTAGCGTAGGTTTCCATACTCCGCAGAGATACATAATGAAAAATGCTCCGTAGTATATGCTGTTTGTTACTACTGACTCAAACAGCATATATTTCGTCTTGCCTCTGCCGTAAAATGTTGCGTCAAATACATTTTGAAAAGCATACAGAACATAGAATGCCAACAGCACCATTACAAGCTTAAACAGCTTATCTACCTCGCTGTAGCCGAGTATAATTCGCATAAAAGGCTTGTATAGAGGAATAGTTACTACCCATATAATACAAGTAATAGCCGTGATAGCAAAGTAACCAATAGTATTATTCTTTACAGCATTTTTGTCCTTGGCAGTTTCTTGCTTTATAAGTTCGCCCAGTTGAATTATTGGGAGAAGCAACCAGCCCCATATAAAGTTATTTGCTACCCAGTATGTACCCTGTTCACCGACCATATTTACCATACGGGAAACCATAAGCATATACGCTATATTTCTGACAAGTGATTCAAGTCCCGATATACTGCCAACCTTGAAAAAGTTTTTCATCCATGTAAAAGAGAGTTTTTCTTTTCTGAACAAAGGATAACCGCATTTGTATATAAGGATTACAGCAATTATGAATAATATCAAGTTGGAAATAATATTTGAGATACCTATTCCATTAACGCCTAAATTAAGCGATACAGGCAATGTTGAAACAAGCAATGTATCAAGTATCAGACTTAATATAAGCTTTGCTGCCGTTATAGCATAGACAAGCTTATCCTTTCCTATGGTTATCAAAGCCACACAGATAAAGCTGTAAAGAATACCAAATATATTGGCAATACACTCTATCCTGATATAGTTTGCGGATTCTGATATTATATCTGATGATACTGCCATAAATCTGAGCAAGGGATTAACAAATATCATTACAAGAGTGGAACACACCGTATAGATACCAAGGGATATTAGCAATCCGCTTCGTATTCTATTGGTATACTCTTTTTTATCTGCTACAGCCTGTCCCATGAAAAAGTACAGCGGAAGAACTATAGCTTCGTTTATTATCTCATACAGCAGGTTTATCCATGAAAGCTGTCCTGCAATGGAATAAGACCACTCTGACGGAAGCTGTCCGAGGAAAAAGGTTCGCAGCGTTGTATATATAGTTGGACACAGTCCCATTATCAATAGTGCCAGAAATAATCTTCCGTTTATATTTTTCAACGATTTGTATATGCTGTTCATGAAAACTCCTTTGCTGCTGTATTGCGATATAGAAGTTTTTTGCCTTTATCTTCTCTTTTTATATTCGGTTCAGGAAAAGGATGTGTTTTTCGTCCTGAACTTCTGCACGCAATACATGGATTTTCAAATGTTTTTATTATCCCAAGCTTGTACGGACACTTTTTGCATTTTTCAGGTTCTTTCAGTTTAAACATAATAACATCTCCTTATTATTTATAATAATTATATATATTTACAAATGTAAAATAAACGCTCTTATCATTTTTTCAATTTATTAACGATTCAGAGGACAGTTGTTATTTATCTCACCTAATTTGTATATTTTAATTATATCACATATTCTTACTGTATTAATGTGCATTTTATTAATTTCTCATAGCCACTTCATTTTTCGTCACAGAGTACAAGGAACAAACTTCTTCTTTGGGCAATGTGACAAGAGAATATTTCTTTATATGACAACTGCCGCCAAAACGGCGGCAGTAAGCTTAATTTATATTATTGCCATCTGTTTATACAGTATATGTCTATATTCAGCAGTTTCAAATTTTGCACCTGTGAAATCACAATTTTTGAAATTAAGATTATAACAATTCCAGTCAAACACATAACAGCCACTAAAAGAACAAGGAAATTTACCATTATCACTAAAACTGATACCGTCATTCATAAAAACAGGGAGTTTTAATCCGCTGAAATCAACATCGCAGATAACTTTGTTTCGCACAATACTCATTGTTTTTATGATGTTTTCTGTAGTTCTGTATGATTCGTAGTTACGAACACTATCAATGAGTGTATCAAGAACAGTTGATCTGAAATTACCATTTATATTCATATAGTCACCACATATTTCTCCTATCAAGCGGTATACCTCGTCACTTTCGCAGCACGAAAATCCACCATACCAGACATCTGTTAAACCCATTTCGCCGTACATTTCTGCTTTCTCTGCTCCATTATATTCATACGCTTTTTCAATTGCAGCTATCATATTCAGCACATATCTTGCACCAAAATAATCACGATAGTATTGATGTGCAAAATTAAGAATATGAGGCGTAGATTCCGATACTTGAAGTAACCCGGTATTATTTATAAGAAGCTCAACTAAATCTGTTTTTGCTCTGCACTCAAGCAGAGCTTTTTTGTTGTATTTTTTCGGAGCGATAAAATTCTGATATACTTGTTCATTAAGCAAGTAAAAATCAAAAGCATTATCTATAGCTTTAAGAAGTTCCGCCCTGCTGAGCGTTGTACCAAACGCAATGAAAAACATATCCTTGACTGCAAATGGTAAAGCATATTTTACGAGAAAAGTCAGAATTGAATTTTCTGGAGCAGTATATTTTAGATTCATGAAATAATTATCAAGAATTTCACCCATTGTATTAATAGGAGTTTCATCTCGCTTACTGTCAAGATACATATTGAGAAAAAGTGGATTTTTAAGTATTTCTTTGAGATTTTCGCTCTGTAAAACAATATTATTTTCAGCAAGTACACACTCTAATTCAGTATCGGAAAGTCCTGATATTTCAATATGTTTAATACTTCTTAAAACATCATAATCCGGAATAATTCGTCCGCTTATGATTATACGTACATTTTGCCATTTGCTGCAAATACTTTCAAGTTCAGAAATAAAACTTATTTGAATATTAGAGGGCACTTCATTAACTCCGTCTAATAACAGCGTATAACTTGGTTTGCTGCTGACAGGAGCAGATATCAACATTTTTTCAAGTTCCGTAAGCTGCTGTAAAACAGCTGTTTCACCCTCGTTGGCAATAAGTGCATCATAAGTCTGATATTCGTATTGATAATGATATTTCAGCAAAATCTGCAAAAGAATATGGCAGCTATCCGTGCTGAAATTCTTGTGAATTTCAAAGTTATAGCTATACAGAGGAAAATAGAAATTTACGGTATTTTTATCGCATAACAGACTTTTCAACAGAGTGGATTTTCCTGCTCCTCCCGAACCGTAGATGAAAACATTTTCTGTATTAGGGAACTCAGAAATCACCCTGCTATCGCATTTTAACTCCAACTGATATTTCATTTTCGCTGACTTTTGATTTTTAGCATTTTCGTGAATATTTTCCATAAGGTCTATGGGGATATTCAGTTCAAGAGAAAAATCATTTTTATATCGCACAACCCGAAAAACTCGTTTTTCATCGACTTCAAGGAGATTTATACATTCAACTGCATTAGGATTCTTATGAACGTGATAGAGAAGTCCAAGCAAAAGTGCTTCAATACAAATTTTCTTTGGATGTGCAAAACTTCCGATAATACGTTCTTTCGGTATATCTTCCATTCCATATCTGATTGTAGTTATACTTATATCCAGACGCATAATTTCAAGAAGTGTATATACAAGAGAATCTCTTTTGCTTTCATCAATAACAATATCAACAAAGCTTCTCATTCTGTGAAGAAAACGGCTGTATTTCGTTATATCTTCAAAATCCTCAAATGAAAATAAATCGTATGGGTAACCCTGTCCCGTTCTGATAAATCGACTGAGAAAGCGTTCAAGCTTACGATATGCGTCGTGATGGGTGACCTCGTTATTGAATTTATTGAGGATATTCTCCTCGGAAGTCAGATTTTTATTATTATGGTCGGCAATTATCTCCATAAGCATAACAAATAAACGTCCGTTGCTTGTCATACCCTTACCTGTAACTTTGCTCTGTATAATAAGCGACAATAGCACATTCAGCGTTAATTTCTGCATATCTCAACCTCCTGAAATTGCGGCAAATCCATAGTTTTTTGCGGCAATTCTTCTCCAAATATGTGTTACTATCTAATTGATAGAATTTGTTTTATTGTAACACACCAAAACTGCTTTGTCAATAAAAAATGCCGCAAATTTCTGCAATTTGCGACCTTTGTTTATGTAACGATTATAACACAAAATATTCAATATTTCAAGAATATTTTGTTAATTTTATATGATGAAATATTAATTTTGTAATTATAAACAAAGACGAAATGCAGAATTTGTTGATTATGCTGTTGCAGTAAATTATTTAAGCCGTCACAAATTCAGTCAATTATGGAGGAAGATTATGCCACGCAAAGGAGAAAATATTTACAAGCGTAAGGATAACCGCTGGGAAGGGCGATACAAGGTATTCGATGATTTATCGGGAAAAACCAAATACCGTTCAATCTATGGGAGAACATACAACGATGTGAAATCAAAGCTTATTTTGTTGAAATCTAAACCTGTAAACACCGTATCATCGGGGAAACTTACGGTTGATGAACTTTTTGAAGAATGGCTTTCAGCAGTAAGATTAAAGGCAAAAGAATCAACGTATGCAAATTACAGAATGAAAATTGACAAGCATATTCTGCCGTATTTTGCAGAAACACGATACGAACAGCTTACCGTTCAATCAGTACACGAATTTATTGAAAAGAAGCTAAATAGCGGATTATCCGCAAAATATGTATCAGATATTGTAATCGTTTTCAAATCAATGTCAAAATATATCAGCCGTGTACATGGATTCAGAAATCCTCTTGCAGATGTAATCATACCTAAGATTGAAAAGTCAAAAATGACGCTGTTAAGCGAAAATCAGCAGAAAAAACTGTGCGATTATCTTGCAAGAAATACAAATAAGACTTCTCTTGGTGTGCTGATTAGTTTATATATGGGATTGCGTGTTGGCGAAGTGTGCGGTCTGAAATGGTCAGATGTGGACTTTGAAAAAAGTATTCTTACCGTCAGCAGAACCGTGCAGCGTGTAAGTTGTGTAAATAAGGGAACTAAGCTGATTATTGGAACTCCTAAAAGTCGCAGTTCACAGAGAGAAATTCCTATTCCTGCATTTATAATGAAGCTAATGGAACAATTCAGACGCTACGATAATTCTTATATATTATCGGGAAATTCAAAAATTATTGAACCTCGCACAATGCAGAGAAGATTTAAAGCTATTCTGAAAAAAGCAGATTTGCCGTCAGTTAATTACCATGTTCTCCGTCATATTTTCGCTACGAATTGCGTTAAAGCTGGTTTTGATGTGAAAACTCTTTCCGAAATATTAGGACATTCTTCTGTTGAAACAACCTTAAATCGTTACGTTCATTCATCTATAGAGCGTAAAACTGAATGTATGAAGCTTCTGAAAATTTCTGCTTAAATCTTTTTAGCCGTCAGATTAATCGTCGTTATATTTTTGAAAACGACTATTATTCGTTATTTTTTGAGATTTTGACGCAGAGTGCAGAAATTTGTGGTTAACGATTATTATTATACAGCATTCAGGAGGTTTATACTATGAACATTAACACATCAAATGAACAGAACGTTATCGAAAGAGATATTCATTGTCCTTACTGCGACAGCGACAAAGCTTTACTCATAAGCGGACTCACAGACAAGAGAACCATTATCCAATTGCCTGACTATGGTTCGAAATACTGGCTTAGTGTATTTTTCACTTGTGGTATGCATTTACTGGTGCATGGTATTCCTATGATAGAAAAGAAACGAGTTTACGAATATACTACATACGGTTTCTGTCCTCATTGCGGAAAAACATATAATGCAGGCGTTCCGGCAAAAATAAGTAAGGAGAAAGTACATAAACTTTATCGTTCAAGTAAAAATAAAGTTATGTTGGGATTGTGCAGCGGTATTGCAGAATATACAGGCTTATCTGTTATGCTTGTACGTATTATGATGATTGTCTACGGTTTAGCAATTATACCTGCATTTGCATATTTTGTACTTGGCGGATTGGATATTATACCAATGAATCCAAAAGAAAATAAAGAAAATAACGATTAATAAGCATAGAGGATTGTATTATGGATGATAATAAAAAACTCCCCAAAGGATGGGGAGAAGATGAAGAAATATTCGATAATGATGATAGCGGTTCACCATGGGAAAATAAAAAATCCGATGATAAAAAAGCTGAAATATTAAATGAGGATAAGACAAATTCTGAAGAAGTCGTAGAGAAGAAAAACAGTAAAGATTTTCAAGCTGCAATAGATGATAATCAGGCAGATATTTCACCTACAACAACAAGTAATCCTAAGTCTGCCAAATCAAAGACAATCCCCATACTTGTCACAATAATTATTATACTTGTTGCTGCACTTGGTGGTGTTGGAGTTTTACTTCTCACCAAAAACAAAACTGTTGATACAGGCGGATCTGAAAGCAATACAGAACAAGTGACAGACATTGAAAAAGATGAAAGTATTACTACAACGGTTGACAAAACGACGGAAATAACAACTTCTACTACAACAACTACGACAGAAATTGTTACTACGAAAGCTACTACTACATCAGCTCCTGATCCTTATGCCGAGATTAAGGAACAGATTCTATACAGCGTTGACAATGAGTATTACAGCGGTAAAAATTCTTATCTTGAAAACGCTTCACCTGATATGGTTTTCTATGCACAGGAAAAACGTAAAGAGCTTCAAATAACAGACATTCCTATTCTTTCAGGTCCTGATGCAAGCTATTCAGAGATAAGATCAGGATATAACGGTAATGCTTGGGTTGCAGCAGAAAATGATAATTGGTATTACTTACAATGGATTGAGGGTGCAGGAGCATTTTCTCATTCCTGCTATGGTTATGTCGAGAAGAGCAGTTTAAATAAAAAGCCAATTAGTAAATTGAGTAATTCTGAATTAGGATATATGTATAATTTATTCTATATTGAATCATTAGGTGGCGGTACAGTTGCTGGAGGTTATATTGAAGATTATGACGGTGATGGAATAGAAGACCTTGTATTTGATGCAGTAAATAACAGTTATATGGTAGGCTATTATAGAAATGGAGAAATACAAAAAAACACCATTCCATATGTCAATTATGATGAAACTCCTGCAGGAATGAAAACGCCATTTTATACATATGACATCTTACCACAAAAATGTCTTGAAAAAGCAATAGAATATGGCTTTACTGCAAACCGTAATTTTACTATTGGTTCATCATCTCATATAGGATATGTCAAAACTAAATCACTTACAGGAACTTTAAATCTTCGTTCAGCACCAAGTACAGATTCAGAAGTAATAACACAGTTGCCAAACGGATTGTTGTTTCATGTTACACCAGATGAAAACGGTAATTATGGTTTATTCAGTTTTCAGGATTGGTATCACATAAGCGTATTTTATAATGATACATATTATACAGGTTACGTATCAGCAGATTATGCAGCAGCATGGGATAATGATATTTAGTTTAAAAATTTAGGAGGTTTATCTATGAAATACAATAGAAAAAATCGTTTTTTGTCATCACTTCTTGCACTGCTTGTATTTTCAAGTGCTATTGTTCCGAATTTCAATTCATTTAATACATATTCTGCTGGTGATTATACAGTTAAAGATAGCGGATTTGTATATCATGTTTATCCGCAATATGGATATGTTATAGCTGAGGGTTTTGGAAATAGTATATCAGGTATGTTTGACTCGCTGTTCTTTAGTGGAATAAGAGCATATGTTGATGGTTATCCAGTTTTAGGAATAGGTGGAAAGGCATTTTCGTTAACAGCAATAACAAATATAGAAATACCGTCTACTGTAATTGAAATTATGGATGGTGGTGTTATGGGAGGTGCGTTTTTCTCTTGTAACAGTCTTAAAACAGTTGAAATTCCTGAGAATGTTGAAAGAATTGGTACAAACGCATTCAATATGTGTGAAAACCCGCAATCAATTTACATATATAATCCAGATTGTGAGATTGTCGATTATGAATTATATAAGGCAGGCTCTACTATTTGTAATTCAGGTGATGGTTTTTCTGGTATTATCTATGGACATGCAAACTCTAAAGCACATGAATATGCAGAGAAATGTGGATATAACTTTGTAGATATAAATACAAATAAAACCATAGTTACTTCCGTTCCAATACCAGAGGTAACTACTTCAACATCTACCAAAAAAGTAACAACTACTACATCTATCAGAATAACAACCTCTACCAAAAAGACTACTACCACAACTACTACAACATCTACAACAAAGAAAACAACTACTACCACATCAATTACTACAACCACTACTAAGACATCTCCCACCCAAACAACTGCTATTGTTATAGAACCTGTTTGTGATGATTTTAATAAGTTGGATGTAAATGGTAAGGTTCTTTTAGAAATTCCTGTTGATTACACAGCTGATTTAGAAATTGTTTATTCCTCACCTGAGTATGACGTACACGAATATTACAGTACCAGTATTTCAAGCGGCAAAACATATTCGTTCGATATCGAGGGGCGAGACACAACATCTGATGATTTTCGAGAGTATACCTTAAGTATTGTTTTCAAAGATAAAAAAGGAAATATTGTATCAGATAAAATACAAAACAAGTTTACTGTTCCTGATATTAATGATAATACTGACAGCTTCCGTACATTTTTCTATAGATTTATAATTGATAGAGAAAATAGCGATATTTCTTGTAGTATTTTAAACTATAGCGGAACGGAAATGGAGCTTATCTCACAAGAGATTCTTCTCCATTCTGATTCATTAACGCTCCTTGGTGATGTCAACACAGATGGTATGATAAACTCAATAGACGCTTCACAGATTTTGCGTTTCTATGCGGATGTTTCAACTGGTAAAGAACCTAATTTAACAAATACACAGATACGAAATGCTGATGTAAATTTTGATAGTAGTTTAGATTCAAGTGATGCAAGTCATATTTTAGGGGATTACGCATTATTCTCTTTAGGATTAGATACAAATAGACTTGATGTTGTAGCAAATCCAAATACTTCACCTAATGGAGAATATACCCTTGAAGAAATAGAATCATCACCAATAATGCCTGTTCTATCAGTAAGCCAAAAGACAATTACCCTTGAAGAAGCAAAAAATAATAATGTCGTAGATGTATCAATCGATTTAACAGAGCTTAATAACAATGAATACTTCTGGTGTTCATGCGGATTATCTATTGAATATGACAGCAGATTAGAGCCTGTTAAAACTAAGGTTGGTGGTATTGAAGTTATTACAGGCGATGCATTAGAGTATAATTGGAATCATATCAAATGTAATGAAGAAAACAACCGTATTTTTATAGCAACGGCAGGACAAAGTGATTTCGGAACTTTTGGAAATGTTATAACAATTCCATTTAAATTGCCGTCTGATGCAGATTATGGCGACCAATACAATATTGATCTCGTATACACAGGAAATGAAGTTTTTGCTAATTTTGATGATGATGAAACAAGTGATTTGATGCAGGCATATCTTTTTACTAAAGGTCTGAATAATGGGTATATAAAGATTAAAGAATATGTACCAACCACCACTACAACAACAACTACTACCACCACTACAACGACTACGACTACTACCACCACGACTACTACCACCACGACTACAAGAACAACTACTACAAAGACAACTACAAAATTACAAACAACAACCGCAACAACGACTACTACTCCGGCTTGGCGGGAAGCATACAGAGAAAAACTGCTTGAAATTATGAGAAGTGATTCTTATGTTAGCATAGACGAAGCCGGAGAAGATATGTGTTCAACATATGCAATCCGTGATATAAACGGTGACAACATTCCCGAATTGTTTGTAAACTATCAGCCAATAACAGCTTCCGGCTCAGTATTATATACATATTATAATTCTGAAGTTATCGAGCTTATGTATATGCCAAGAGGAGGATTCCTCTCGTATTGCCCCGATGAAGGCTTGATAGAAAGCTCTGGCGGCGGCGGAGCAGGCGGTTGGGGATATACCGATTATTCAAAAATAGTTAATGGCGAAGTTGTAACTATTGACTCATTTGTGCAAAGTTGGGCAACTATTCCTAATACATATACGAGAAATGGTGAAGAGATAACGGAAGAAGAATATAATCGCTGCATTAATGAATATGAAAACAAAAACTGGAAGGAAGTAGGAAGAGAAAACTTCTTTGAGGATCTTTGGTATACTTTGGATGATATACAATATGATTATTATTTCGATTATTATGAAGCTGCCCTATCATTTACAGAAGCCGAAGAAACTATTTCGATACGTAATACTGTAAATAATTTACCCGTATCATCAATTGGTCCTTATTTCTTCTATAATACATCAGGAGTTAAAGCATTGAATATTCCTGTAAATGTACGTAATATATACCTTAAAGGATTGAATTGCGACTCACTTGCAGTAATAAATGTTGATAAGAATAATACATCTTTTACAAGTCAGGATGGTATACTTTACACCGAAGATATGACAATGCTGATTAGAGTACCCAGAGCAAAAGATGTATCATCATTTACAATTCCAAGTGATGTAACAGAAATTTTAAGTTTCGCTTTCGAATCATGTGATAGCTTGAAAAGAATAGTTATTCCTGAAACAGTAACAAAAATTGATGATTGTGCTTTTTACCTCTGTCATAATCTTTCTTCGGTAACTATATTAAATCCCGAGTGTGTAATTGATGATGAATACTATGGTGAATATGGCGTAACATTCTGTAATACGTGTATATATCCTAATGGCAATTATCTTGGAATTATTCAGGGATATGATAACTCTACAGCTGAGAAATATGCACAAAAATATGACCGTACTTTTGTTTCATTAGGAACAAATCCAGCGTTAACTACAACTAGTCCCTCCACTAACACGACTACTTCAACTACAACTATTACAATTACTACAACAGCTTCTATAACAACTACGCCACCTACAACCACGGAACCTGCATATTCTCTTGGTGACGTAAATGGAGATGGTTCTGTCGATTCCACGGACGCTTCAGCTGTGCTTGCTGAATACGCAGCGATACAGACAGGAAATGAATCATCATTTACAAACAAACAAGAAGAGGTTGCTGATGTTAATATGGATGGCACCATTGACTCATCGGATGCATCGGTGATACTTTCGTATTACGCATATCTATCTACAGGCGGAACGCTATCTATGGAGGATTATCTTAATCCACCGATAGAAAAAGGTTTTGATATTAAGGATTATCCAGTATACGGCTTACAGCTTTCAACTATTAAACAATCAGCTTCTGATTTTGATAAATGTATGGAAAACGAATTATGTATTCTGTATTCCTATAAAGATCCTACAATAAAGTTTGCATTGGTTGATCTTAATAGTGATGAATCACCTGAACTAATTGTTACGTCAGGTGAGTTGGGCAGTGGTTCCTCCATAATAGCTGAGGTGTATACATTAATAGATAATAGTCTTGTAAAGTTGTGTCAATCTGGAGAGCGTTTATGGTATTATATGTGTGAAGATAATGTTATTGCATCTTCAAGTGTTATGGGACAGGGCTATGGATATTGTTATTATAATTACCAAATGAATTCTGAACTAAATTTAATTGAATATGTTTCCCATGATTATACAACGGGGAAAAAGGTTATCCAACATAGCAGCGGAAAAATACTAACTGAGGAAGAAGCTGCTGAAATACAAGAAAAATATGTTGAAATTGCCTTGGAGCTAATAGAATTATAAAACACGTAACAAATCCCCTCGAATCGAGGGGATTTGTTTATAATTATTAACGAAAGACAACTCGATTAATTTCATTTTGCTTAAAAATGAAAAAATTTTATTTCGACTTGATAAGCATCTCATAAGTAACGCCGTATTTCTCGGCTATATCCTTTGCGTATGATAGCCCCTCGGGTGAAGCTACTTCTACCTTGAATGAACGTTTTCCGTTATCGCTTTTCATAATAAGCGATGAAGCTTTTACGCCTTCGCTTTCCATATTTATTTCGTCCACATCTGCGGCAAGCTTGTGCATATGAGTGTTATATATCACTCTGACTTGCTTTTTCAAAAGAGCCTTTACAGAGTCTTTGGCTATATAGAAGCCTTCTTCAAATGAAGTGGTTGAAAAAGTTTCATTAAGGAGCAATAGGCTGTCACTTGTACATTCGGAGTATATGGATTTAAATCTCACGCATTCCTCACCAAGTCTGCCGAGATCCATTGTCTTATCCTCATCAGCAGGAAAATGGGTATAGATACAGTCTACAGGCTTATATACAAATGACGATGCAGGCACAAATATTCCGCCTTGTGCAAGTACAAACATAAGACCTATCGCCTGTGTAATAGTTGTCTTGCCGCCTCTGTTAGCACCGGTAAGAATATAGATTGTGTGATCATTATCAAAACTGAGATTGTTGTATATTATATCTTCGCTGCTTCGCAGATTCATTGCAAGCTTTAAGTTATACAAATCTTTTGCATCCATAGATACATTTTCATCATCTGTAAGTTGAGCCTTGCAGAATTTAAAGCCTTTTTCCATATATTTGCTTATATACTCAGCAAATCGTATATAATACATAAACTCAGGAATTATTTGAGAAATATTAACAATAGCAATATCTGAATATCTGGTAAGGGTATCACGTAGCTTTTTAACAAGAGAATCCAGCATTTTATTTATTACCTTATCAAGATAAAATGTGGAATTAGCAGTTCCGTCGCCGTCAGGAGTTTTAACAACTGTTGATCTTATTCTTCCGTCAACAAAAGGAGTACTTCTTAGAGCCATATATGCTCCTGCATTCTCAATAAATTTGCCTACGCTGTGATCGTTGTTTTTATCTATCTGATGATAGTGCATATCACCGTCCCAATCAGTACCATCATGAAGCTTATTCTTTGAGGTTATTGCATCAGCAAAATTGCTTACGATATTTGACTTTTTGAAAGGCTTGTTATTTACGGATACAAGCCCCATGCTGACAGCTTCAAATCTCTCGTTGACGTTTATACCAAGAGTAACACTCTGTATACCTGATGCTTTGCTTTTTAGCTCTGCAATATCCTTTTTCATTTCTGCAAAGCAGGCTTCCTCATAAAGCTCATCAATATGCTTTTTAAAGTTCAGAAGACCTTCTGATTTAATTTTTGCGTTTGAAAGACATTCTCTCATAGCTTCAACGCACTTTATATAATCATTAAGCTCATCAAGTCTGTGCATAAGATGCCAGAAACCAAGTTTTTCGTCTGTTTCGATATGTGAACCGGTAAAATTCCTTATAAACTCTATTTTTTCAAAAAGCTCTGACATCTGCTTTCTGAGATCTGGAAGAAACAATATATCCACAAACACTTTTTGTCTGTATACGGCAACTCTTGGATCAGAAGTCATATTTGATATAATACTCATTATGAGATTTTGCTCTTTAATGTCAGAAGTAAGCTCACGGCAAATAATATCAAGTCCGAGGTCATGACAGGCTGAATCGGAAAGCTGTTTGTATTTTGTATCTTCATAATATGGAAAAAGAATGCTAAAGCGACTATTTTCTTTCATTTTGTAAAAGGCTCCTTTTTATTGATATTATTGTAAACAGGACAACGCCTATCCTGGCAACCCTCTATGACTGTATTATAGCAAATTCACAATAAGAAGTCAACTGAAATTACTGATGTTCCTTTCAAAAAAACAATATATATTTCAAATTCCGATTTTTTCGATTCTCCGTATATATATTATTATCATGATACCCTGATCGTGGTAATCTTATATAGAAAGGAGAAATCAAAAATGTTCAACAACAACCGTTATCTGACCTGTGGCATAGATTCAGCAGTTCCCCTTGAATTGCAGTTATTCCTGTGGAACTGTGTTGATGAACTGCCTGCTGAAAGGGACTACTTGCAGGTGTTTAAACTCGAACCGTTTGGAGAAATGCAGAGAATTACCCACACTTCAGAAAATCCCGAACACAAAATGGAATATCTGATACCGTCAGAAAATCCGATTACTGAGAAGATTTACATAATCGACGACGGCGACCACTCAACAATGCTGCTTGCAGAAGAATATTAATGACAATGCCGCTCCTTCGGGAGCGGCTATTTTACGTTATTTTGGAGGAAATCAAAATGGAAGAAAAATTAATTTGTTCCCATTGCGGAAATGAAATCACTGATGATGACTATAGCATGGTCAACGGTCAGATTGTCTGTTCTGACTGTGTAGAACGCTACTGTTGCACTTGTGACAGATGCGGAGCGACTATCTTTGACTCTGACGCTTACGGTGACGAATATACGAATCTTTGCCGTTACTGCTACGATAATTACAACACCCGCTGTGAAACATGTGACGCATTGGTACATGTAGATGATGCATACCACTACAATAATTCAGACTACTGCTCTGAATG
>JAFQHO010000048.1 GCA_017397925.1 Ruminococcus sp.
AAATTATTTTTCTGCCGGTGTGTTCGTTATACCCTGTTTTCAACAATTTTGTACTTTTTCACTTTTTACATTTTAAAAAAGTCCGAGTGGACCATTTCCATGGCTCACTCGGACTTTTGGTTTCACTTTTTTTACAGCGCCTTTTGTATTTATAGATTTAATCCCAAGAGGGATCCTTGCCTGTTGAAATTGCTGCGTAATACTCAAGTATCTTCGATGCATCTGAGGAATCGGTTTTGCCGTCCTTGTTTACATCGGCAGCATTTTTCTGTTTCTCGGTGAATGTCAGATCTCCGCCTGTCTGGATAAGCGCATATTCCGCAAGAACGAGTGAAGCATCAGCAGAATCAACTTTACCGTCCTCGTTTACATCTCCGAGAGTGTAAGTAGGTTCAGTAGTTGTAGGGGGAGTTGTGGTTGTAGGTGCTGTAGATGTAGTAGTTGTGGGAGGAGTTGTGGTTGTTGTTGCTGTAGAAGTAGTAGTTGTAGGTGTTGTGGTAGTTGTTGTAGAAGTGGTAGTTGTAGTTGCGGATTCTTTTACGGTTATATTGAATGTTTCTGATGTATAAACAATATTTTCCGTAGCGTCAAGAATCTTAACAATTACAGGATATTCACCGGGTACACTCATATCCACAGCAGATGTATCCGCCTTTATTACAAAAGGAACGATATAGCTGCCTGTAGAATGTTTAACCTGGATATGATTTTTTCTGCTCATATCCGCGTCAATTCTTTCCCCGTGAACGTTTTCACCATCTGTAAATGTTACATCAGCAAATATACTGATTTTTCCGCCGTCAAGGTCAAGTTCTTCACCCACGTTGTATATGGTTTTTGTGGGAAGTGTGTCAATAGTGATTTTACAATCTGTGGATACAACATCAAGGGCTGTTGTTACAGGCTCTGTTGTTGTAGGTATTGTAGTAGTTGCGGTAGTGGTAGTATTTGTTGTTGCTTTTGTTGTAGTTACAGTTGTTGTTACAGCATCGCCCTTAATTGAGAGTGTACCGCCTTTAAGTCCCTGTGTGAACAGATATGCGTGAGACTTGTTATCCGCGCCGCTAACAAGCACATCGCCCTTTGTGTACTCGGGATATACCTTGAATTTATCACCTGACTGTGCATCTTTCGGAACATTGAAATAAAGCTTAATCATTTCACCATTAAGGTTTTCCTTTTGTCTGTTCACAAGAGAAATGAATATATAATTATCTGCCTCGTTAAAGCCCTTTCCTAAAGAACAATAAGCAGCTCCGCCCATAGTGCTGACTTTGAGGTTCTTATAGCCGTTGTTCTCGGTATAATATGGTGTAAGACCTTCATCATAGTATACATGGAAGTCAAAGGCTGTTACGTCCTCGTCAAAACCTTCGGCAGATAATGTTACCTCTGCAATATAGCCATTTTCAGCAAGCTCATCAAGTTTGTATTCGACATCTGCAACTGAAAGTGTCGGCTTAACGGAAGATGCTGCAATTTCCTCAACAGTATATCCGCCGTCTGCGGAATCAACACATTTATATGTGAAGTTTTCTGCTATATACGCAGGAACGTCAGAAATATCCATACCTGTCATTATTGCTGCATAAATCTTGCTTACAATAAAAGCATCGTAAGAGTTGATGCAGCCGTCGCCGTTTGTATCAGCGGCTTTCTGCTGTGCCTCGTTCAATGGGCTTTCCTGACCGCAGGCAACTGCGTTATAATGCGCCATTATATATGAAGCATCTGACATATCCATAATGCCGTTATTGTCAACATCTCCTAAAATAACGTCGGGGGTTGGTGCTGTGGCTGTTGCAGTAGTTGTTACAACAGTTGTTGCTTTAACTGTAGTAGTTGTTAAAACAGTTGTATCTTCAACAATTTCAAATGATGCACCATTGGTCAGAGATCCACCTGGAATCATTAAGCTTATAGAACCCTTGCCCGGTTTAACAGCTGTTATATATAATACGTTTGAGCCTTTCTCATATGAACTACTTATTTTATCGTTCATAAACATAATCTTGATATCCTCCACAGGCTTACCAGTGGGGTCAGATATGTATATAGCTCTTGTTTCGCCAACTTTCATAGGAGAATCATCATATTCAAGTTCGGGGGCATAGTCAACGTGAATGCTGTTTGTTGTCGTTACTACCTTTGTAAGAGGATATAATGCTGTTGTTTTTACGGTTGTTGTTACAGGCTTTGCCTTTGTTGTTGTAGTTGTTGCTGCCTTGGTAGCTGTTGTCACTGCTGTTGTTACAGGTGCTGTCTCAGGACTTTCATCAAGTGCAATAAATGTTCTGTTGTACTTTTCTGCGTATTCCTGAGCTGTTGAGCCTTCATAGCCGTAGATTGTGGCTGTGGTGGAAAGAGTAGATTTACCGACAATGCTCTCTATTACACATTTTGAATTTTTAATCACGATTGATTCTAAAGATGAACATCCTACAAACGCTTGGTTTCCAATAAATGTAACATTGTGGGGAATTGTAATTGTTTTTAACGATGTGCATTCGGCAAATGCGTTTGTACCAATAGCAGTTAAAGTTTCAGGAAGTATTAAAGAGGTCAGACTTGCACATCCTTCGAATGCACTTCCATTTATTTCTGTAACACCTTCTTCAATTGTTAATGAGGTCAAATTTCTACAATTATGGAATGCTAAATTTCCTATGCTTTCAACATTTCCGGGAATTGTTATTGTAGACAATTTGGAACAATCTGTAAATGCGGAGGATTCAATACTTTTAACAGAATCTGGAATTATCACTGATGTTATATTGTAATTTAAAAAAAATGCATTACCGCCTATACATACAACGTTATCCGGTATAACAACATCGCCTGTGTAAGTCATAGCGTCAATAAGAATATTATTTACTATAACAAGAGGACTTTCCTTTCTTTTATTTTCAAGCCACAAAGTATCATAAAATGCGTGTCCGCCAATTTCGGTAACGCTGCTCGGTATTGATATTTCGCTTAAACCTTTGCATCCAAGGAATGCGTATTCGTATATAGTTATAAGACTATCCGGAAGGCTAACTGAAGTTAAATTTTTGCAATTACTAAAAGAGGCATATCCAATACTTGTAACACCGTTTTCAATAATTACCTTGTTAATACTTTCTGCTTCCCAAGGAGCAGAGAAATTAATGTAGCTTTTCATCTTCCCCTCACCGCTAATGGTAAGAGTACCCTCGCTGTCGAGCGTCCAAGTCACATTATTACCCTTAAGACCGCATTCGCCTGAAGCCACAATATCTGCCGCATTTGCGGTTATCGCAGGCAACTCAATGGACTCATACGGCATAAATCCCACGCTGTTAGCCGCGAACATTGCCGCCGCTGTCATACAGACGGCAGCTTTTTTCAAATAATTCATAATTTACGTCCTCTCAAATAAAATTTCAGGCTATAAAGCCATATTGTAATTATATACCATATCAAAGCATTTGTCAACACAAATACAAAAAATGCGGCAGAAAATCCACCGCATTTGTAAATATTTAAGGCAATACCGCACAGAGCTTTTGCGAAAGATGCGAAGTCAGATTTCGTGCAAAGCCGTCAGGCGAGCTTTGTGCGATGTTGCCTTAATCCCACGTGGGATTTTTACCTGTAGAAACCGCCGCATAATATTCGAGGATTTTCGAAGCGTCGGAGGAATCGGTTTTGCCATCCTTGTTTACATCGGCAGCATTTTTCTGTTTCTCGGTGAATGTCAGATCTCCGCCTGTCTGAATAAGTGAATATTCAGCCAGAGTTAATGATGCATCTGAAGAATCAACAGCACCGTCACCATTTACATCGCCCTTTTTGAGTTCAGATGCTGCACTATAAAACTCATCGAAATATTTGCTGATTGTTTCAAAGTTGTATGTTTCGGAGAAATCCTTTGTACCGTCTTCGTTTACCTTGAATGTTTCGTAGTCAGGCTTTACTCCAACGTCAACGCTTACATAATTTGCATCTGTAAAGCAAATACCTGTTGAAAATGAATACAAATGACCATCTGCTGAAATGCGATTATTAACTGCACAAGCACCGCCTCCGCTTTGTTCACCGATAATCATAATGTTGTTTTCACGAGCCATAGCAGGGAGAAGATTTCCGCAAGAGTAGGAATTCAATGAAGTAATAACGCCGAATCTGAGGTCTGTTTTGAATTCTTCATCCTTGCTGTCGATAACCTTATCAAGATTCTTATCAACTATATAACTCTCGCTTGCAGTAGTATCATTTACATTATCTCTGTAATTCAATTTATCAACATCAGCAACTAATCCCATGATGTATTCCAATACCATAGCAGCACCGCCGCCGTTTGTGCTGACATCAATTAAAAAGTTTTCAATCGCAGGGTTTTCATTTGCTGCCATTAAGCAGTTATAGAAATCTGAAATCACTTCCTTAGGCATCTCGCCATTTTCGTAATAGTAAGAAGCCCATGCGTCGAAATCCGTTACAAACTGGTCAAAGTTGAAAAGTGCTGTATCGCCTTTTTCAACATATATTGAGCCACTTGGAAGAATTTCGAAAACATCAACATCAGACATAACCGCCTGTCGTGCAGCCATTATAGCCTCTGCGCTTGCTTGTTTGGACTGACTTTCGCCGATATAATCATATGCGTTTTCATAAGTGCATCCGGCATTCATTTCAATTTCCATTACTTTAGTAGCACAGTCCACATCCATTAATGCAGGAAGTGCCGCAAACTGTGTATGTCCGCCGTCCCAAAGATAGTAATTAAGCATATTGAATCCGCAGAGGTATTCATTGTAATCTGTTGAAAGTAAAAGCTCCTTGATAGTTCTTGTTGTATCATTTGCCTCTGATAAGAAACCGTCAAGACCTTTTTCTTTTATGAGGTCTGTGTAGAAAGGTCTTCCGGGGTAACCGTAATTAAGGTCCAAAACAAAGCAAAGCTCGTTGTAGTTGTATTCAGCTAAATCAGCACTTCTGCCGTTTGCATACTGATTAAGCAGACCTGCTGCATGGTCAGGTGTCATGGAAAGAGTAGCAAGAGAAAAATCAGACAGAATATTTCCACCGAAAATGAGTGTATCCTCCATAAAGAAAGGAGCTGTTAAATTTGTTGTGTAAATATCGCAGAGAGTAGGAATTGGAACCCAAAGCTCTTCGCCGTCGCCGATAAGGTCAATATCGTATTTGCCAAAATCAATTTCAATTGCAGTTTCTGCAGTTTCAGCATCGTCACCTTTGACAGTTCTTACATACAGATTTGCATATGGGTCTTCTCCACTTATCTGATTTTCGGGTATGAAGAAATAGCTGGCGTCATCTGTGCTTACAACGTCATTTTTAACGTCATATGTACCCTTTACGCCTGCGGGAACAGTAACCTCGTAAGTGCCGTCATTGTTATTTGCAATTGCCAGTTCCTGACCTGTCCAGAGATTGTAGTATTCTGACAATTTCATATAGGGAACATTGGGCATATTGCTGTAATAGCGGCAATCAACAGATGCTACGTTCTCAATGGAATTGACGAGGGCAGTAAGAGTTCCCTCTGCGAATAAAGGTTTAGCGTCTTCTGTTGCAAATGCAGTTAAGCCTGATGATGCGACAATGCTTGTAAAAGCTGTCACAAATGCAACAAATTTGCTGAAGGGTTTGATGTTTGAATTGTTTTTCATAATTTACCTCCAATCGGGAACCTTTTGTTCCCGTAAATATACAGCAGTCTTAAAGTAAGTATATACTGAGTATATTTTCACAAAGGTTATATTTAATTATTTTAGCGAATTACTGTTGTTCTGTCAACTAATCCTTGGATTTTACGGCGGAAATAATTTCCTTTCGTTGTTTTGCAAGGTATGAATGGCGGAGCAATGTTGTGATTTTATTGTATCACATAAAATATTAAATAATCCTTAAATCTCCAAATAATGGCGTTGGTATTTTAAACCTTGTAAGAAATATTGTGATGATAATATATCAAGTATATTTTTACAAAGACTACCTTTAATAATTTTAACATATTTTTGTAAGCGTGTCAATAGGCTTTCTGTGATTTAGTATATATATATATATATATAATTTTGTGTAAAATTACCAGTTGCACAATTGCTTTACAAAACGAAAAATCGATTTGTCAGAATACATTTGATTTTGGTTTATCGAGAAATTTGAATTTCGTTCCGAAATTATGTTCACGGCATGCTGTGACTTTAGCGGTTGGAAGTTAGAGGTTAGAAATATTATCAGCATAAAAAATGCGGCAGAAAATTCTGCCGCATTAATATTGTTTGATTATTCCCACGTGGGATTTTTACCTGTAGAAACCGCCCCGTAGTATTCAAGAATTCTTGAAGCATCCGAGGAATCGGTTTTGCCGTCCTTGTTTACATCGGCAGCCTTTTTCTGTGTTTCTTTAAATGTCTGATTACCGCCTGTCTGAATAAGTCCGTATTCGGCAAGCACAAGAGATGCATCAACAGCATCAACCTTGCCGTCCTCGTTCACATCGCCAAGGGTATATGCAGGCTCAGTAGCAGGGGGAACAGTAGTTGTTGTAGGCGGCGTGGTTGTGGTTGTTGTGGTTGTAGTTGTTGTGGTGGTAGTAGTAGTGGTCGTTGTCGTTGTTGTGGTAGTTGTAGTAGTGGTCGTTGTTGTTGTGGTAGTCGGCGTTTCAGTTGTTTGAGATTTTTGTTTAATATCAAAAGTTATCTTGATATTTATATTATCTGAACAATGAGCTGTCAATGTAACCTTTCCTTCGTTATACAGCGAAACATAGCCATTCTGGCAGCTTGCTCTGCCGTAATCACTTGATTCCACCCAATATATCTGAAAATTTCTATCCGTTGGTCCAGCAATTTCCAACTTGAATTGATTTCCAGGATAAAGCTCTGACTGGTCAGGGAGAATAATTTCGTAATTATCAGGTGCAGCCGTAGTTGTAGCAGGCGGCTCTGTAGTGGTAGTTGCAGTAGATGTTGTGGTTGTGGTTGTAGTTGTAGTAGTTGTGGTTGTGGTGGTTGTTGTCGTTGTGGTTGTCGTTGTTTCAGGCTCTGTAGTTGTCGTTTCTGGGGCTTTTACGTTTACAATGAAATATGAATAAACACTGCTGTCGTCAGCATCGTAAACGTATATGAAATATCTGCCCTCTTTGTATTGATTAAATCGAGATGAATCAACAAGGAAATAATTGCTGTCAAGAGGCATATCTTTTGCTTTATATTCCCAATCATCAGAATAAATCGACGCAGTTGCCCCCGATAAATCAAGCTTCTCACCGATGACATATTCAGTCTTAGTTGGTGGATTTAATGATAAATTCCAATGTTTTGCTTTAGTGGTAGTTGTTGTGGTGGTAGTAGTCGTCGTTGTTGTGGTGGTTGTGGTGGTTGTTGTGGTCGTTGTTGTAGTAGGTTTAGTTGTAGTGGTTGTAGTTGGTTTTGTAGTAGTCGTTGTTGCAGCAGACATAAAGTCTACCGTAAATGTTTTGGTGACGTGATTGCCGTTCTGGTCAGTTGCTTTTACGGTGTATGTGCCGTCTTCAAATATTGCATAGTCAAGCCCTGTACAGTTCGAATATGTTTTTCCGTTTATTTCAATATTGCATATTTCATTTGTTTTTATATACGCAGTAACTATGTTTCCAGGTTTATAATTATCGGGAACAGGTACTGAAATACTAAGCTCAGGTGCTGTTCTGTCTGATGTATCAACAGAAGAACGCACTTCAGATACATTAATCCTGAAAGAGGCTGTAATATCCGTGGAAGCGTGAACCTCGCAATCATATGTGCCATTTTTAGAGAATATCAAAAAGCATTTATCAAGCTGTGCTTCTTGAAAATCAGCTACTTCCGCCTCAATATAGGAACCGTCTTCGTTCACCATTTTACATTCAATACCAGTAATTGTATGACTCGAGGGAGTATTGACAGTCGTGCAGTTATCCAAACTGAAACGCACATTGTCCACCTTGACATACATATCATATACAGCTTTTTTATAATTATATTTTGCAGATTCAGAACTATTCTCTATATACATATAATTAGTACGAAGAGATGAAGAACTTTTATTTTGAATTCCAGAATTTACACATTGAGAAACTGACGGTTCAAATGACGCGACAGCGCTTACTGAAACAGGAAATGCAGTTACAAGAGTTCCGCAGAGCAAAAAGCTTAACATTTTTTTAAAAATATTCATATTCCCTCCATAGAGCAAATCCGAGGAAATTACCGACTGATATATTTAGCTGATAAAATACTATTAGTCAAATTTTGCTATAGTAATCTCTGTAAAATCACGGTATATCGCTCTTAACAATAATTTACACTATTATTATACCATTTATTGCGAAAAAAGTCAACAAAAAAACGCAACTTTCCACACACCGTTTCTGTATATTTCGTAAACCAGTAAAATAAATTTCCGCATTATGCAATTTATAAAACCAACAATAAAAAAACACTGCACAAAGAAACTTTATGCAGTGCTGCTTTAATTATTGCATCACAGGAAGTGATGCTACTATTTTTGCGCTGTATTTTTGAATTGTTATAGCGTCATTTACTGTTATGCCACTTCCCGGATTAAAGCAATCAGCGTTTGCGCCTCCGGAAGTGGAAAGGTAATATTTATCCGGATTTCCAATAGACTGAAATATGGCAGCAGCATCAGCCATAGAAATCTGAGAATCCATATTTGCATCTCCATAAAGATTTGCAACAGGTACAGGCTTTGTAGTTGTGGTAGTCATTGTTGTCGTGGTGGTGGTAGTAGTTGTTGTGGTTGTAGTAGTTGTTGTAGCTTTATTTATAATATCCACCGTAAATGATGCAGACGTAGGATTTCCATTTATATCCACCGCATTGACAATATATGTTCCGTCTGAAGTAATTTTGTGATTAACCCCATTGCATTTATAGTAATTCTTACCCTCAATTTCAATATTGCAAAGCTCGTTTGTTTCAATATTAACCGTAATCCCCCTACCCGGAACATACTGCGAAATATCAGGAACAGTAACAACAATCTGCGGCGAAGTTTTATCCGCTGAATTGTATGGACTTGAAGCATTTGTGACTTCTATTGTAAATTCCGCAGTAACATCAGTCGAAGCATTGACGTTACAAATATAATTACCGTTTATTGGAAATGCAAGATTCATATAATCCATTTGAGCAGGCTCAAATCCGATAACATCAGCATATATATATGAACCATCGCTGTTATTAAGTCTGGCTGAAACGCCTGTAATTATTTCATCTGTTTTCTGAAAAATAGTCGGTGTTTCTCCTAATTCAAATGTCTGCGAATCAACTTTTACATACATATCATAAATTGCTTTTCTCGAAGACGAATCATAATATTTATATTGATGCATATAGCAGGTTCGCAAAGAACTGCTTTTTTTCAATGTACCCGTAAAAATTTCCATATTCACAGCATATGAGGTACTACTCATTGTTGATGATACGGTTACTGCCCCGCATAGCAGTAAAGCTAATGTTTTTTTCAAATTACTCATAATTCCTCCAGAGGAGCTTTAGCTCCGGGATATTTCCCAAAATATCCGTTATTATTTACCCCAATTATTATTATAAATGCATATATAAAAAAAGTCAACAAAAACCTGTTAATTAACAGAATTTTTGTTGACTTTGTGTATTTTAAAATATTTTTTTAGTAACTATAACCAAAATACAAATGATGCAAGCCTCAATATTGTTTATGATTAATATTTTAACACTTCATCATCACAAATATCAGGTTTTCGTACAATTCAAGCTGACTGATGTTTTTTGATTTTCTTTTTTCTTATTTCATTATTATTAAACTCACTGGGAGTTGTAAACGTAGGCACCATATCGTGAAGTGCCTGTATCGCAATCGCCTCATCATTCTTCTTGGCAGCATCACGAAGAGTACGCAGGCGCTCCGGGAAAGTATCATCGTCAATTTCAATCTGCTTTCCGATAAAGATAAGCTTATTGCTTGTCTTTTTCAAGCCTTCTTCATCCATAAGAAGCTCTTCTTTGATTTTTTCTCCCGGACGAAGACCGGTGAAAATAATCGGAACATCCTTATACGGCTCTTTACCATAGAGATGTATAAGATTTTCAGCAAGTGTAACAATCTTAACAGGTTTTCCCATATCAAGAACGAATATTTCGCCGCCTTCTGCAATGGAAGCCGCCTGCAACACAAGGCTTACAGCTTCTGGAATAGTCATAAAGTATCTTATAACATCACGGTGAGTTACAGTAACAGGCTTTCCCTGCTCAATCTGCTTCTTGAAAAGAGGTATAACAGAGCCATTAGAGCCAAGAACATTACCGAAACGTGTTGTAACAAATTCCGTAGGTCCGTCCTTCTGCTGAGCAAAATACTGCACAATCATCTCGCAGCAGCGCTTTGAAGCACCCATAACATTTGTAGGATTTACAGCCTTATCGGTCGAAATCATAACAAACTTTTCAATCTTATGGAACTGTGCAAGATTTGCCATGTTGAAAGTACCGATTACGTTGTTCTTAATAGCCTCCATAGGAGATTCCTCCATAAGAGGAACGTGCTTATGTGCAGCAGCGTGGAAAACAACCTGTGGCTTGTACTTGTTGTAAATCTGATTCATTCGGTAATAATCACGCACTGAGGCAATAAGAACTGTCAAGTCAAGCTCGCCATTATACTTCATTTTTAGATCCTGCTGAATCTCATAAGCGTTATTTTCATAAATATCAACAATTACGATCTTTTTAGGATTATATCTTGCAATCTGACGTACAAGTTCCGAACCGATAGAACCGCCGCCACCTGTAACCATACATACCTTACCGCTGATGAAACTCTGTATTTCAGCATTATCAAAGGTTATAGGCTCACGTCCGAGAAGCTTCTCAAAGTTGATTTCACGAACCTGATTGAGAAGGCTTTTGCTTTCATTGAAAATAAGATTGCCGAGAAATGGCAGTTCACGGGTTTTAACTCCCGTCTTGTGGCAAATTTCAAGTATACGTGTACGTTCATCACCTATGCAGGAAGGAATTGCGAAGATGATAAGTTCAATATTATACTCCTTAACGAATTTGTCAATTTCATCTGTTGTGCCTACGATATCAACGCCGTCAATAGAACAACCGATTTTCGTCTTATCATCATCAATAATACAAACAGGCTCGTATATTGAAGCTGTATTTTCCTGCTCATTTCTCTCGTGAGAGCTTTTTATTTCTTCAAGTATCATTCTGCAGGCACGTCCGCCGCCTATAATCATAGTACGTGAAGCATCACTGTTAACAGAAGCTTTCTGACTTCTGCCTCTTAAAATTCTGTTAAGTGCAATTCTCAACATAAATATGCCGCTGATTGACAATATACCGTGAGAAACAGTAAATACAGGCGAAAGCAGCTCACCTGTAGAAAGAAGGTGAAAAAGCCACATCACTGCAATACCGCAGCCTGTACCCCACAGACAACAGGTGTAATCACGTTTTCTGGAATGACGCCATAATTTGCTGTATGCACCGAAAATATACAGGAAAAGTATGCAGCACAAGGTTCCTGTTATTATAGGAATAAGCATATCCTTTGATGAAAGTATTGAATTAAAGAACGAAAGTATGTAGTTGATTACAAGTGCGGAAAAAATAACAATAAAGGCATCTGCAGTTGCTAACAATGCTTTACGTATGACGCTGTCTGTAAGCTTCATTTTCATTTTAAACCCCTTCGGAAGCAGAATCCCCCATATTAGCGGAACAAATCCGCTCATAGCCATCATCGTCAAATTAAGATGCAAATCAGCTGAAAAAATACCGTCAATGCTATTTCAAGGACGGTTGATATACTGAGAGGACAACTGAAATTACTCTGAGGAAAATGCTTCAATTTTATTTTTTGTGTCGTTATAACACCTTGAATATTTATATTATACCATTAGAAAATGAATATGTCAATAGATAGATAAAATTGGCAAAAAATACACAATCATTGGGAATAACAAGAAAAAAGGCGATATATTGAAAAAAATGCCGCTGTAAAATAAATTCACAGCAGCATTCGAAGAAATTATTTTTTATTATTTGTAACTTTATTTGTATTTTTAATTTTAGAAACTGCCATTTCAGCAAGCACCCAGAAATACTTTACAATAAGATAAAGAATAAAGCCTGCAAGGATAGATACAGAGAAAACGGCAAAATTCTTCATAAACGCTGAGCTTTCGGGAATTTCAGCACGTATTTTTCCGCCCAGCCATTCCTGAACGCAATACAGCTCAAGGCTGAACATTCCAAAGAATGAAAAAAATCTGACAATACCCTTGCCGATAATGTTAATTTTAGGTAGATTACACAGTATATCGAGGATTTTTGCAGTAACAAAAGGATAAGAAACGGCAATAATAAGATTCGGCAGGAAGCAATTTGAAGTGGGAACAATAAAACCTACGCCAATAAAATTAGCTAAATAAGCAAAATAAAGGCCGGCAATAAGAATTATTCCCAGTGAAAGCCAGGTAGTTTTAGAAAATGGATTTTTATGGGTTTTAGAGAGATATCCAGCGTGTATTCCAAAGAAAAACACAGGAATTCTGTTGAAGAATCCCCATAAATCAGCTCTCAGACTTTCGCGGCAAAAAAGTGCAATTGCAAGCCATAAAACGAACATAGCACCCGTGAAAAGAGTTTTATCAGCAGCCTTTTCATATACCTTATAATAAAGAGGAAAAAGCAGATAAAGAGTAAGAATAGCAGGCACAAACCATAAAAATGAATACATATTAGATTGATAAAAGTTTATACAAAGCACGTTTTTCCAGAATATTCCTGCATCAACCTTTTCAGTTATGAAACGGATAAGACCTATTATAAAAAATGGAAGATATACTCTTTTAAGCCTTCGATAGTAGAAACTGAGAATACTTCCTTTTCCAATAGCGAAAACAAGTCCTATTCCCGACAAAAATAGAAATATATCAACGCCGCAGAAGCCCACGCGCTTTATATACGACTCAATTTCAGCGGCTTTTCCGGGCTCTGTTATCATCATCTGCCATTCGTGAAAGAAAAGAATCCACAGAGCAGCAAGTCCCATTATAGCGCCGCGGTATTTCGCCAATAACTTAAAACCGTTTTTTTCAACCGCAGTTTCTGTTTTTTTATCGCTCATATAAATCACCTCTGATTTTTTTGCTTAAACGGCATATAAACCGTTTAATTTATACAACGTAAATTATAGCATATAAAATATATTTTGTCAAATTACGTATTTTTTTGACATATCTGCAAATAATAAGAACATTACCGCATATCTTTGCGGACAAAAATCAAAAGGAGTTTTATTATGAATAAAAAAAGTATACCCATCGGCGACCCTGATAACGGAGAACTGGAATACGTATGCCCTGCAGCTTCTCAAGGAGATATGACAGGACTTATTCCTGCAAACAACTCTAAAGAAACCATTTCCGAGGAATATCAGGAGCTTTACCCCTATTTGCCAAAGGCAAATTTATACCAATCCTTTTAATTTCAGTAGAAAAAGGTCTACTGAAATTTAGCTGTCAAAGGCAGCGTAAAGGATTTATTGAGTTTAGTATTAATCGACAGAACAACATTATAAGTTAAATAACTATATTTCGCCGCGTATATCTATTCTGCCGATATGCGCGGTTTTGTTGTTATTTTGTATAATATATCCTATATATTTTGTTGAAACTATCAGAATTAACAAAAATTTAAAAAACACTTTATTTTTTACTTAAAATATGGTATAATTTAATAGATTTATGAAGATCGAAAGTAAGCTGATAAAATCAGCTGAAAATACAGACAGTATCTGATATAGTTCTGTCGGAAATTAAAGGGTGTTTTGTATGAAAAATGGTGTGCGTATGTTGGATATCGCCGAGAAATTAGGCGTAAGTGTAGTTACAGTGTCCAATGCTCTTGCAGGCAGGGACGGCGTAAGTGAACAGGTAAGGGAGCAGATTTGCAAAACTGCCGAAGAAATGGGATATAAGCCGTCAAACACAGGCAGCAAAAAGAAATCCGAACTTCCCAAAATAGGTAAAACCGTTGCAATTCTTACTTCTGAGCGTTTTATCGGCTCAATGGGCACTTTTTACTGGGAGCTTACTGCTAATATTTCCAACAAGCTTTCTGCAGCTAATGTTGTAATGATGTATGAGAGCATATCAAGAGAAAATGAAAAGAATATTGTTCTCCCCCCTGTCGTTACAGAGAACAGAGTAGACGGTGCAATTGTAATCGGACAGCTCAGCCGAGATTACGCAATGGCTCTCAGCAAGATTGAAATCCCCCTGCTTTTCGTGGATTTCTATGTAAGCCGCTGCAATGTGGATTCTGTAAACTCTGACAGCTACCACGGCGGATATATGGTAACTGATTATCTTGTTGAAAGAGGCCATAAAAATATCGGATTTGTAGGCTCTCTGAACACAACAAGCAGTATCAACGACCGCTATCTCGGCTTCAGAAAATGCCTTATGGAAAACAACCTTGTTTATAATAAGGAATGGGTTCTTGAGGACCGTGACGAAATGGGTATACTTTTTGATAATATCGAATTCCCCGACGATATGCCCACAGCCTTTGTATGTAACAGCGATGAAACTGCTTTCAGAATAATTGCAGCGCTTAAATCAAAAGGTGTACGCGTTCCCGAGGATATTTCCGTAGTAGGCTACGATAATTACACCGTTTCAAATATATGTATACCAGCCATTACAACAGTTGAAGTTGATTTAATGAAAATGGCATCGGAATCTGTTGACCTTATGCTGAAAAAGCTTGAAAATCCCGGCTACAGCGAGGGAAGACGAATAATCAGCGGCAGACTTATTGAAAAGAACAGCGTTCTTGATATAAGATAACAGGAGAATCAGATATTGCTTATCAGAAATTTTTTTGGTCATCTCGGCACAGTTACACGTCACAGGAATATGGTAATGAAACACTGCTTTAAAGCAGGTATAATAAAACGAGGACTTCTTCACGATTTATCCAAGTTTTCACCAACAGAATTCTTTCCTGGAGTAAAATATTATCAGGGTATGCGAAGCCCAAATGAACGTGAAAGAGAAGTAAGCGGATATTCGAAGGCGTGGCTGCACCATAAAGGCAGAAACCGCCACCATTTCGAATACTGGACAGACTATTCAATGAAAACGAAAAAGTTAATGCCTGTCCCTATGCCCGATGAGTATATTTATGAAATGTTCTGTGACAGAGTTGCCGCATCTAAAATATATAAAAAGAATGATTATAACGACAGATGCCCGCTGGAGTATTTCCTCAACGGCAAGAATACAAGGCTAATTGACCCAACAACAGAGGAAAAACTTGAACATCTCCTCACAATACTTGCTGAAAAAGGCGAAGAGGCGGCGTTTGAACATATAAGAAACTGCAGAAAAAACAGACGTTAAAAGAAATGAGGGAATTGCATTGAAAAGAATAATCTTACCTGTATTGCTACTATCATTGCTATGCAGCGGATGCAAGGAGGAAGCAGAGCATATAGAGCTATCCCCCGTCAGTGTCCCATCGGCAGACTTTGTAGAACCTACCGAAGCCACAGAAGCTGACACTGCCCAATCGCCTACAGAAGCTGCAACAGAAGGAATTGAAATGTCACCTAAGGTTGAAAGAACACTGCGTAAAATGACCCTTCACGAAAAGGTATGCCAGATGTTCATAGCAGTTCCCGAAAAAACAACTTATTACTATGATACACTTACATACGTGGATGATTATTATAAAAAATGCTATGAGGAATATCCCATAGGCGGATATATATATTTTGAAGCAAATATCAGCTATGATCAGCAGCTTCGTGATTTGCTCAGTCAGTCCCAGGAAATGGCTGACAGCTATAATGGCATTGGCTTATTCCAGGCTGTTGATGAAGAAGGCGGCTCAATAACAAGAGTACAGAAAATGCTGTGGAAAACTCCCGTTGAAAATATGAGCTATTACGGAGAGCTTAACGATTACAGTGCCACCTACGAGGCAGGCCGTACAATAGGCGGATATCTCGCTGACTATGGCTTCAATGTCAATTTCGCCCCCGTAGCCGATGTAAATCTCAGCGAAACAAACGAACTTGGAAACAGAATTTTCAGCAGCGACCCTCTTGTAGTATCAGATATGTGTACAGCTATGATACAGGGGCTTAAATCACAGAAAATCGCCACTACATTGAAGCATTTCCCGGGACTTGGCGCAGGTACAGGAGATACTCATTATAATACTGTAGAAATTGACAGAACCCTTGAAGACCTTGAAATAGCTGAATTTCCTGCATTCAGAGGCGGAATTGAAGCAGGTGCTGATTTTGTAATGGTAGGTCATCCGATAATGACAGCAGCAGAAGACAAGCTCCCCGCAGATTTATCTCCCGTTGTTATAAACGATTGGCTCAGGGAAAAACTCAACTATGAAGGATTAGTTATAACCGATTCTCAGGCAATGGGAGCCATAACAAATACCTACACAAGCGACGAAGCTGCAATAATGTCTATCAAAGCAGGCGCTGATATCATCCTTATGCCCAGCGATTTACGAGCAGCAGTAGACGGAGTAGAAGCAGCAGTAAAATCAGGAAAAATATCAAAAGAAAGAATAGATGAAAGCGTAGTCCGCATCCTTGAAAAGAAAAAGGATATGGGACTGCTCGATTAAAAACCAAACGCACGGAAAATCCGTGCGTTTTTATGTTATACTATGATAAATTTAACGAAGTATCATTGAAACTTGCTGGGGAAAACCTTTCTGAAGAAAGGTTCTTCCCCAGACCCCTTTCCAAAGACTTTAGATTTTAAATTTTCTCAACAGGGATTTATCCCTGTTGAGAAAATTAAGATAAAAGTTTTAGGGAGGGAGTTTGAGGGATGACCCTTTTTCAAAAGGGTCACCCTCAATAAGTTACCATAATATTCGTCAAATTCTAATTAATCCTTAATAGCCTCTTTAATAGCAGCAAGAAGCTCATCATAGGACTCAAAAGCAGGGAACTGAGGATAATCCTTTTTAATCTGCTCAGTACTTCTGAAAAGGAAACCGGCCTTACTTGCCTGAATCATACCAAGGTCGTTGAAGCTGTCGCCGCTGGCAATAGTCTCATAGCCAATAGACTGGAGAGCCTTAACAGTAGTGAGCTTGGACTTTTCGCATCTCATCTTAAATCCGGTAATTTCGCCATTTTCAGCCACTTCAAGAGTATTGCAGAAGATTGTAGGCTGTCCGAGTTTTGCCATAAGGGGTGCAGCAAACTGTGTGAATGTATCGCTGATAATAATTGTCTGACAGATTGAACGAAGCTCATCAAGGAACTCCTTAGCACCGGGCATAGGGTCGATTTTAGCGATAGTCTCCTGAATTTCCTTAAGACCAAGGCCGTGCTCCTTTAAAATACCTATACGATAGTTCATAAGCTTATCGTAGTCAGGCTCATCGCGGGTTGTCTTTTTAAGCTCAGGGATACCTGTTGCTTCTGCAAAAGCAATCCAGATTTCAGGTACGAGTACGCCTTCAAGATCTAAACAAGTAATATACATTGACATAAATAATTCCTCCGTGGATTTTTTTACCATTTAATTATACACCATTTTTATTGATTTGTAAAGCGGATTTGAAAAATTATCCACGTAAAACAGTTGTTTATTAATTAAAATAAAAAAATATATTGAAAACCTGTCCTTTTTTGCTTACTTTACACGAATGTATTATATAGAGGGGAAAATAAATAAACCTTCCAGAATCATTGACAATTAATAATTTTTTGTATATAATAAAGATATCAAAAATTGAAAGGATTAAGTTATATGAAAATATTGAAGAAGACGGCAATAATACTTACAGCGGCAATAACTATGGGAAGCATTACAAATATGCCGATTTCACAGGATGAAAATTGTGATACAGTTATAACTGCTTATGCAGCCAATTACGGCGATTATGAGTATTCTATATGTAATCACTCTGATACTGGCTATAATACAAAGGATACCTGCATTATAACCAAATACAACGGTTCAGCTGAAACAGTTACTATTCCATCGACCATTAACGGAATTAAAGTAGGTGTTATCGGAGATAACGCATTTAAAGGAAATACTAAAATTAAAAAGGTAATTTTGCCCGATACGGTTATTGATTTACAAAGCTATGCCTTTGCGAATTGTACAAATCTCGAATCAATAAATACACCTGACAGTTTACGTGTAATAAGGTCATCCGCTTTTGAGAATTGCACTTCATTAAAATCTTTTGATTTCAATAAAGTTGAATTGGTAGGATGGTATATTCTGAAAAACTGTCAAAGTATTACAGATATGTATATTTCGGGAACTTTGAAAAGAGTTGGTATCGGAGCTTTTGAACAGTGTACTAATCTCAGAACGCTGACATTTGCAGAAGGTGTTGAAATAATCGATGCATATGTTGCATTGGATACCCCCGCCCTTGAAAAAATAACCATTGCGGAAAGTGTTGTGGAAATTAGTCGTCTCGCTCTGTGTTATGCCACATATCATTTCAAATATGATGATGGTACAAGTGGAACTTCATTAGTCCCAGATATTGACAACATTAAAGAATATAACTTCGTTCCGGGTTCAGCCGCTGAACAGTACGGAATTGATATTGGCATTTTAGAAGTATTTGAAAGCAAGCTTGAAACTGAAACTATGTCCGGCGAAATGGCAAATAAATTCCCCTCTTTTGTTATTCCGACGATTAAGAAAGGCGATTTTGACAATAACAGCGTTGTAGACGCATCAGACGCATCAGCCGTACTTGCGGAATATGCCGCTGTTCAGACAGGCGCAGAGCCAACAAAGGCTTCATTGCTGGTTACCGCCTCCGATGTAAACGGTGACGGTAAGTTAGACTCCTCAGACGCCTCGCTGATACTGGAGTATTACGCGGCTGTTTCAACAGGAAAAACACCTCTCTGGGAGTGATACAACCGAAAGGATCGAAAACTATGAAAATCATTAAACGAATTACCTCTGTAATTACAGCGACAGCAATTTCTGTATGCTGTATGAACTTTACACAGTATGACTATGAAAAGAATTCTTCCATAGTAAGCTCAGCAGCAGAGCTTGATTTTAAGACAAGTATTAATGAAGACGGAACTATAGCAGTCTATGGTTATACAGGCACAGATGAAAAAGTTATAATTCCTCCGACAATCGACGGAAAGAATGTAACAGCCATCGGAAAATGCTGTTTCGAGGACAACCTGACAATAAAGGAAGCTGTTCTTCCCGATACAATCAGAATTATAGATTACAAGGCATTTGCAAACTGTAAAAATCTTGAAACAATAAATTTTCCCGACAACCTTGAAACTATCGGTGATTACGCATTTACTACCTGTCACAGCCTTAAATCCATTGACCTTAAAAACGTGAAAAAGCTGGATGAATGTTCCTTCCAGCTCTGTATATCTCTTGAAGAAATATATGTTCCCGGAAGTGTAGCTACTGTTCCTGACCACGCTTTCCACGGCTGTCATAGTGTGAAAACGCTGACATTCGGCGAAGGAGTAAAAAAAATTGAAAGTACGGCTGCTTTGAATTCATTCAGCATTGAAAAAATCACAATTCCCAAAAGTGTTACCGAAATAGGAGAATATGCGCTGGGATACTATTATTATCACCCGAATTACGTACCCTTTACTCCGACATTTTATGTATACAACAACACAGCAGGACTTGAATATGCCAAAAACAACGGTTTTGACTATGTAATAATTGACGGAGCCGAAACAACCGGTTTTCTTTTAGGCGATGTCAATTCCGACGGAACAGTAAATTCATCTGACGCATCAGCAGTTCTTGCGGAATATTCGGCAATTCAGACAGGGGGAGCATCAACTTTATCGGCTGAACAGAAAAAAGCCGCCGATGTAAACGCTGACAGCAAAATTGACTCAACAGATGCTTCAAAAATCCTTGAATATTACGCAGCAGTTTCAACAGGCAAAACACCCTCATGGGATTAAAACATTATGGGAACCCCTTTTGTAAAAGACGCTCCTATCACGGAGCGTCTGAGCGTGTCAAAAAAACTTGAATTTCGTTTCGAAATTGCGGCGACCAATGGTCGCCCCTACACAAAATATCGCAATATAGCCAATTGTAGGGGCGAGCATTGCTCGCCCTTAAATAAAATATGCCTTTTTATACAGACTGAGGCGCTGTAAAAAAAGTGAAACCAAAAGTCCGAGTGAGCCATGGAAATGGTCCACTCGGACTTTTTTAAAATGTAAAAAGTGAAAAAGTACAAAATTGTTGAAAACAGGGTATAACG
>JAFQHO010000049.1 GCA_017397925.1 Ruminococcus sp.
CAGCTAAATTTTTATGAAGCTGCATATACGGGACAAATTCTTTTAAGCCGTATTCATTTCTTGCATTAAACTTTTCAAGTTCCTCCGGCCCTTTTTCTTTGAAGAACGCTATCAACTGTTCATCAGCCATATTTTCCTCAAAATACTTTTCAATATGGTTAATAATGCCGCCTGTATCTTCACCGAAATAATAATATCCCTCATAGTGAGTAAGCTCACATTTATAAACATAGTCAATAGTAAACCTTGTTTTTTCTATTTGTCCGTTCTCTGATACATAGTCTAACTGCTTAAAAAGGTCGTCCGCCTTATGTAAAGGCAACTGCATACCTTTATGGAGCGCTGCACTTTCTGTCATTTCGATAGAAACAACAGGCTGTATCTTTGGATTGAACATATCGGGAATATCGGTATCACCAAGCCATTTATTATATATTTCCGTGTAGTCAACACATTGTATTTCTGCCAGCTTTGCAAAACAGTTTTCTCTTATAACGCTATCGCCAACACCGAGCAATTTATACACATCAGACTGTCCGATAGCAGTATATAAATCCTCAAATGTTATGTCGGGATTTATCAATGAGCCTGCGCCGTCTGCTGAATGTTCTTTCATATACCATTCACCGACTTTTGTACTCATATCAACTGTTTCGGGTATCGGCTCAAAAATATCCGGCTCCTGTTCGGGAGCAGCCTGAACAACTGTGTCATTTCTCATTATTTCAGAGGGCTTTTCGCCGGAAAGAGGTTTGATAGCTTCCACATAATCACAAGCATAATACGCATTTCTGTTAAGCTGTCTTTGCCAAGCGTTGGCTTTTGGCGACCAACGGAAACCGTTGCTTTTTAATTGCTCTCGCACTTCTGCAGAAGGCTTATCATCAAAAAGTATCTGCAATCGGTTTTCTGCTTTGTTAGCTTCAACCGTTCCGCCGTCAAACTCCCAACCCGGAAATGTTGTTAATGCCTTTTTCTCCAATTCCTCAATACGCTTTTTAACCCTGCTTATTTCAGCGTTATTATTTGTGAGAGAATAAGAAGCAAAAGGCTTATCTTCCAAGTGCCAGCTTTGCGCCATATCACTTTTTATCTTTTCCATTTCTTCCGGTGCAAGAATAGTACAGCCGTCAAGTGTCTTATGCTTTCTGTAATAGGCATTTATATCTTTCATCATTTGCTGTGCTGCCTGTAAGTGCTCCAGCTTATCTTTGAGTTTTGCAATGGCCTGCGGATCGTCTGCACTTATGCCGCCCATGCCCGTACTCCTTATCTTATCGAGAAGCCCCTCAATATACTGCCATTCTTCCGTATTTCGGTCTCTTGCTGCATTTTGTTTTATCTTTTTGCCGACGGGGAAATTTGAAGCTCCGGCTATCATAACAGACGGACAGCGCATTTCAATTTCAAAGCCTTTATTCGGATTTTCAGCGAGCTTTCGGGCGTAGGTGTCAAGAAGTCTATCAATTTTTTCGTGATATTGCTTATCTACACGCTTTTTCTGTTTGTCTGCTATTTCCACAGCCTTATCAACTTTTGCC
>JAFQHO010000050.1 GCA_017397925.1 Ruminococcus sp.
AGACAAATCTAATGGCATAAATGCCGTATGTCATCGTTGGACATCCTCACCATACGGCAGTATGCTTTCGTCGTCCGCCTTGACATACATCATTTCTGCTCATCATCTTTGTCTACTAACATTTTAGGGATTGGTATAAAGCAAAAACAAACAGAGCAACATCGCTTAACTGCGGTGTTGCCCTTGTTTTTATTGCAATTTATGCTTCAACGCAAGTATCTGCTCCTCAATCCTCTTTATAACGTCAAGAAAAAACTCATCGTTTTCACCCGTAGGGTCAGGAAGTCCCCAGTTATCGTCAAAATCTCTGCCGATATAAGGACAGCCCACATCACAGCCCATTGAAATTGCAATGTCGGGGGCTGGGATTTTATCAAAGGTTTTGCTGTACTGTGTAAGCTCCATATCAATACCATAGAGCTGTTTCATCAGCCTTACAGCGTCCTGATTTATCTTCGTTTTTGTTTCCGTACCTGCGGAATAGCTTTCAAAAACATCACTTGCAAGGTGTTTTCCAAGAGCCTCGGCAATCTGACTCCGACAGGAATTATGCACACATATAAAAGCAACCTTTTTCATATCAACCACTCACTTTCTTCAGTATTTTCACAATTTCAGCAGGCTTCAAGACCTTTCCCGTAGCCATAACCTGTTCATTGACAACAAGAGCAGGCATTTTCATAACACCGTATTCCATTATTTTCTGCATATCAGTGATGTATTCCACATCTGCATTAATCTCTGTCTCTGTAACCGCCTTTTTCGTATTTTCATAAAGTTTTTGCAGGAAGAACAGCCTCCGCCTAAAATTTTAATATTCATAATTTTACCTCCGTTTTATAAAATCATTGGTTGAATGAGATTGAAAAAATATCCAGTAATAATTATTCCGATAACGCAAATCACCGTAAATATTCCCAGCAATTTAGGTTTTATTGCCTTTCTCAGCATAATCAGCGACGGCAGTGAAAGTGTAGTTACTCCCATCATAAACGAGAGAACAACACCGAGCAACGCTCCCTTTGAGAGCAGAGCCTCTGCAATAGGAATTGTTAGGAAAATATCAGCATACATCGGAACGCCTGCAACGGTTGCAAGTATAACACCGAATGGATTGTTGTCACCGAGAGCCTTTATAATGAAATTTTCGGGTATCCAGTTGTGAATGACAGCACCTATACCTACTCCAATCAGTACATACGGAAATACCTTTTTCGCTGTACCGCAGACCTGTTCAAACGCATACTTAATACGGTCTTTGAAATGCAGTTCTTCTTGTGGAATATCAAGCTGTTTTCCTTTTCGGATATATTCCTCAACCTGATTTTCAAGGTGCATTTTCTCAATCAGAGTGCCGCCTGCGACTGCAATCACAAGTCCCAGCAGTACATATACGACCGCAACCTTCCAGCCGAAAATACTCATCAGCAATATAAGAGAGCCGAGGTCCACCATAGGTGAGGAAATCAGAAACGAGAATGTTACACCAAGGGGAAGTCCTGCACTTGTAAAGCCCATAAACAGCGGTATTGACGAACAGGAACAGAACGGCGTTACCGTACCGAGCAGAGCGGCAATTATATTTGCGCCGATACCGTGAAATCTGCTGAGGATTTTCTTTGTTCGTTCAGGTGGGAAGTAGCTCTGGATATACGAGATAATGAAAATGAGAATGCCAAGCAGCACCATAATTTTTATCACATCGTAAATGAAGAACTGTACACTTCCTCCGATTTTTCCATTTGTGTCCAGACTGAGAGTGTTAAGCAAGCTGCCAATCAATCGGTTCAGCCATGCCATTCCGAGAATTTCATTCTGAAAGAAATCCAAGATTGTTTTTAGTGTTTCCATAGGGATAGGTCCTTTCTTAAATAGATATATCTAAACATAGAAATATTTCTATGTTTAGTGCTTTTAAGAAGCCGTGCACTCACACGGCTTAGTTTTATTTGTACTCATCTAAAATACTTTCAAGCACTTCAACTGCACTTCTTATCATTTCGGGGCATACGGTTTTGAACAGGTTCTTCTCCTTGATACAAGCAGAATCCTCAGGCTTTGTAAGGTCATATCCCAGCAGGTCACGGCACACAATTGAGCCATTAAGCTCTTTGAAACGCTTTGTGTATTCGACTGCAATCGCATAAGCACGGGATTTCTGTTCAGTATTTTCGGGTTCATAATGACCGTATTTAAGTCCAAGAACCATTAACGCTCCTGATACAGCACCACACATTTCAGCATTTCTTGCACCGCCGCCGAACTGTGTTCCAAGCATAAGTGCAAGTTTTTCGTCAAGTCCGAAATCAGGTGCGAATGCCGTAAGTACAGCCTGTGAGCAATTGAAATTGCTTGAAAATAATTCTAATGCTTTTTCAGATTTTGTCATAATTATTCCCCTTTCTCTTTTAGAATATCAAGATATTCCTGTGCTTTTTCCAAGCCTTCTTTTGAAATAGAATAGTGCATCCATTTACCTTCCTTTCGACCATTGACGATTCCGCTGTCAAGAAGGATTTTCATATGGTGGGAAAGCGTAGGCTGTGTAATGTTCAGCGCTTCCAAAAGCTTGCAGGCACATTTTTCGCCGTCTGTTAAAAGCTGTAATATCTTAATTCGGTTTTCGTCACAAAATGCCTTGAAGATAACAGCTGTCTTTTTAGGATTGAGTTTCATCTGCTCACCTCACATTGATGTTTTTCTATATTATACACCATACATTGAGATTTGTCAATATGTTTTTTGAAATTTTTTTAGAGGTTCTATTATAAAAATAACCGCACTCACAAATATGAATGCGGTTATTGGCGTATTAAAGCAGTTTTTTTAATCTTCCTGCTGTCTATTCGCATTGAGAACAAAACTTTTTATTCATCTCCATTAATCAAGAATTCTTCCGTCTGTAGAAATAGTAACTACTCTCCACGGAATAAATTTACCGCTTGCCTGTAAAGCACGCTTAACAGCGTTTTCGATACCGCCGCAGCAAGGCACTTCCATTCTTGCGATTGTTACACTTTTGATATTGTTATTTGCAATAATCTGTGTCAGCTTTTAATACCAATCCCTAAAATGTTAGTAGACAAAGATGATGAGCAGAAATGATGTATATCAAGGCGGACGACGAAAGCATACTGCCGTATGGTGAGGAGGACAACGACGATATACAGCATTTATGCCATTAGATTTGTCTA
>JAFQHO010000051.1 GCA_017397925.1 Ruminococcus sp.
TATTCATGGTGCACTTCTTCGCATGAATCGAAGCATACAATCCGAGGGTGCAAATGGCATTATCAAATGGAACAGGTCGTATACCCGTGTACGCAGAAGAGGCTTAAAAGCATTAAATTTAGAAATTGGGCTGATTTGCTGTGGTTTTAATCTTCACAAGTTCCATTTGAAGAAAAAATCCCTCGCATTGGCTGCCTGAGTTTTCAACAAAATAATACTTTTCAACACGGCAAAAAAATTATTTTTTCTGCCGGTGTGTTCGTTATACCCTGTTTTCAACAATTTTGTACTTTTTCACTTTTTACATTTTAAAAAAGTCCGAGTGGACCATTTCCATGGCTCACTCGGACTTTTGGTTTCACTTTTTTTACAGCGCCATTCAGTCTGTATAAAAAGGCATATTTTATTTAAGGGCGAGCAATGCTCGCCCCTACAATTGGCTATATTACGTTATTTTATATAGAGGTGGATAATATCCGCCCCTACGCCATACTTTTTCTGTTATACAAGATTATTTTTAATGGCAAATACCGCAAGCTGTGTACGGTCTTTCAGTTTAAGCTTTTCAAGAAGCCGCGATATACCGTTGCGGACTGTTCCCTCTGCAAGGAAAAGCTCTGCGGCTATCTCCTTGTTGTCATATCCCTCACATATCAGGCGGAGAAATTCAACATCACGCTCAGTAAGGTCAAAATTCTTCGGAGCCTGCTTCACAGGCTCTTTTTTTATTGCCTGGAATACATTATCGCAAAAAACGTTTATTCCCCCTGCCACAGCCTTGATTGAATTTATCACCTGACTGCTGTCCATTTCTTTGAGGATATAGCCGTCTGCGCCGCTTGCCATAGCCTTTTCTACTGTTTCCTTGTCGTCAAAGGTTGTCAGCACCAGAACTTTCACGCCATTCAGCTTGTCCTTTATCTGCCGTGTACCGTAACTGCCGTCAAAATCGGGCATACGCATATCCATAAGCACCACATCGGGTTCAAGGCGCAATGCAAGCTCATACGCCTCTTTACCGTTGCCTGCCTCCCCTACCACTTTTATTTCGGGGTCTTCGCTCAATACAGCCTTTAAGCCCATACGAAGAACTGCCACATCATCTGCTATAAGTACCTTAATCATATTATCACCCTACAGGAATTTTTATCATAGTTGTGAAGCCCTCTCCCTCAACTGAGGAGAACCTCACTTTTCCGCCTATTTCTTCTATTCGGCGGCGGATACCGCTTAAACCGTTATTTTCTTTGATATTATCACAGCCTCTGCCGTTGTCGAATATATAAAGCTCCAGACGGTCATCAAGGAATTTTATGATAATATCTATTCTTTCAGCTCCCGAATACCGCATTGCATTTGTAACGGTTTCCTTAACTGAATCATACACCTGTCGTATGCAGAAGGCATATCGGCTGTCCTCTGTTCCCTGCACGCATACATCAACCTCGATGCTTCTAACAGCGTCGGTTACTGTCTTGACTGCCCTTACAACCGATGTCATAAACTCATCGTCACGGAGATTGTTTATAGAGCAGCGGAGCTGTGTGATGCCGCTTCGCGAAAGCCCGTCGATTTCAGCTATATATTGCGGTATATTGCCAATTTTGCCGTTTTTCAGCTCCGCCTCTGTAATTTTGGCAAGAGAGCTTATCATTGTGAAGGTATGACCTGCGGAATCGTGGATTTCCTGCGCAATTCTGTTTCTCTCGTGTTCGATTGAAAGCTTTTTTTCAGCCTGTGCAAGCTCATAGTATTCGGTTATATTGCTGATAAGTACTATACCTGCAATTTCTGTTCCCGTTTCGTTGCATATACGACTGCTTTTAAGGCTGTATCGTTCATTTTCCACAGAAAATTCTGCTGAACTTTCAGAAGAATTCAATTCAATCCCCGAAAGCACTGCAAGAGCTGCATAGAAGCCTGAAATATCGGTAAAATCTGTGGGTACGAGCTTTTTCATCGCCTTATTGCTGTAGGTGCTGTTTCCCTCAGTATCGAATACTGCAGCCGCTGTACCGATGTTATCAAAGGTGTCCTGAATGGCAATCTGATTGATATCCAGCAGTCCGTAACGGCGGATAGCAATAAGCACCATAATCACAGAAAAGGCAAAAAACAGCGGTGTAAGCTCGATTTCGGTGTTTATAATGCCGCATACTGAAAGAATGTTTATCAGCAGCGGAACAGCCGCCGCCAACGCGAGAAACATTGACTGTGCTGATACCGTACTGCCCTTTGAATGGCGGATAAACATAAGGGATATACCCAGCAAAATAAATATGTAGAACAAAAGCTGAAATATATAGAACATTATTCCATAGGTTATGCCATTTATGCCGAATTCCCTGTAATACAGCCTGTGAAGCGGATTTGTAGCAACTACCGCATACATTATCACCGATACAACGGGAAAAAATTTCACGGCATTTCTGAATTTTGCCGATGTCTCGGAATATTCCGCGGAAAACATAAGCCAGAAGGGCGAAAACAGGCATATACCAAAATTGCCGATGAGATAGCTTACTGTAAGCTGTGTATTATTAACGGAAAATATGATGAGAAGCTGCGAAACAAGCCAGAGAACAATAGAAAGCTGACAGACAATGAAAAGCCTTGTCATTCGGTTTTTATTGCCTCGTGACAAAATCCAGCCTACAGTGCCAAGCATACCGCACAGGCCTGTTAAAAGCAGCACTGACGCTGTAACAGTTACTGCCATATTTTCACTCCTTTCAACGGCAATGCCGCACGTATAATACGTGCGGTATTGCTGTTATATTTTATTGTTTACCCCAATTCATATTTAATATTTTTCTGTGCTGTTCCCCTTACCAGCTCCAGTCTGAAAATGTCTTAGTAACAGTTTCTTTCATAGATTCGCCTTTTTTGCGGCAAGCTTCGTTGATAGCTGCAATTATGATGAAGATTACACCAACTGCAAGGAGGTATACCCACCAGCCTGCGGATGTGAAGTACTTAGCTGTAAGAAGAACAGTAAGTATAACAAGTGCAATTGAAGAAACGCTGAACCAGGTCTTGCTCTTTGCATAGAATGAGAAGATGAGAACTGCCGCTGTAACTGCAAGAACAAAGATTCTGTTTGCCATATTGTCGTGAATGATACCATCAACTATAAGTCCGCCGAAAGCAAGAATGAACATCACTGTAGATACAACCTTTGAAACTTCTTTGTGATTTCTCCAGATAAGCTTGTATGCAACGCCGAGAAGCATCAGTATACCAAGGTTTATCTTGCTTGAAACGAGAGAGGAATCGAATGTGAGGAAAGGTCTGAAAACAAATGCAAATGAAACGATAAGAGCTGATACTGAAAGAAGAACTGCTGCTGTATTCTTGTTTGTATTCTTCTTGATGAATGCCGCAACGTATATAGCCACAGCAATATATATCAGGAAGCGTGTAACCTCGTTAATTGTTGAAAGTCCGAACAAAGCAACGAGAGATGTGGGAAGAAGAACGTCGAAGCTTATGCGGTCATTCTTCTTATATATGATGGATTCGGAGAATACTGCTCTTGAAGCAATTACGAGAAGTGCGAATAATCCCAGTAATATGTAGTTTCTGATGTTGTCGTTCTTGATATGCACAACAGTAATATTTATTACTGTAATGATAAGTGCTATAACAGAACCGGCTGCTGTAATATTGTTCTTCATTGTGCAAGAAATGATGAAGTGGAATATGCTGACGCCGATTGTAATGAAGAAAAGCTCAGAATAACCTGAAATTGCGAAAAGTGTGAATACAGCCGCTGTCATAAGAGTATATTCAGCTGAATGAGCTCTTACAGGGTGCTTTGTGTAGAAATCAAATGCAATAGTAGGCAGGAAGATGAAGAATGAAGCCATAAGTATGTAAACAATTGCAAGTGTGCCGTATACAATAACTCTGAATTCATCAGTTGTACCTCCGCTGATGAATAAATGGTCATATGCCGTATAAGCCATACACAGAGGCATTAAGGGAAGTGCAAGACCTGCCACAAACTGGATATCCTTTGACTTATGGAGGCAGTAGCCCATAATAATTGCAGTAAGAACAGCAGGGAGAAGAAGATTAAGTCCGAACACATCATTTGAATCTGCATTGAGAGCAACAATAGAACCTATTACAAAGCCGATAAATGAAATAATCTTTGATACTGTAAGATTTTCGGGGATGACATAATTAAGAGAATAAATTACAAATGTAATTGCTCCGAAAAGAAGCATTGCCCAAGGCTCACCGATTTCATCCTCAAGTCCGCCCGATACTGTAAATGCTGTATAAACGCCGATAATATCAGCAAAAATGAACATCCACTTCTGATTTTTCAGGAAACCGTATGCAAAAAGCTGAACAAGAATAATACCAAGAACAGCAAATGTATACCATGTAGCATCAAAAGTTGTGCCTACAGCGTAGCTGAGAGCGATAAGCTGATAAATAACAGCGGAAATGTCGCCGATAATCTCGGCAGGAGCCTCAAAGGCTGTACCCTTATGTGGCTTGAATACGTGAAGAACAGCAGTAATTATAAGCTGTGCAATACCGATAACAGGAGCAAACTGCTCGAAATTCTCAGTAACCTGTCCGCAAAGGAAAACAATTGCAATGGATATAAACGAGAAGCCTGTGTAGTGGAACGATGCGTGCTTGTAAAGGCTATGACCGGCAAAAGCTGATACAGCCGCAAGAACTGCCATAACTGCAAGGAATGTACCGCATCCCACTCCCTTAAAGCTGAACCATTCGCCGAAAAGCTGATAATAACCTGCTGTACCGAATGAAACAATAGCAACGAGAGTACCAATCATATAGAAGGCAGATGAGGTATGAACAAGGTTAACAGCTGCTTTCAGAACTCCGCATATAGCAAAAGCGATAATCGAAGCACCTGCAAGAGCGAAAACTCTTGTAACAGGCTCCATACTGAGCCAGTTTGCAGCCACAAAGGTTATAGCGGAAAGCATAATGAATATTGTACCGATGAGAAGCATAACCGTAGAAGCAGGAAGCTTCTTTTTTGGCGGCTTAGGAGCCATATATACAGGCCCGTAAACAGCTTTGTTCAACTGCGTGTGATTTTTTTCGTGTTTTACAAGTGCGGCAATTCCGAAGCCGATACCGATAGGAACACCTATAAAAACTACTAAAAGAATAACCATCAACATCATTAATGTCATATAGAACACTCCTTTCGCTTTCGGGAAGGTTTCTTTCCTCCCCCTGTGACTATATTATACCATATCTGACAGATTTTGAAAGGTGTCATTCGTCACTTTATGAGTGACAAATGTCACTTTTCACACTAATATTATCATATAACGCGAAAAAAATCAATAAATATACAATTACATATTATTACATTTCATACCAATCCCTAAAATGTTAGTAGACAAAAGTGATGAGCAGAAATGATGTATGTCAAGGCGGACGACGAAAGCATATTGTCGTATGGTGAGGAGGACAACGATGACATACGTCATTTATGCCAGTTAGATTTGTCTACTGTTGTTTCAGGGATTGGTATCAGCATTTTCGAAATATTTCTGCCCTCTTTCAGCCATAACCCTTTTACTTTATACCGTGAAGGCGTTTCTCCCGTAAACCATATAACAACGGTACATTTGCGGAATATCCGCTGGATTATATTGCGGTTTATCTGCACCATTGCGATATTTTCTTTTTTAGCGGTTACAGTATGGAATACAGTACCCACCACAGAGCGAATTACGATTATATCGCTGTATACGGTAATTCCGCTTATTAAAAGAGCTGCAATCTTAACCATAACAAGCCATACAAGGGGAATATAAGCCATTACAGCAAGGAATTTCCACAGACCGCGGTCATCCCAGAGAAGATAATCGGAAAAATGATAGAGCAGAGAAACAGCAATAATACTAAAAAACGGCACACCTGCATAGCTGAAAAAGGAAGTCCGTGCAGGGCGGTATTTCATTACTTCCTCCCCTCTCTTGACGAACAAACCCGGTTTTTTACTGTTACCCATAGGAAAAATCACAGGCAAGTGGGAGTCATACCCATATCCGGGACAGCTTATATTAACCGTAAAAGCGCCGCATATCTTCATAATAAGGTTCTGTCTCAGGTCGATGTAATTTATATGCTCCGTCCTTATTCTATGCTTACGACGCTTTAAAAGGCCAAAAGAAACATTTATAAAGTCCCTGTCTGCCGATATGGCAAACCAGGCATAAATCAGCAGATTTCTTATAAATGATATAAGCCACATAACAAAGAAAAACAATGCCGCCATAGCTGCCGCTTTAGGAATTCCGCTGAGAAGGCGGGAATAAATAATTTCCGCCTGCTGTGTGACTTTTTCAAAAGCAATTGAAAAAATATCCTTTGCAATATCGCCGCCTTTGAAGAAAAACGCGGCAATATAGACAACTCCCGAAAAGCCACTGGAAAAGAACACGGAAAACAGCATAATTGACACAATTCCCGGTTTTGGGATATCCTTTACAGCATTTTCCTTTTTAACGTCGGGAATATGCCCCATTATTTCATCTGCCGTCTTTCTTTTCACAAGAAGCTTCAAATCCGCTGATTTATAAAAACCTGCACCCGTATCAAGACGAATACTCACCGCCTTGAATGGTATAAGAAAAAACAGGGTTTCCTCCGCCGCTGAGCTTACACTGTCAAAGGGCATAACCGTTTTCATTCTGAATAGAATGCCCTTTTTACGGCAAAGCTGATTTCCGTCAATGCTAATCTCTGAAAAATGCCACTGAATATATCCGTATATAATAATTATGCCGATAACCGCAAGATCCAGCCAAGCGCCCTTTACCCAGCGGTATATTCCCGATAAATCAAATTTCAGTACAGATATACCGCGAAGCAGGGGAAATATAAGCAGCCACAGGTTTTTAGCAGAATAACGCATAATACGCAGGGGATGTTCACGGAACTTCATATACTCCCCCTCTCTACGGCAAGATCAAGTATATCCTGCATATCCTTTTTGCTGAGAAACATAAGTCTGAGCCGACCGCCGTACATAAATAAAACAGCAATATTAAGGCCTGTATGCCCTGAAAAAGGCGTAGTAACCGCCGATGTATAACGTACAGCAGAGAATTCCGCCGTTTTGCTTGTATGAAAGACAACTCCGCTGTATTTCGTAATTCTCTCCCCGTCAGTCTCATAGCGGAGATTTCGGAAATAAAGGGGAATGTACACACAATCGAGAACTACAGCCACAGCACTTATGATAATAGCGGAAATCCGCGTAAAATCAGGAACAAAAAGTCTTATAGCAAATATAAAAAATGCAGAAACAATAACAACAAAAAGCATAGCATAGCCGCAGGCATTTTTATCGGGAAGAATTTTTTTCATTACACACCCCCTATGAATTTTTACGATATAAAACTACATAAATATATTATAACTCATTTTAACAGAAAAGTACACCATTTTGGAGGATTTTTTTATGATTCTTGAAAAAATTAATAATTTTGTCTGGGGAAACGGACTTGTATTTCTCCTTATGTTCACAGGGGTATTTCTGACAACCAAGCTGAAATTAATACAGCTCCGTCTGCCATTCCTGATGAAAAAACACGGAAAATCGCAGAATTCGGGATTATCCCAGTTTAAAACCGTATGTATGAGCCTTGGTACAGCTATGGGTACAGGAAATATCGTAGGAGCCGCCTCAGCCGTTGCCGTAGGAGGTGCAGGAGCCATATTCTGGATGTGGATATCAGCATTTCTTGGTATGGCTGTAGTGTACGCCGAAAATATTTTTTCAGCAAAATACAGCAACGATGAGCTGAAAGGCCCTATGGCTTATCTCACAAAAGGCGTAGGAAATCCGTTAATGGCGTTATTTTTCGCCATATTCTGCGTGTGCGCTTCATTAGGTATGGGAAGTATGGCGCAGATAAGCGTATTTACAGAAGCATTAGGCCAATGCACCGATTTCAGTCCTGTTTTAGCCGCAGTTATCATATTTGCAGCAGTATGGCTTGTTATACAAGGCGGCGGACAGCGTATAGGAGCAGCCGCCCAGTATCTCCTGCCCACAGCTTCTATAGTGTACGCAGCAGCCTGTATAGGGGTTATAGCTTTAAATTTCAGCGATATACCGCAAATTTTCAATAGTATCTTCTCTGAGGCATTCAATTTCAGGTCAGCCGCAGGAGGCACAGCAGGCTATGCCGTGTCAATCGGCATCCGCCGCGGACTTTTCTCCAATGAAGCAGGACTTGGCAGTTCCCCCATACTCCACAGCGCCGCCGAGGACACAACCCCCGAAACACAGGGATTATGGAGTATGTTTGAGGTTTTTTTCGATACAATAGTATGCTGCACACTTACCGCAGTAACGGTATTATGCGGCTCAGACAATTTCTCCCCTGCCGAGGCCATATCTACATTTTTGGGCGATTTTTCGGATATTTTCATCACAGCCGAGCTTGGAATATTCTCATTCTGCACGGTTATAGGCTGGTATTACTGCGGAATGACGGCATTCAAGCACATATTCAAAGGCAAATACATAGGCGGATTTGCGGTATTATACGCCGCAACAGCCGCCTGCGGAGCAATATTTTCCGCAGAATCAATATGGCTTATATCCGACATATTCAACGGTTTAATGGCATTTATCAATATAACAGGCCTGCTGATATTAATATTCACAGATAAAAAAGCATTACAATAACCCCAGAAAATCCGCAATAAACCACCGTTTCTCTTGTAGGGGACGGCGCCCACGACGTCCCGTTAATTAAACGATATATCGGCGGGGCGTCGAAGGCGCCGCCCCCTACACAACATTTTTTCATCAACTGTTATACATTTCGGGCGGATAATATCCGCCCCTACAAAGCTTATTTCTAAAATGATTTTTTAACAGAACACATCAAAATATATGACAGCAAATTCTGTACAATCATTACAATTTCACCTGTTGAAAAATAGTGAAAAAGTAGAAAATTAAAATTATTTTTCAGGGCAGTAACACACAGAGCGTGTGCGGAAGATGCGAAGTCATATTTTTTGTCAGCTTGTTCAGAAATTCCGCAGGCATACTTGATGTATGACAAGGAAGTTCTGGGCAAGCTGACGGAAAATATGCAAGCAGATTTCGTGCAGGCTTTGTGTGTTGCTGTCCTCAGCAATCAACCATTTTTGGTTGAAAAAAGGCACATTTTTGCCCTTTAGTGAGAGGGTATGTTTCAAACAGCAGATTGAAATTATCAATTACCCTTGACATAATCTCAATTTTTGGGTATAATTATATTATCTCAATTTGTGGCTGCGGCTAAAGTTAAATTTATGAATTTATAGCGGTTTCCGCTAAGTGATTATATATATTTTAAGGCAATACCCAAAGGTAAAGACCCGCGACAGCACCGCAAATAACTTGTGTATGCTGCCGCAATAAGGAGGACAATTTAGTGAACGAAAACAACACAACAAAAAAGCCAAGAAGAAGCCCCGTTCAGAACAAAACAACGGAACAGGCGAAGAAAAACACAAGACAGACTGCACCCTCAGCAGTAAAAAAGTCTAAACAGCCGCCAAAGGAAATCAGAAGAACCCCCGTTAGAATTATTCCACTGGGCGGACTGAATGAAATCGGAAAAAATATGACAGTCTTTGAATGTTCAAACGATATGTTCATTTTAGACTGCGGCCTTGCATTCCCCGACGCGGATATGCCCGGAGTTGATATCGTTATCCCCGATTTCACTTATGTAGAGCGTAATGCTGACAAAATCAGAGGCATAGTAATCACCCACGGTCACGAAGACCACATAGGCGGACTTGCCTACCTGCTTAAAAAGGTAAATGTACCTGTATACGCTACACGCCTTACAATCGGACTTATTGAGGGCAAGCTCAAGGAACAGGGCATCCTCAACCAGGTAAAGCTCAACGTAGTTGAGCCGAGAAAGACAGTAAAAATGGGCTGTATGGCAGTTGAATTCATCAAAGTCAACCACTCAATCCCCGACGCTGTAGGTATGGCAATCCACACTCCTGCAGGCGTAATCGTACACACAGGCGATTTCAAGGTGGACTACTCCCCTATTGACGGCAATATCATCGACCTTGCACGTTTCGGCGAGCTTGGCAGCAAGGGAGTTCTTGCCCTTATGGCAGACTCCACAAACGCCGAAAGAGAGGGCTGTACCCGTTCCGAGCGTACAGTGGGCGAGTCCTTCGACCGCCTTTTCAAGAAGGGCGAGGGAAAACGTATAATCATTGCCACATTCTCCTCAAATATCCACCGCGTGCAGCAGATTATCAATGCAGCGGTACATTATGGCAGAAAGGTTGCCATATCGGGCAGAAGTATGATAAACGTCATCAATACAGCTATGGAATTAGGCTATCTCGAAGTACCCGACGGTCTGATTATTGATATTGATATGATGAGCCGCTACGAAAACGAGCGTATAGTCCTTATCACCACAGGAAGTCAGGGCGAGCCTATGTCTGCACTGACGCGTATGGCGATGAACGACCATAGAAAGGTGAATATCACCCCTATGGACTTCATTATCATATCTGCTACACCTATCCCCGGAAATGAAAAATACGTTACAAGAGTAGTAAACGAGCTTATGAAATCGGGCGCAGAGGTTGTATATGAAGCTATGTACGAAGTACACGTTTCAGGCCACGCCTGTCAGGAAGAATTAAAGCTTATGCAGGCTCTCACAAAGCCCAAGTTTTTCATCCCCGTACACGGCGAATACAAGCATCTGAAAAAGCACTGCGACCTTGCAGTACAAATGGGTATGCCCCGTGAAAACGTAATTATCGCAGAAATAGGCAATGTAATCGAATCCGACGGTATTACAATGAAAGTTGTATCACAGGTACCATCCGGAAGGATTCTCGTTGACGGTCTTGGCGTAGGCGATGTAGGCTCAATTGTACTCCGCGACAGAAAACACCTTGCCCAGGACGGATTGATTATAATCGTTATCGGCATTGAAAGAGCAGCAAATGAAGTCGTAGCAGGCCCCGACATCATATCAAGAGGCTTTGTATACGTCCGCGAATCAGAGGAGCTTTTCGTTGAAGCAAAGGAGCTTCTCAACAACACTCTCGACAACTGCTCATATCACGAAATGCGCGAGTGGAACACCTTAAAGGGCAAACTCCGTGACGCACTTTCCGATTATATCTATCAGAAAACAAAGAGAAGCCCTATGATACTTCCTATCATTATGGAGCTTTAATACAAAGCAGTATAATGTAAATTTCAGCCAAAGGGGGGTTGATAAGTGAAGAAAAAGTTTCCGGGTGCAGCTCTTTTTATAATGAGTGCTTTTATAGCAAGTCAGCTGTTTGTATCCCTGGCACTTTATGAATATAACAGGCTTTACGGCACAATCGGTATTATCTGTGCAGCAGTCCTTGCTGTAGTGCTGATGCTCATATATATTATATTTTCCAAAAACTCCATACGCTATTTCACAAAGATGAACACACATCTTGAAAACTCAGCCGCCGAGTATATCAACTCTCTCCCCGCACCTATTGCGATTTTAGAAAAAAGCGGTACAATAGTGTGGTTCAACAAGGCTTTCTCAGAAAAGATATGCCCCGATATGAACGTATACGGAATGGATTTCAAGGACTGTACAGCCGTTGATATCAAGAACCTTATCACCGAAGGAACTGTTGTATGCCGCATAAATAATTCGGTATACAATGTAATGGCTGAAGAATTCCCAAAGGACGATATAACCTTTGTTATCGCCTGTTTCGACGATGAAACCAATTATTACGAGCTGAAAAGGGAATCAGAGCTTTCACATCCCAACGTAGTCATTATGACAATTGATACCTACGATGAGATTATGCAAAACGCAAAAGAAAGCGAAAAGGCAATAGCTGCCGTTGAAATAGAGCAGCTCATTGAAAAATTTATGAGCAGCACCAACGGCTTTGTGAAAAAAATCTCCCCCAATACATTTTATGCAGTTATTGAACACCGTCATCTTGAAGACAAGATACAGGAGCGATTCAAAATACTGGATATGGCAAGGGATATTAAAATTGCAGGAAAGTACTCTCTTACGCTGTCAATCGGTGTAGGAAAGGGAGCTTCATCCCTTGCGGAAAGCGAAAAAATCGCACGTCAGTGCCTTGAAATGGCTTTAGGACGTGGCGGCGACCAGGCAGTTCTGAAAACTGAAAACGGCTACCGTTTCTTCGGCGGAGTTTCCAAGGGCGTTGAGAAGATGTCCCGTGCCAAAACGCGTATTATAGCCAATGCTATGCAGGATATCATCCTCAATTCCAACAAGGTATTCATTATGGGACACCGTTTCGGCGACCTGGACTCCATAGGCTCTGCCTGCGGTCTTGCAGGGGCGTTGAAGCTTATGGGCAAGGAGGCTCATATAGTTGTTGACCGCACGAAAAACCTTGCTGTAAACCTTATTGAAGCCGTTGAAACACAGGCAGAACAAGGACTTTTCGTAACTCCTGCCGCTGCTTTGCAGAATGTCAGCGACAATGACCTTCTCATAATCGTTGATATCCACAACAAGGATTTCATTGAAAGCCGTGAGCTTTACGAGAAATGCAAACAAGTTATAATAATTGACCACCACAGAAAAACCGTCAATTATATTGACAATGCTGTTATATTCTATCACGAACCCTACGCTTCATCTGCTTCGGAAATGGTTACGGAGCTTATACAGTACTTCCGCTTTTCAGGGGACGAAAAAATCCCCTCATACTGCGCAGAAGCGCTGCTTTCAGGCATTATGCTTGATACAAAGAGCTTTGTAATGCGAACAGGCGCAAGAACCTTTGAGGCAGCCGCTTTCCTTAAAAAGCTTGGAGCAGACACAGTGGCAGTAAAACTGCTTTTCTCCAGTTCATTTGATTCATACAAACACAAGTCGGAGATTGTGGCATCGGCGTGTATACACAACAAATGCGCAATTGCCGCCGCTGAAATAGTATGCGATGATATACGCATCGTAGCCCCTCAGGCAGCAGATGAGCTGCTGAACATAACAAACGTAGACGCTTCCTTTGTAATATATCTCACCAACAACACGGCGAATATTTCCGCCCGTTCACTTGGCGCAATTAATGTGCAGGTTATTATGGAAAAACTTGGCGGAGGCGGTCACCAGACAATGGCAGCCGCACAAATCCCCGATGTTTCTCTTGAGGAAGCCGCAGAACTTCTCCTTAAAGCTATAGACAGCCGCGAGGAAGAACTTGAAAATGAATAAAGGGAACCCCTAAATTTTTCAAATAAAGAAAGGATTGTAAATTATGAAAGTTATCTACTTACAGGACGTAAAAGGCTCAGGAAAAAAAGGCGAGGTAAAAAACGTAGCTGACGGCTACGCAAGAAATATGCTTCTCCCCAAGGGACTTGCTGTAGAGGCTACTCCCGAAAATCTCAGCAAGCTTGCAGGACAGAAATCCTCTGCTCAGTACAAGATTGACACAGAGAAAAAAGCAGCCGAAGAAGCTGCTGCAAAAGTAAAGGACAAGAAGCTTATCATCAAGGCAAAAGCAGGCTCTAACGACCGTCTTTTCGGCTCAGTTACAGCTGCTCACGTTGCCGAGGCTCTCGACGCACAGCTTGGTGTTAAGGTTGACAAGAAGAAAATCACTCTCAGCACAGATATCAAGAATTTCGGCTCATACTCCGCCACAATCAAGTTCTATACAGGAGTATCCGAAAAGGTTGATGTTGAGGTAATCGAGGGCTGATGGACGCAAACGGCTTATTCTCCGCCGCTGAGTTTCCACACAGTATCGAGGCGGAGCAGTCGGTTATCGGTGCGGTTCTTTCCGACCCTACCGTTATGCCAACTGTCATTGAAAAAATCAAACCCGAATATTTCTACAGCGAAAGCCATAAAAAAATATTCGGTGTAATCTACCGTATGTTCACGGGAGGCTCCCCTATCGACCCCGTTACTGTATTGAACGAGGTTGAAAAGCTGGGTATATTTGATTCAGCCACCGAGGGAAAGCGTTACCTTATGGAAATTGCCAACACCCTCCCCACTACGGAAAATATTGAAAGCTACTGCAAAATCGTTGCAGATAAGTACTTCATACGCAGTCTTGGCTACGTAGCAAGAAGTATTATGGACGATATCCAGTCGGGAGAAAATGATGCACAGCTTCTCCTTGACTCTGCCGAACAGAAGATATACGACATCCGCCAGGGAAGAAATGTCAGCGGACTTTCCTCTCTCCACGACGCTGTAATCGAAGCCTATGACAGGCTGGGAAAAATCACAGGTGAGGACAAGGATAAGTATATCGGCGCTAAAACAGGCTTTACACTCCTTGACACAATAACGTCAGGACTTAATAAATCCGATCTTATTATCATTGCTGCCCGTCCTGCTATGGGTAAAACCTCATTTGCAATGAATATAGCTACAAATGTGGCTCGCCGCAATGACAAGGATGTTGTAATATTCAACCTGGAAATGTCAAAGGAGCAGCTTGCTACACGACTTCTCTCCACAGAAGCTCTTGTAGAATCGGGAAATCTCCGTAACGGACGAATTAAAACCGAGGAATGGGTAAGACTTGCCACAAGTGCCGCATATCTCGGCACACTGCCGATGTTTATTGACGATACCGCAAGTATGACCGTTCAACAGATGAAAGCAAAGCTCCGACGCGTTAAAAATCTTGGACTTGTTGTAATCGACTATCTCCAGCTCATGGGTTCTACTTCACGCTCCGATAACCGAGTAACGGTAATTTCGGAAATCACACGACAGCTGAAAGTTATGGCTAAGGAGCTGAATGTTCCCGTGGTACTCCTTTCACAGCTCTCCCGTGCCGTTGAAAGCCGTACAGACAAACGTCCTATGATGTCAGACCTCCGTGAATCGGGTTCTATCGAGCAAGACGCAGATATTATACTTTTCCTCTATCGTGACGCATATTATAACAAAGAAAGCACCAAGCAGAATATTTCTGAGTGTATTGTTGCCAAAAACCGTCACGGTGAAACAGGAACAGTGGAGCTGATTTGGAACGGTCAGTTCACACGTTTCTCAAATCCCGAGTATAATCAGCCGCCTGAGGGTTAATGACAATGCTGAAAAAAATACGCAATACTGCGGAAAAATACAATATGCTGAAATCGGGAGATACAGTTGTATGCGGTCTTTCCGGCGGTGCAGACAGCGTATGCCTGCTACTTTCCCTGAGAGAGCTTTCCGCGGAGCTTGATTTCTCCGTTGAAGCGATTCACATCAACCACTGTCTGAGAGGTGCGGAAAGCGACCGCGATGAGCAATTCTGCCGCGATTTATGCCAGCGACTTGATGTGCCATTTACCGCTGTTTCCTGCGATGTACGGGGATATGCCGAAAAAAACAGGCTTTCCTGCGAGGAAGCGGCAAGAGAACTGCGTTACGGGATTTTCCGAGAATATACAGCAGATAAACTACTTGCAACGGCTCATAACGCCGATGATAACCTGGAAACTATGCTCCTTAATCTCATAAGGGGTACAGGACTGAAAGGCATTGCAGGAATTCCACCTGTAAGGGACAATATAATCCGACCCATTATTGAGGTTTCAAGACGTGAAATTGAGGAATATCTGCAAAAACACGGACAGGATTATGTCACTGACAGCTCAAATCTCACTGACGATTACACGAGAAATAAAATCCGCCACAAAATAATCCCACTTATGAAAGAGCTGAACAGTTCTCTGACGGAAACAACAGTCCGTACAGCAGAGGTTTTACGAAGCGAAAACGAGTTAATCGACAAAGCTGTAAATGAGGCTGAAAAAGCCTGTTTCAGCAACGGCGTATATACAGGACTTGCCCATTATGAGCAGGTTATCCGCAGACGATGTATTGCGAAATACCTTTCGGAAAATTCCCTTCCTTTTTCAAACAAAAGGCTGACTGAATGCGATAATATCGCTGTAGAAGGCGGAAAAATAAACATATCGGGGAATATTTACCTCATTTCTGACGGTAATTCTCTCAGACTTGAAGAAATTCTCCCCAAAAAAGAAACGGAGCTTATTTCAAAATCTCTTGAAATTGGCGAAAACAAAATTTTTCCCGATTTTGTTCTTACTTGTGAACTTATCAAATGTGAAAATTTGAAGAAAATTGACTTTGTTCATAAAAAATTAACATTTTATCTGCTGGATTATGATAAAATAAAAGGAACAGCTATTGTCAGGAACAGGAAATTCGGCGATAAGCTTAAACTGAGAGGACGTAAATTCACATCCTCTGTAAAAAAAATAATAAATGAAACTATTCCCGCATCACAGCGCAGCAATCTGCATTTTATCGAGGACGAGGAAGGAACGGTTTTTGCTGAAAAAATCGGCATAGCGGACAGAGTTGCCCCCGATGACAATACAAAAAGGCTGCTGAAAATTACCATTGTTCGGGAAGGATAGGAGTGTGCAATTTGACACCAAAAAAGAACAGAGGCGGATTCGCATATTTGCTTGTTTTACTCATCTCTATTTTCTGCGTCTATTTTGTAATATCAAAATTCGTGGATTTAGGTACAAAAACGGAATACACAAGTGTAATTTCAAAATTTGATAATTATCAGGTATCATACTACGAGCTTGACCTCGGCTCAGGAGAGTTGACATATCAGCTCAGAGGCGAGGAAGTAAAATATAAGTATAACGTGCCTTATGTAAGCATTTTCCTCAGTGATACCGAAGATTACCGAATTGAGTACAACAAAATGTACCCCGATGAACCACTGGTACAGAATTACATCAAACCCACAGACAACACCTGGCTGCTTACCCTTATACCAATTCTCCTTACAATTGGTATAGCTGTACTGATGTTTGTGCTGCTGATGCGTCAGAGCGGCGGCGGCGGCAAGTATAACAACTTTGGCAAGGCTAATCTGAAAAATCAGGCTGACGCAAGAAAAGCCACTTTCAAAGACGTTGCAGGTGCTGACGAGGAAAAGCAGGAGCTTCAGGAAATCGTTGATTTTATGAAGAACCCCAAAAAATACGCTGAAATAGGCGCAAAAATCCCCAGAGGCGTATTACTTCTCGGCCCTCCCGGTACAGGTAAAACTCTTCTTGCAAGAGCTGTTGCAGGCGAGGCAAACGTGCCATTCTTCCCTATTTCAGGCTCAGACTTCGTTGAAATGTTCGTAGGTGTAGGTGCGTCACGTGTCCGCGACCTGTTTGAACAGGCGAAAAAACACGCTCCCTCTATTATCTTCATAGATGAAATTGACGCTGTAGGCCGCCACAGAGGCTCAGGTTTAGGCGGTAACCACGATGAACGTGAGCAGACTCTCAACCAGCTTCTCGTTGAAATGGACGGCTTTACAGGCAATGAAAGCGTTATTGTCATTGCGGCAACAAACCGCCGTGATATCCTTGACCCCGCCCTGCTCCGTCCTGGACGTTTCGACCGACAGATTGTGGTAGGTTATCCCGATGTAAAGGGCCGTGAGGAAATCCTCAAGGTTCACTCACAGAATAAGCCCCTTGGCGAGGATGTTGACCTCCACGTTATTGCACAGACTACACAGGGCTTTACAGGCGCTGATCTGGAAAATCTTCTCAATGAGGCTGCACTCCTTGCTGCACGTGCTGATAGAAAAACTATCTGCGAAAAGGACATTGAGGAAGCTACAATGAAGGTTATTGCAGGTCCTGAAAAGAAATCACGTATAGTTACAGAACACGATAAAAAAATCACTGCATATCACGAGGCTGGCCACGCTGTAGCAGCTTATAATCTCCCCACACAGGATAAGGTACATCAAGTTACAATTATCCAGCGCGGTATGGCGGCAGGTCTTACAGTTACCCGTCCCGACACAAACGATATGCACGTATCACGCAATCAGATGCGTGAAAGCATTGTAATGCTTCTCGGCGGCAGAGTTGCAGAGGAAATTTTCCTTGACGATATCTGCACAGGAGCGTCAAACGATATTGAACGCGCTACAAAAACCGCTCGTAACATGGTTACAAGATACGGTTTCTCTGAAAAGCTTGGCACAGTGGCTTATGGCTCTGACAGCGACGAAGTATTCCTCGGCAAGGACTACGGACACGTGCAGAATTACAGCCAGTCCATTGCGGCACAGATTGACGACGAGGTAAGAGATATAATCGAAAAGGCATATGCCGATTGTAGAGAAATCCTTACTGCTAACGCTAATAAAATGCATCTCCTTGCCGATTATCTGCTGAAATACGAGAAAATCGACAACGACAAGTTTGAACGTCTTATGCGCGGTGAAAACATCGAGGCTGATGAGCCTGTAGTTTCTCCTGCTCCTGTTCAGACTGAAACAGAAGCTGCTGAAAACAGCGAGAATACAGAAGAATAAGTCCAAAAACCCCGATTTCGGAGAAGAAATCGGGGTTAAAGTTTAATTAAATATAAAATCAGGCATATATTTTTGAAAATATCGGAAAAATGAAGTAAAAACGGAGATATTCATCCTCATATAATCTCTACTCACCTGTAGTCTGATTCCATTCACCATTCTGTCTGGAAACCTACTCAGTAGTAGTTGTGGAATCTTCAACGGGAGGTTCTTCATCACCGTATTTAGGCAGAGGTGGTGATTCTGTTTCGGGCTCGGGGAACGCTCCGATAGCTTCAAATGCAGTATAGGGATCTCCGCCTGAAAGACAAGTATATCTGCCCTCTGCAAAGTTGAAGATGTAGGTTCCTATTGTTGCTCTCTTGTTGTTGCTGAGGTTTGTGATAATAGCTGTAACATTTACATTTTTACCTGAACCGATAATGTTCTGTGTGAGCTGGCGATATTCGGGACAGTAGAAAGTGGCTGACTCCTGAATCTCAGGAGTACCGTCTTCCTTTTGTACCATAAACGCAATTACGAAACGTCCGTTTGCCTCGGCAGGAAGGTCAAATGTTATCGGAACTTCACCATCGGACTTTTCGCCTGCCTCAATAGACTGCTCGATTACCTGTCCCTCAGGCTCGTAGGATACTTCAATTTCCTGATTACGTGCTGATTCCTCTGCTGACTGTCCGTTCAGTTTCTTTACATTATATGGAATAAAATTCAGCTCAGCACTATCGCAGTTTTCATATTCAGCCAAGCCACTTTCAAATTTTTCCTTTGTGCAGGGTGCATTATTGTAATAATAAGTAACATCGTCAACAGTAGCGCCAAATTCAGTATAATAACTTTCGTAGAATGTAAAGAAAGGCTCATTACCAGAAAATTCAACATTTTCCCATGTGTTTATTTCAAGCCTTTGCTCTCCCAGATGACTTTCGGATAAATCATACAATCTGCGGTTATTCAAATCAAATTTATCTGTATCCCATACCTCATTAAAATGCACATATTTTGTTCCGTCAAAATAGTTTAAGCCTATACCTTTAGCGTAGGCTGCTGCCTGAACAAAATCATAATAAACAAGCAATTCTGATACTGAATCATTGTTAATATCAAGATAAGCGTATTTTATATCCAAACATTCATAAAACTGCTCCTCATCTGGCATTCCATACCGATTATACAACTCCTGAATGTATTCCTCAATTCGCTGATTACGTGCTGTTTTCTCTGCTGACTCTCTCTTTACAGTATATGGCATAAAGTTCAGCTCTGCACCGACACAGTTTTCATATTCTGCCATTGCCTTATCGTATTCTTCCTTTGTGCAGGGTTCTTCATTGTGAGAATAATGAACATCATCAGAATCTATAGGACGATATTTATCTTGTGATGTAAAAAATACTGTATTATCAGAAATTTCAATGTTTTCCCATGTGCTTATATCAAGAACGTTTTCATTCAGGTAGGTTTTTGACAATTCATACAACTTGCGATTATTCAGGTCAAATTTAAATGTTCCCCATACATCGTAAAAATGTACATAATTTGTTCCGTCAAAATAGTTTATGCTCATACCTTTAGCATCGGCTGCTGAATCAATAAAATCGTAACGAATAAGCAATTCTGATACTGAATCATTGTTGATATCAAGATAAGCATAGTCTATTTTTAAATTATTATAAAAATCCTCGTCGGAATACTGATCGCCAGTGCTATTATATAAATTCTGAATATATTCCTCAATTCGCTGATTACGTGCTTTTTCTTCCTGCGTCTGATTTGCAGGTTCAGTACTGCTTACCGCAGGCATATCAGGCTCAACAGGCTTGTCAATATCCCCTCTGCCTAAGCTTTTGACAAGAAATACTGAACCTGCTGCAAGTCCCACCACAGCGGCAGTATTTACAACTCCTGTCATAATTCTTCTTATCTTGCTTCTGTTGTAAACTTCTACGTTTTCAACGATTTCCGCATTTTCGTCTGTCACTATATTTTCAATCCCCGCATTTTCACCCTTGATTGCGTCATTAAATCTCTTTTTTGTCATTTCTAAAATCCTCTTTTTTGTCTTTTCGTCAAGCATATCCATATCCGTCCCAATTCTGTCAATTGTGTCAAGCCCTACATTGTCAAGTATATCAAAACCTATGGTCTTTTTCTCTTTCATTAAAATCCCTCCTTTAAGGTTATACCTTCATTTGCAAGGAGCTTTTCAAGGCGGCTTAATGCCCTGCTGCACCGCACTCTCACTGCTCCCGAGGTCATTGAAAGCTTTTTCGCTATTTCCTTTGAGCTTCTGTTGAAGTAGAATTTCTGTAATACTATTGTGGAGTCGGGATCACCCAGGCTTTCTATGAGCCTTATCATTATATCCCTCAGCTCCTCTTTTTCCGCTTCTTCTTCAATTCTCTTGCTGTCGGCAATATCCGCAAAATAATCCTCCGATGAAACTGTTCTTCCGCTCTTTGCAATAAGGGAATGATACTTGTTTATCGCCTTTCTGCTTGCTATTGTGCCGATATAGCCCTTTAAATCTCCGTCTAATCCCTGGTTGTTATGATAATTGAGAAATACCGCAAGGAAAACATCACTGACGCATTCCTCAATATCCTCATTTGTAGCACAGCTTCTCAGCTTGTTGTATACTATTGTGTAAACATAGTTTATGTATTCCTCATAAAGCTTATTCTGCGCCAAAGATTCAGATTTTTCGCTCAATTCACGATATTCCTTGTCCGTCATATTCCCACCCCTTTCCACGCTGTCCAAAAGCGTTTGTTTGTATTGAATGCATTCTGTAATATATACTCCGATGATATTTCCGAAGTGTTACACTATTTCAAAAAAATTTTCAAAAATATTTTTTCTTCCCCAAAATTATATCATAAAACAATTTAATCGTCAAGCACAACAGCAATTTACATAATTTCTCACTGATATTGGCGGTATTATTTAATGGCTATTTACTTTCGCGGAATATTGACCTTGACCTTGAAATATGATATAATATAACTTGGAATTATGTTAGGAATTCCTATGAGTAACAGATGTTCATGTTACACTTTATATATAAGGAGCAGATTTTATGGTAAATATCCCTGAGATTTTCGGCTGCAACGTTTTCAATGAAACAATGATGAAAGCAAAGCTTCCGAAAAATGTCTATAAAAATCTCAGACATACAATGGAAAAAGGCGAATCCCTGGACAATGAAACAGCCGACGTTGTAGCAAACGCTATCAAAGACTGGGCTTTATCCCTGGGAGCAACCCACTATACCCACTGGTTCCAGCCTATGACAGGCTCAACAGCTGAAAAGCACGATTCCTTCCTCAGCGTAGGTCCAAATGGTACTGCACTTATGGAATTTTCGGGCAAGGCTCTTATAAAAGGTGAGCCTGATGCTTCCTCATTCCCCTCAGGCGGACTCAGACAAACAAGCTCCGCAAGAGGATATACAGCCTGGGACCCTACTTCATACTGCTTCGTTAAAGAGGGCAGCCTCTATATCCCTACTGTTTTCGTATCATACACAGGCGAAACCCTTGATAAGAAAACTCCCCTGCTCCGTTCAATGGATGCACTCAGCAAATCCGCTGTACGCTTCCTTAAATTATTCGGAAATGAAAACGTCAGCCGAGTAACATCAACAGTCGGCGCAGAACAGGAATACTTCCTTATAGATAAGGAAAAATACGACCAGCGTAAGGACCTTGTTCTTACAGGCAGGACCCTTTTCGGAGCAAAGCCTCCAAAGCGCCAGGAGCTCGACGACCAGTACTTCGCTAACCTCAAACCAAGAATTGCCGCATATATGGCAGAGCTTGACGAGGAACTGTGGAAACTGGGCGTATACTCCCACACAAAGCATAACGAAGCCGCTCCCGCACAGCACGAAATGGCGCCTATATTCACTACATCAAACCTCGGTGCAGACCAGAACGAGCTTGCTATGGAGGTTATGGAGAAAATCGCATTAAAGCACAATCTTGTATGCCTTCTCCACGAAAAGCCATTCGAGGGCGTAAACGGCTCAGGTAAGCATAACAACTGGTCAATGCGTACAAACGACGGGCAAAATCTTCTTGACCCCGGCGATACTCCTATGGAGAACCTCCAGTTCCTTACAATACTCTGTGCTTTGATTAAGGGTGTAGATGAATATGCCGACCTTATGCGACTTTCCGCTGCGTCAGCAGGCAACGACCACCGTCTTGGCGCTGATGAAGCTCCACCTGCAATTATATCCATGTTCCTGGGCGAGGAGCTTGACGCTGTTCTTCATGCTATCGAAGAAGACGGCGTATACAAGACAAAGGCAAAATCCTTTGAAATCGGCGTAAACGCACTTCCCTCATTCCCAAAGGATTCCACCGACAGAAACAGAACATCACCATTTGCATTTACAGGTAATCGTTTCGAGTTCCGTATGGTTGGTTCTTCCGATAATATCGGCTGTCCCAATGCTCTGCTGAATACTATTGTAGCTGAGGAACTTTGCTGGTTTGCGGATAAACTGGAACCGGTAAAGGACAGCGAAAAATTCGAAGAAGAAGTTAAAAAGGTACTCAAAGAAGTCCTCAAAAAGCACCGCCGCATTATCTTCAACGGCGACGGCTATTCAAAGGAATGGGTGCTTGAAGCGGAGCGCAGAGGTTTGCCGAATTACCCCTCTGTTGTTGATTGTATGCCGCATTATACCGATGAAAAGAACCTGAAAATTCTCAGAAAGCACGGTATATTCAACAGAAACGAGGTAACAGCCCGTACTGAAATCCACCTTGAAAAGTATTCCAAGACACGCCGTATTGAAGCACGAACAATGGTAGAAATGGCAAGAAAACAGCTTCTCCCCGCAGGACTTGACTATCTTGACAAGCTTTGCCGTTCTATCAAGACAAAGAATGAAATCGGCATAACTTCAAATACAGAAAAGAAGATTGCAGAAAAGCTCAGTCAGCTTACTGACGGACTTTACGATTCAATCAACCGCCTTGAAAAGCTTATTGCCGAGGCTTGCGCAATCAAGGAAGTACAGAAGCAGGCTGAATTCTACCACGATTATGTATTTGCTGAAATGAACATTATGCGCGAAATCGCTGATGAAATGGAAGTAAATATGCCTCTCACCTGCTGGCCTATTCCCACTTATTCCGAGATTATCTACAACGTATAAAACGAGAAATCCCCCGAAATTTCGGGGGATTTTAATATTTTTCCTTATTATGAAATTTACAACACCATCGCACAGGGTTTTCATAGATATATTTTATATGTTCCTCATAATCCAAGCGATTACGTATTATATGGTCAAAAAATGACTTTTGCCAGATTGAATAACCTATTTTCTTTGTAATATATCCTTTCATTTGCTGAACGACACGATTAGATGTAGGGGCGAGCAGTGCTCGCCCAAAATCATCGCCACATATTGACAATAAAAAATGAATATGATCTGGCATAATAACGTAATGCTTTATTTCAATAGCTGGGTAAACCTGATGTATGTTTTTTATCGCTTCTTCTACTATTTTACCTATTTCAGACAAGATTATATCTTGTGGGCGAGCAATGCTCGCCCCTACATTTTCCCAAAAATAATTCTTTTTATCTTTAGCACATATCGTTATAAAATATGTTCCTGGACTGCCATAATCATAATCTTTTAACCGATTAGGCTTTCTTTCCATATCTGTTACTTATTATATCAACTTTCTCTCATCGCAATACTCACATTCAAGGAGTGTTTCATCACCGCTGAAACGGAAACTCTTAGGGAGATATTCCTCGTGATTTGTAATGCATTTAGGATTATCACAGCATACACCGCTGTATATCTTACCCTTTAAAGTCTCAGAGCCGCCCTGCTCGCCGAGAATAGTGAGGATAAGCGCCATACGTGCATATACGCCATATTTCGCCTGTGTGAAATACATCGCACGGCTATCCTCGTCTACCTCAACAGTGATTTCATCAACACGAGGGAGAGGATGAAGCACAATCATATCCTTTTTGGCAAGAAGCATCTTTTTTCTGTCGAGTACATATGTATTCTTCTGTGCAAGATATTCTTCAACGCTTGCAAAACGCTCCTGCTGAATACGTGTCATATAGAGCACATCAAGGCTGCCGATAACCTCGTCAAGAGCGTCAACCTCCTCAAATGTACTGCCGTTAGCTGTGATAATATCCTTGATATAAGCAGGCATTCTCAGCTCAGGAGTGGATATGAAGATGAATTTATTACCCTCAAACATACTCAGCGCCTTGCAGAGGGAGTGTACCGTTCTGCCGTTGATAAGGTCGCCGCAAAGTCCGATTGTAAGTCCGCTTAATGTATTCTTTTCAATTTTAAGTGTAAGCAGGTCAGTAAGAGTCTGCGTAGGGTGGAGATGTCCGCCGTCGCCTGCATTGATTACAGGACAGTCAGCGCTTATTGAAGCCGCCTTTGCCGCACCTGCCACAGGATGACGCATTACAAGAATATCCGCATAGCTGCTGACAATCTTTGTGGTGTCCTTTATTGTTTCCCCCTTGGATACAGAAGAATTTGCAGGGTTGTCGAAGCCGATAATACGTCCGCCAAGACGAAGCATAGCCGTCTGGAATGACATCTGCGTTCTTGTGGACGGCTCATAGAAAAGAGTTGCCATAATCTTTCCGTCGCATTCGTGAGCGTAATTCTGGGGATTTTCCTTGATTTTCACACCAAGGTCAATAAGCTTTGTCCACCAGCTTACAGGGTAATCACTTAAATCAATAAGGTGCTGATATTCTGACTGCATAATTTTAACCTCCGTTTATGTATGGGATTCCCCGAAAACCGCAACACCAGCGAAATCAGCCTGTGAGGAAGATTTTCAGAGTTTCCCTATGTATTACAGAATTTTACTTCCGTTTATTATCAATTCAAATTTCAGGCCAAGGAATTCCGAAGCCCTTTTGCAAAGAATCATACGATTCATAAAAATCTCGAAATACTCCATTACAGAAGATATTTTCGTATCAATCTGCAATTCCAGTATAAGGGATTTTTTATCCTCGCTGAAGCTTACCCTTGACATTTCAACAGCATAGTTTACACGGTCGTGGATATCAAAGGTTGTCAGGTCGGTGTTACGCACACGGCTGCGGCGCACATCGGCTTTATCGGCAATAATCATAGCCGCAGAAATAGCGTCAAGAGGCTGTGCAGTTCCCTCGTCGTGATTGCCGATAGCCGCAATAACAGAGCATATCTCACCTGCTGGCATACTCATATTGTCCAACAGGCGGAATGCCATAACCGCGCCGCTTTGTGCGTGGTCTATTCTATTTATTATATTGCCGATATCGTGCATAATCGAAGCTATTTTCGCCAGTTCAATTGTTCTCTCATCATAGCCGAGAGTTTCCAGTATCATCTCCGCCGTTGCCGCTACACGCTCAACGTGAGGAAATGAATGCTCCGTATATCCCATAGCTTCGAGGGTTTTGTCCGCACGCTGAATATACTCCATAATATCGGGATTTTGCTTGATATACTTATAAGTTACAAGGCTTGCCATAGCTGCCCTCCTTCAGGGGATTCCCCTTAATTAAAATAAACTTTATACCATACGAGGAATATGAAAACTGTCCATATTCTTCTGCTATTGTCGGATTTACCGTCTTTGTGGTCGTCAAGCAGCTTTATAAGCGGCTCTATATTGAAGAATTGTGCCGCATTTTCGCTTTCAAAGGCTTCGCGGACGATATTATAATACTTATCCTCTTTCAGCCATACCCTTATAGGCACAGGGAATCCCAGCTTTTTCTTTGCCGCCGTTTTTGCCGTGCTGTCGGGAGTGTCCATTTTTGCCGCAAGACGCATCGCATATTTAGTTATATATTTTGTGTCATCAGTTCTGTTCTTGTGAGTTACGCGGTATTTCGTGGGAATCTGCTCAGCAAGCGCCATAACCTCTTTGTCAAGGAATGGGACGCGAAGCTCTAAAGAGTTCGCCATACTCATTTTGTCAGCCTTGAGAAGAATATCCCCAGCCATCCACATATGCAGGTCGAGATACTGCATTTTTGTGACGTCATCTTTGCCCTTTACACGGCTGTAATAGGGCTTTGTAAGCTCCATAGGGTGGGGAGCCTCCGTTGTGATTTTAAGCAGGTTTTTACGCTCCTCAGGGGTAAATATATAGGCGTTGCCGATAAATCGCTCCTCAACGGTTTTGCCCTTGCGGACGAAGAAGTTAACGCCGCGCTTTGCAGGGAGCTTTTCTGCGGCTTTGCAGATGCCCTTGCGCAGGGACATAGGCAGCTTGTCGTAGAGCGTACCATCGGGATCGCTGTACACGTTGTAGCCGCCGAAAATTTCATCGGCACCCTCTCCCGAAAGCACCACTTTAAGCCGTTCAGAGGCTATATTACACACGAAATAGAGTGCAACAGCCGAGGGGTCTGCAAGGGGTTCGTCCATATGATACTGTATCTTTTCAAGGCTGCCCCAGTACTCCTCGGGAGTGATAACCTTGCTTGTATTTTCCTTGCCTATAGCCTTGGAAAACTCCTTTGCCCAGCCGATTTCGTTGTATTTTTCGTCATCGCCGAAGCCTACGGTAAAGGTCTTGTCAACCTCAGCCACAGCCGCAGCATAGCTGGAATCTACGCCGCTTGAAAGGAAGGAGCCAACCTCAACATCGGCTATTTTATGGGCTTCTACCGAGTCCTTGAAGGTGTCTGAAATACGCTGTACCCATTCTTCAAGAGAAGGCTTTTCATCGGCATTGAAATTGACATCCCAATAGCGCTTTATCTGCAATTTACCGTCCTTTAAGGTAAAATAATGGGCAGGCATAAGCTTATAGACATTCTTGAAAAAGGTGTCCTTTGTGGGGGAATACTGGAATGTGAGGTAGTTTTCAAGAGCCTCTGTATTAAGCTCTTTTTTAAATTCGGGATGTGCAAGAAAGCTCTTGATTTCAGAGCCGAACATAAAGGTTTTTCCCATTATACCGTAATATAACGGCTTTATTCCGAAGAAGTCACGGGCGCCGAAAAGCTCCTTTTTGTTCTTATCCCAAATGACAAAAGCAAACATTCCGCGGAGCATATTCAGCAGCTTTTCGCCGTATTCCTCATAGCCGTGAATAAGCACCTCTGTATCGGTATTCGTCTTGAAAATATGGCCTTTTTTTCCCAATTCTTCGCGTATTTCACGGTAGTTGTATATCTCCCCGTTGAATACGATTACAAGAGAGCGGTCCTCGTTGAAAATGGGCTGGTCGCCTGAGGATGAAACGTCGATAATGCTCAATCTGCGGTGTCCCAGAGCTATATCGCTGTCAACGTAGCTGCCCTCTGCATCGGGGCCACGGTGGCGGATTTTGTCCATCATATCGACGATTACCCTGTCTGCGTTGTCTATTTTATTGGTAAAGCCTGTAATTCCGCACATAAATATACCTCATTAGTACCTTATAAAATCTAAAACTTTATATTTCTATTTATATAAATTCAAAAGGGTAGTTTATCACCAAAGAGGACAACCTACGGGGCAAAAGGGAGGGAAAAACAAAACTGGCACAAAAGTCGGCATTTCCCTCCCTTTTTCCCCTACGGTTTTCCTCTCTGGACTCTCTTTTCCCTTTCCCCTTTTTCCCTCCCTTTGCCGACTTTTGAACTCGGGGATTGTTACATATGAAAAAGTCAAGTCTTTTCATACGGGGCAGGTGGTCTTTTCAGAAGTTTGTTGTTAAATACGTATATCAAACGTTCAAATAGATACTTAGTTAATATAAAGTTTTAAAAATTACAAAGTATTAGTCATTTTTTCTCACTATATATTATACTACATTTTTTTCAAATTTGCAACAGTAATAGAAATTTTTTTGAAATTGTCATTTTACTGTATTGATTTAAATTGATAAATCGCTTTCATTGCACATCCCCCTCTATATAAGGGCAAAAATCGCTCTTTTTTCAACCAAAAATGGTTGATTATTGAAAAATAATTTTTATTTTCTCTCTTTTCACTAATTATAAACAAGCAAATTTATTGATGCTACACAATTTTATAGTAATATCAGTTGTTATTCTAAGTTATATATTATGATTTTATCCCCTTTTATACCTATATAATAAAAAAGGCTTCAAAACAGGTGAATTTTCCGAAAAAAAGTGTCGTTTTATATATAACAGTGTATAACAGTTAGTCTTAGATAACAAAAAGGTATTGACTTTTCTGTGCTAACTGTGTATACTGTATATATACAGTAAAGAGAGGTGATACAGTGAACATCTTCATTGATAACAGAAGCGGCACTCCCATTTACGATCAGATATATAAACAAGTAAAAAATCTGATAATCAGCGGCGAGCTAAAGGAAAATGATCCACTCCCCTCTATCAGAAGTCTTGCTAAGGATCTGCGAATAAGCGTGGTGACTACGAAACGAGCCTACGATGAGCTTGAACAGGAGGGATTTATCTATACACTTCCTGCAAAGGGTTGTTTTGTTGCCCCGAAAAATACGGAAATGCTCCGTGAGGAAAATCTGAAGAAAATTGAGGAGTTAATTGAACAGATAAAACAGTTGGCGGCTTCCTGCAATTTATCCACAGATGATATAATTGATATGATAAAATTTAATGAATAGGAGAATAAATTATGAATGCTATTGAAATTAAAAATCTTACAAAAAGCTACAAGGGTTTCACTCTTGATAATGTTTCACTAAATCTGCCAAATGGCTGTATTATGGGACTTATCGGTGAAAACGGTGCAGGTAAATCCACTACTATAAAAATGCTTCTTGATATTGTCCGCCCTGACAGCGGCGAAATCAAAATATTCGGCGAGGAACGCTCTGCTGTCCAGAAAAACGACATCGGCGTTGTTCTCGATGAGGTGGGAATCCCCGAAAGCTTCACCGTAAAGGACATCAACGCTGTTATGAAACACAGCTTTACCAACTGGAACGAGCAGACTTTTTCCAAATATATGGCGAAATTCAGACTCCCCGAAAAGAAAGCTTTCAGAACTTTCTCAAAGGGTATGAAAATGAAAATGGGTATTGCTATTGCCCTTTCTCACGACGCAAAACTGCTTATTCTCGATGAGCCTACAAGCGGACTTGATCCTGTTGTACGTGATGAAATCGTGGAAATCCTCAACGATTTCACAAGAGATGAGAGCCATTCAATCCTCATTTCCTCACATATTGTCAGCGACCTTGAAAAAATCTGCGATTATATCGCTTTTCTCCACAACGGCAAGCTTATGCTTTGCGAGGAAAAGGACAGACTTTTAGAGCAGTTCTGCTTTATCAACACAACAGAGGATATGCTCAGAGAGCTTGATAAATCTGCAATAATCGGCAAAAAATCCAATAAATTCGGCGTTGAGGCTATCGTAGACAGGGAGAAAATCCCCCACTCATTCAACACACAACCCGTTACAATCGAAGAATTATTTGTATTTATGGTTAAGGAGGACAAGTAAATGAAAGCTTTGTTATTAAAGGAATTGTTAATGATAAAACAGCGTATGGTTATGTTTATATTATTCATTGTAATTTTCTGTGGAATTGGTCTTACCGGAAACTGCGGTGTATTGTCTATAATGTCCGCATTCTTCGGAATGTTCCTGTTCGGTCATCTTAACTATGATGAACAGTCAAAATGGCATATATACTCCATTGCAATGCCCTATGGAAGAAAAACTATTGTTTCTTCAAAATATATGGCTATGATAATATCCGCTGTTTTCTCAACTGTACTGGCTGTTGTTACTCTTACCGCTGCCGCTGCTTTGGGTAAAGCTGAACTCTCAGCTGAGCTTTCCATTATCTACGTTGCCACATCATTGGTTATTGGTCTTGTTTATCCTTCATTGCTTCTTCCTGTTGCATTTAAATTCAACTCTGAAAAGAGCAGAATGGTTATGATTTTGGTAAGTGCTATTATGGGTGGTTTATTGGGAGTATGTATGTCATCTGATTTCACAACAAAGATTCTTGAAAAACTCTCAAAGTATTCCAGTATTCTGCCATTTATTCTCCTTGCTGTTGCTGTTGTTCTTTTTGCTATTTCATGGTTTGCTTCCGTGAAGATTTATGAGAAAAGGGATTTGTAAAGTGAGGAAAAGTAAAAATGAAAGCTTTGTTATTAAAAGAATTCTTGTTATTAAGAATGTATAAGGTTTGGTTTATTATTTTAATAGCAATTTTCGGATTATTAGGCATTTTCGTTCCTTATGCATCGCTTTTTATTCCATTGTTTTTATCGACAGCAATTTGCGGAAATACAAATAATGATGAAAAAAGCAAATGGACGGTATATTCACAATCTCTGCCTTTTGAACGTAAGGAATATGTATATGCAAAGTATATTTCAGCATTTATCATGGCACTTGCAGGAGTTGTTATAATTGTTGTAACCGCCTTAATTTCGTTTCTTTTTGAAAATCCATTATTCGATATTAAACTTTTATTTTTCCTGTGTGCCGTTTCTGTTGGAATATCTCTTGTGCCTCTTTCGGTATATCTTCCCTTTTCATACACATTTAATTCACAGGTTAGCGGAATTGTTCTTGCAATCGTATACTTCGGAGCAATGATGTTTCTGCCCATTGTGTTTCTCACATGTATTATGGGTGAACTGCTCGGAGTGGTTCATACCATTTCAACATCATTAATTGCCATGGCTGTTATTATTGCAGTTTTCCTGCTTTCGTGGTTTATTTCCGTGAAGATTTATGAGAAAAGGGATTTGTAATAAAAACAAAAATGCACCTCAACGGGTGCATTTTTCATTATAATGTAGCATATAAATTTGTTTCCCAGGCAGGAATATAAAGCTGATGACGAATATACAGCTTATAATTGGGATTGAGCATCTTTATAAGCAGGGGCAATTCAAATATATCCTCGTTTCTGTGATAAAGAGATATCATAAGCTTTGGGGAATAACGCGCTATTGTCTGCGCTGCACCCCATATTGCCTCTCTCTCAAAACCCTCAACGTCCATTTTTATTATAGTCGCTGCCTTGCGTCCCAGAATACTGTCAACTGAACGGGCGGAAATTAAATTCTCGGAATCTGCTGAAATAGCTGACTGTCTGCCTGCCTTTGCAGCAAAGGGAAGCTCTGTATCTACACACCAAGCCGCAGAATTATAAGTATATACCTGCTTCATTCCGTCTACAAACTTCATAAGCTTCTTATAATTCTTCTTATCAGGCTCTACTGCGTAAATTCCTGCATATCTGCCGTGGGTGAATTCCAGCACCTCGCGGATTGTATCGCCGTTATATGCGCCTAAATCAACGTATGTCTCTCCCATATGAGGCTTGATTATTTCGCGGTATATCTCCGATTTGGGTGTTGTTACTGCGTCAAGATAGCTTATATCTCCGCTTATCTTGAAGTTAATGATATTGGCGTATACCTTGCGTGAATAATCGTCTGCAAGGCTGTCATAGACCGTCTGGAGCTTCTCTGCGTTCTGTACGCAATATTCATAGGTGAATAATCCGCCGCCTGTTACGGGGACATCGGGGACGTAAAGGGTATGCTTTGCCGCTATTTCGTGAATTCTGTCAACTATTGACTGGTATCCTGCCGCAAATGCAAGGACTACTACAAAATCATCCTCTATTTCCTCTACCTCGGAGAGCTTCATCACCTTGTAGCCCTCAAAGGAATGGCCTCTTACAAAGTCATCGCTGGCAAATATGCCTTTCAGCTGTATGCCTGCCTTGCGGAATACGGACATTATTTTCAAGGCTCCGTCGCCCATACCGTATATATATATCGGTCTTGTTTCCGCTTTGAGCTTTGCCCAGGCGGTTTCTTTTTCTTTTATAAAGGAAATCATATTCTTCTACTACTCCGAAAAAATCATATTATCAGAAAAGGTCTGAATCTACCGAAACATCATCGGATATATCACCGGGGATAACTCCAACCATATCACGGCCGCGTATGCCGTATCTGTCACGCATATTGTTCATATGCTTGTCTATAAGATTGGATACCTGACGGACGCACTTTATGCTCTTTACTTCCTTGGTGGGAGTATCTGCGTCCTTACTGTGAATAACTATTGTTCCGCAGCCGAATAATCTCTGGAAAAATGGACGCTGTACGCTCTTGTCTATTATCTTGTACAGGTCGATTTCGTCCTCTTCAACATTGAAAAAACCTACTCTTGTTATAAACTTTGTTGAGGTGAGATAATATCTTGTAAATGAAAGGGGCAATCCAAAAAGTGTACGCTTTTTATCAGTCCATACGTATTTTATTTCTTCTTTAGCCATAATAATTCTCCTTTCGGCTTTGGAAATAATATTCCTTATACTATTTTACCACAAAATCAGAAATAAGTCAACAGCTATTTAATTAAGAATTCAGAATTATGAGTTAAGAATTTGAAAAATAAACGGGCGGAAAAATATCCGCCCGAAATAGTGCTTTATTAAGACAGATAAACCTGTCTGCTTATTCAACTGTTACGCTCTTTGCAAGGTTTCTTGGCTTATCTACGTCAAATCCCTTTGCTACTGATACATAATATCCAAGAAGCTGGAGAGGTACTACTGAAAGGCTTCCTGCAAAGTGGGGGTCTGTCTGGGGAATGTATACTGTGAAATCAGCAAGATCCTCCATACCATAGTTGCCGTATGTTGTAAGTCCCATAAGTGACGCACCACGGCTCTTAACCTCAACCATATTGCTTACTGTCTTTTCGTAAAGGTCAGGCTGTGTGAGAATGCCGATTACGGGTATCTTATCCTCGATAAGGCTGATAGGTCCGTGTTTCAGCTCGCCTGCTGCGTATGCCTCAGAGTGAATATAGCTGATTTCCTTCATCTTTAAGCTGCCTTCAAGACCGATTGCATAGTCAATGCCTCTGCCGATAAAGAATGCATCCTTGCAGCCTGCAAGCTTGTTTGCATACCACTGGATTCTCTCCTTATCTTCGAGAATTTTCTCAATCTTTTCAGGAATTGTGTTAAGCTCAGCAAGAAGCTCATCGTATACTGACTGCTCCATTTCCCCTCTTGCAAGTGCAAACTGCATTGCAAGGAGATAACCAGCTATAAGCTGTGTGCTGTATGCCTTTGTTGTTGCAACTGAAATTTCGGGACCTGCAAGTGTATAGAATACGCTGTCAGCTTCACGGGCAATGGAAGAACCTACAACGTTTACAATACCAAATGTCTTAACGCCTGCTTCCTTGGACATTCTCAGTGCTGCAAGACTATCGGCTGTTTCGCCTGACTGGCTGATGATGATTACAAGGCTGTTCTTTGCAAGCTTCATCTTTCTGTAGCGGAACTCGGATGCAAGCTCAACACGTACAGCAATTGAAGAAAACTCCTCGATAACGTACTGTACTGCCATACCTACGTGATATGCCGAACCACAAGCTACGATGTAAATCTGCTGGATTTCCTTCATTTCATCCTCAGTAAGTCCGTGCTCACCGAAATCTATTCTTCCGTTCTTTACAACAGAATTGATTGTGTCCTTGATAACCTTGGGCTGCTCGTGGATTTCCTTAAGCATAAAATGCTCGTATCCGCCCTTCTCAGCTGCCTCAGCATCCCACTTGATTTCAACAAGTTCCTTTTCAATTTCCTCACGGTCAATATCATAAAATACAACATTGCCCTTTGTGAGCTTTGCAATTTCCATATTGCCGATGTAGTATACGTTTCTTGTGTACTTAAGAACAGCTGGAACATCAGATGCAACGTATGTTTCGCCGCCTGTGATACCGATAATCATAGGGCTGTCCTTACGTGCTGTGTAGATTTCGCCGGGGAAATCGTTGAACATTACACAAAGAGCATATGAGCCTCTGATACGAATCATTGCTCTTGCAATTGAATCAACAGGGCCCTGGCCATACTTCTTGAAATAGTAGTCGATGAGCTTTACAGCAACCTCTGTATCTGTCTGAGAATTGAAAGTATATCCGCTTTTTGTAAGCTTTTCTCTCAGTTCCTGGTAATTTTCGATAATTCCGTTATGTACAGCTACAACATTATTATCGTCGCTGGAATGGGGATGAGCGTTGAGTGTTGAGGGTTCACCGTGAGTTGCCCAGCGTGTGTGTCCGATACCGCAGCTTCCGCTTACAGCTTCGCCGTCGTTTGTCATTTTCTTGAGTACCTCAAGCTTACCCTTTGCCTTGATTACTGTGACCTCATCAGAGCCATCGCGTACAGCAATACCTGCTGAGTCATATCCTCTGTATTCGAGCTTTGAAAGTCCGTCAAGAAGAATGGGAGCAGCCTGATGATCGCCTGTAAATCCAACAATTCCGCACATATTATACCTCCGTTTTATAAGCGGATATAATTCCGCCAAAAATTGTAAATAACTATATCGCTTGTATATATAACAATAAATCCTATCATCATACAAATTTCGAACGCGATAAAAATAATATACTCATATATTATATCACAATATTAAAAAAAATGCAAGTGTTTTTTTGTCACTTGCATTTTTTAGTTTATTTACTCATAATTATACCGCAGCGATGCGATTATTTTACTAAATCTTCATCACCGAAAGGATCGCCGCATTCTGCACAGAATTTAGGTGGATTCTTAGGGTCAGCAGGCTCCCAGCCGCACTTGTCACACTTGTAAAGCGGCTCTCCTGCCGGCTTTGGGCTTCCGCACTCTGCACAAAATCTTCCCTTGTTTACAGCTCCGCAGGCACAGGTCCAGCCGTTATCCGCAGGCTTCGGCAAACCGCAGTTGGCACAGAATTTGCCTGTATTCTCACTTCCGCAGGAGCATTTCCAGCTTCCTGCCGGTGCAGGCTTTGCACCTCCACAGTTAGCACAGAATTTGCCTGTATTTGTTGTACCGCAGGAGCAAGTCCAGCCGCCTGCTGCAGGTGCAGCTGCCTGCTGCTGCCCTGCCATATTATAAAGGCTCTGAGCATTCATTCCGCCCATCTGCTGTGCCATATTCATACCAAACATACCTACTGCTGCACCGCCTGAATTCTTGGCAGCGGCAAGCATAGCGTCATTCTGCGCCTGAATTGTAGCTGCTGCAGCACTGAGGGGATCCTTGTTCCACGCAATATCCTCAAACTTCTTGATACGATCTTCGTCCTCTTTATTAATGGATACAGAACGGATTGCAACAGACATAATTTCAATACCACGGTTTTCAAGCCACTCTGTCTTGAAAATCTCCTGCATTGTCTTTGTAATTGCAAGATTGTTCTGAGGAAGCTCGTCGTATCTCATTGTATCAGAAAGCTTTGAGAAAGCATCTGAAAGACGAGCCATAAACTCGCTGTGGAGCATATTGTCAATTGTGCTTCTGCCATAGAAGCTTGTTACGTTTCCGCATACATTTGTGTAGAAAATAAGGGGATCTGCAATTCTGTAGGAGTACACGCCGTTGCAGCGGAGTCCTACTGTAAAGCTTCTTCCGATATCCTGATAATTAACTCTGAATGGCACCGGTGTGGGTGTGCCGAATTTATTATCTGTAATTTCCTTTACGTTGAAGTAATATATTCTCTGATCGTGTGCAGCATCTCCGCCGAAGCTGATACGCTTGCCCATAATCTTAAATGTTTCCTTTATACCTGAAAGTCCGCCGTCAAAGATACTTGGCTCTGTTGACATATCGTATGTGTACTCACCCGGTTCAGCACAAATTTCAACAATCTGTCCCTGGTCAACGATTATCATACACTGGCCTTCATTAACAACAATAACACTTCCGTTGGTGATGATGTTATCATTTCCCTTTGTGTTTGAGGATTTCTTTCCTGTTCTTCTGTAACCCTTTGCCACAAGCACATCCGCAGGCATAGCGTCACAACAGAAAAATTCCTTCCAGGTATCGGCAAGAGTTGAGCCTACACCTGTAAATACTGCTTTAATAAGTCCCATAATTAATACTCCTTTCGTTTCAGCTTCTGCTGAAAACCTATATCATTATCGACTCAGTGCCGATATGACTATTATAACATATTTTTTACCATTTTGCAAGACCTGAATAAATCATTTTTCAGAAATCCATTCTTCCCATATTTCAGGGCAATATCCTACAGCAGCCTTTTTTCCGCAGCGAACTACGGGAGTTTTTATAAGCTGCTGATTTTCAAACAGCTTTTCCTCACGGTCGCTTTCCATAAGATATTTCATCAGTGTAAGGGTGTTTTTATCCTTGGCATTTTCATTTATAAGACTATCAATCCCGCCTACAGACTGCATTACAGAGGTGAACTCTCCCCTGCTCATACCCTTTTCTTTCATATCTATAACCTGTACTTTTATATTCCGTTCTTTGAAATATCGCTCTGCTTTTTTTGTATCAAAACATTTTTTAGTTCCGAAAATCTGTATATTCACTGTATCTCTCCTCCCTCCATAGGTTTATCGCTGCGAGAGGTCTTTTCAAATTTCAGCTCCAGAAGGTCAAGTCCGTTCTGTGCGAAATACAGGCGCACTGCAAGATAATGAGAGAAGAACGGCACTTCCTTTGTGTATGAAACCGGCCTTCCTCCTGTACCGTTCCACGTGAACATAGCGTTTGCCGTTCCCATTGTGAACACTGTCACAGGTATCTGTGCAAGCTCGCTCTGCTCAGATGAAGCAGTTATTGTAATATCATACCAGCCGGGGTTATTTACAACAAGCGCAAGACTGTAGCTTTTGCCCTTTTCCGATTTTATGCCTTTAAGGTCAAGAACAAGGCTGTTATCAAGGTCGTAGAATACTACAGGCTCCTCAGAGGGCATATCTTCTTCGGGGCGGTTGATTATCTCAACTTCTTCAAATTCCCCTGCCATACGCTTCATTGCGTTGGTTTTAAGGATGAATGAAAGTATATTCTTTGCATTTCGCTGTATCTCACATCGGAGCAAATCGCCGCTTGCAAGACTTTCAACAGTGTTGTCATCATTCTTGCCGCCCTCAGCGCATACCATATACAAATCATTCTGTGCCATTGCCATTGCGGCAAAATCCTTTTTATCAGCTTCGCCGCCGCGGCGGTTGATATTTGCCCACCAGTCGGTCATGCTGATGCCATCAAAACCCCATTCGTCGCGGAGAATAACAGTGTTCAGGTCAAAATTGCCTGCTGTCCATACGCCGTTAACCTTGCCGTAGGTTGTCATTATACTGTCGGCATTCCCCTGCTTTACAGCCATTTCAAAGCCTTTCAGATATATCTCGCGCAATGCCCTTTCAGATGCTACTGTATCAATAAAGTGGCGGTTTGTTTCCTGATTGTTGCCGCAAAAGTGCTTTATTGTTCCCGTAACTCCAGATTTGTGAAGTCCTCGGAGTTCAGCTGCTGCAAGAGTTCCCGTCAGATATGGGTCCTCGGAAAAATACTCAAAATTTCTGCCGTTCAATGGGTGGCGGTGAATGTTCATACCGGGGCCAAGAAGGCACTCCACCTTATTTACAGCCATTTCAAGTCCCATATACTCGAAAAGCTCCTCTGCAAGCTCTTTATTGAATGTTGAAGCAATCATTGTACCATTTGGAAGGCTGAATGCCTTTGTACCGCAGTCAAGGCGCATACCGGAGGGGCCGTCGGCGCAGCATACAGCAGGAATTCCGTATTTTGTCAGACAATCCGCAACTCCGCCGAATGCGGAGGCTGTGCCTGCTGTAACTCGGGGACTGCCCATACCCTCTCCGCGGATAATGCAGGAAAGCTCCTCGTCTGAAAGCTGTGCAATGAATTCATCAAGAGTTTTTTGGCTGTGATATACATCTGCAAGCTTAATGCCATTATCCCCTGTGTATGGGATTTCCTCGGGAAGCTGTGCCATACGCCGTGCAGGCTCGTCCACTTCACTTAAAGGCACAGGCTCAAAACCGATTTTAACGCCTTTTTCAGTGCTTAGCGGCTTCATACGGTCAAACTGCTCAACAGGAGCAAGGGCCTGTCTGCACTTTTCGACTATAGTTGTTTTTTCAACAGTTACAGTATGTCCATATATTTTATCTGCATTTTCTATGTAGAAATTATAATTGCCATTTTCAATTATCCAACAACATTTATTCCCCGTAATTCCGCTGTCATCATATGATGCAATATCCGTCAGCCAGCTTTCTATTATAAGCTTCTGGGATTCATTAGGGGCAAGGGTTTTCGTCTTTTCATAGCCGCACAGGATTTTTTTCGGCTGTCCCAGTCTACCCTGTGGCTTTTCTGCGTAAAGCATTACAACTTCCTTGCCGCTGCAATTGCCTGTATTTGTGACGTTTACTTCAAATCTCACACCATATTTGTCGCCATTGAATATGGTTTCAGCCTTTTCTGCCACAATTTCAAAGGTTGTGTATGATAAGCCGAATCCAAAGGGATAACGTACCTTTTCGGGTGCAAATGTGTCGAAATAGCGATAGCCCACGTATATATCCTCAACGTATCGATTGCTGTTTAAATCACCGAAATACGGATGTGAGGGGTAATCCTCAATGGAGTATGCAATGGTATCGGGAAGCTTGCCTGAGGGTGATACATCGCCTGTAAGAACAGCAGCTGTACCTGTACCGCCAGTCATACCGCCCTGCCATACATAGAGGAGTGCATCAACGTCAAGGCTTTCGATATATTCAATATCAATAAGACTTCCCACGTTGAGAAGTACAACAACTTTCTCAAAGCTGTCACGGACTTTTTTCAACATATCCCTTTCAAGCTCGGTAAGGAAATATGAACCCTCAGTGAGAGTAACCTCCTGCTCCTCCCCTGCTGTTCTGCCGATTATTACAATAGCTGTACTGCCCTTTTCTGCGGCATTTTTAACAATTTCTTCATCGAGGGGCATTTCCTTCTGCGACCAGGGTTCAGCACCCCATCCCTCGCCTAAATCATAGGGATTTTCGCTGTCCCATTTCTTGTATATTTCAAGTAATTCTTCATTAATCCTTACATCGGCTTCAAGAAGTCCGTCGGTAATCCCTACAACACGGGAAACGTTAACCATACCGCCCGAGCCTGTGCCGCTTTTGTAGTAATGAAGCTGTATACGTCCGAAAACGGATACAACCTCGTCCTTTTTCAGCGGTAATGCCGAATTGTTGTTTTTTAGCATTACAATACCCTCTGCAACGGTTTGCGCCGCTGTTTCAAGATATTTGTTCCAGTCAAGTATTTTTTTCATCTGTCTATCCTCGCAAATAAATAAGATAAAATTATTATAACAAATTTCACAAAAGAAATCAATAGTTTTTCTGAAATTTCAGCAAAAAATAAATGATATACAGCAAAAAATGGCGGTCAATCAACCGCCGCAATATCAAACCGTTATCTCAATAATATTTTCTTCAAAAGATACAATACAGCTTTCATAATAACCATCCCCTGTTGTACGAGGGCCGCTTATTACGGTATATCCGTCATTTTCCAACTGTTCTGTCAATCTGTCAACTTCTTCCTTACTGCCTGTACTGAATGCAATATGAGAATATCCTGTTCTGTTTGGCAGCTTTTCACAATCCGACATTTCCGGTTTGTTCATTATTTCAAGCCTTGCACCATTACCAAAAGTCAGAAAATATGATTGAAAGCCCGTTTTCTCATTGTGATAGCCATTATTTGAGGTCGCGTTGAAATATCCGATAAAAAAATCCCGTGCAGCCTCTAAATCCTTGACATACATTGCAATATGGTCTATAAACATAATTTTTCTCTCCTTACAAAACAGCGGTCACTCAAAGGAATGACCGCCGCAAATTTTATCTGAATATGCTGAAATAACCGATAACAAGTATACCGAGGATAATTCTGTACCAGCCGAATGCCTTGAAATCGTGCTTTTTGATGTAGTCCATAAGGAACTTGATAACGAAAATTGACACAGCAAATGCGGAAATCATACCAACTGCAAGTATGCCAAGCTGTGTTCCTGTAAATCCGCCGTCATATTTGAGAAGCTTTAAAAGGCTTGCACCAAACATTACCGGAACCGCAAGGAAGAATGTGAATTCAGCTGCAACCGTTCTCGAAACACCTATCATAAGTGAGCCGACAATTGTTGACCCTGAACGTGATGTTCCGGGGAAAACTGCCGCTATGAGCTGAAATGCACCGATTATAAGCGCTGTTTTGTATGTAAGCTCGCTAATGCTGTTTACCTTTGCAGATGCGTTCTTGTTGCGGTTTTCAATGATGATAAATGCCACACCGAACACTATAAGAGCAATGGCAATAACCCACGGATTATAGAATAATCTCTCAAAAACCTCATCAAAGAGAAGTCCGATAACCGCCGCAGGCAGACAGGCTACAATAACCTTGAACCACATCTGCATAATGTCCATTTTTACGTATGCACCGAAGCCTTCTTTTTTCAGCGGCTGTGCGTTGTCCTTCTTTCCGAAGGGGAACAGCTTTTTCCAGAAGATTATTACAACTGCCATAATCGCTCCAAGCTGTATTACTACGTTGAACATACTGAGGAAATCCTCGTTAATCGTCGGATTATCGCTGACTTTCAGCTGCAAAAACTCGTCAACGAGTATCAGATGTCCCGTACTGCTGACAGGCAGCCATTCTGTAATACCCTCGACTATACCGAGGATAAGTGATTTTATAAATTCCCAGACCATAGATATTGTTTCCTTTCTTTACTAAATGTCATAATACGGACACGGCACGCCGTGTTCCTACAAAAACAAATATAATTATACCACAATTACCATTATATGTCAAATTCATTTTCAGAATTCAGTTTCAGCCTGAATTTCCGTTTTGATATGGTAAGTACTCCCGATTTTTTCAGCTTTGCAATCTCTCTCTGCAACGCGCTTCGATTTACGCAGAGATAATCTGAAAGCACCGTTGTGGAAAATGGTATCTGAGGTGTTTTACCCTCAGCAGTTTTATCCTCGGTAATCTGCAAAAAGCTGATAAGCTTGCCTTCAATTGTCCGCTGACTGAGGACTTCCACACGTTCACTCAATGATACCGCCTTTTCAGTCATAAGCTCCAGCATATTCTCAACTACCCTCGAATGACAGGAACAGGCGTTTTCACAGCGTTTCAGCAGTTCTGAACGGCGCACATAAAGTATTTCGCAGTCCTTTCCTGCAACTACCTCAATATAATTCCTGCCGGATGAGGGATATGTAAAGTATTCCCCGAAAATTCCCTGTTCTCCGAGGGTTTCAATTATTGTCCGCACTCCGTTCACATCATACCGCACCACATCAGCACTTCCCTTTAATATTATCCCAAGTTTATCGCCCTTGGTGGAATAATCGCTGATACAGCTGCCCTCGCGGAATTTTTTCACTTCCATATTAAAGCAGGTATACATTCTGCGGCAATCGTATTCATTAACGCCCTTGAATAATATGTTATGTTCAGGTAACAAAAAAATCTCCTCCTTGTTGCAATTGCAACAGATTTTTCTTAAATACTATGATACAATATATTACAGAAAAGGTCAAGGGAAAATCTTCCCGAAAGAGAAAATTTGTACACCGAGATAATACTGCAGAATAATCTCTTGTATTTTTTGTTACATATAACATATTCAGGAGGTATAAATCTATGAAAATCAATGTCATCGGCGGAAATATTCCGCAGCAGGAAATTGATGCCTATATTGACTATGGCAGAAAAAAATATTCCGATAGAATTATAAAGGAAATGACAGTTTCACTGGACGGTGATTACGCCGACCTTAAATTCGAATTTGCCGATATACCTTTCGACCGTATACGTCGAATTACAGGCTATCTCGTAGGCAATCTCGACCGTTTCAACGATGGAAAACGCGCCGAGGAACGAGAGAGAATCAAACACACAGTTTAAAATGCTTACTTAAGCAACAATATAAAACAATAATAATTTTAGGAGGTCTTTATTATGGCTAAATATGTATGTTCAGTTTGCGGTTACGTTCACGAAGGCGACGCTGCTCCCGAGGTTTGTCCTCTCTGCGGTGTTCCCGCTTCCGATTTCGTTGAGGAAAAGGCTGAAGCACCTGCTGAGGCTGCTGTTTCCAAGTATGTATGCCCCGTTTGCGGCTATGTTCACGAGGGTACATCTGCTCCCGATAAATGCCCACAGTGCGGCGTTCCCGGTGAGAAGTTTATTGAGAAGAAGGACGAGGGAAATCTCGTATTCGCTTGTGAACACGAGGTAGGTGTTGCTAAGGCTGTAACTGACGAGGAAATCATCGAAGGTCTGAGAGCTAATTTCGCAGGCGAGTGTACTGAGGTTGGTATGTACCTTGCTATGGCTCGAGTTGCTCACAGAGAGGGTTATCCTGAAATCGGACTTTACTGGGAAAAGGCTGCTTTCGAGGAGGCTGAGCACGCTGCAAAGTTTGCTGAGCTTCTCGGCGAGGTTGTATCTTCTTCCACAAAGGAGAACCTCGAAGCAAGAGTTGCTGCTGAGCACGGCGCTACACAGGGCAAGCTTGACCTTGCTAAGAGAGCTAAGGAGCTTAATCTGGACGCTATCCACGACACAGTGCACGAAATGGCTAGGGACGAAGCAAGACACGGCAAGGCATTTGAGGGACTTCTCAAGAGATACTTTGGCTAATTAAGAATAAAGAATTATCGGGTGCGGTTATTTTTGAAATAGCCGCACCCGATTCAGTTTATAGAAAGCATATTGTAGGGGGAAGTAACCCTCACTCGTAATAACAGAACGCATTTATCAGCTGCTGTATCATCTTATTCAACAAATATTGTATAATGTTTTTGTGCAATCATACAAATCTGCAAAAATCCGCAGACTTTTTTCAAAAACCTATTGACATTTATATAATTTTGTTCTACAATATAAGTAGACATCAAATACACATAAATATATTCATCGCTACTAAAAACAGCGACAAAAGTTTTATCGGCAAAACCGCCAATTCCCAAAGCCGTTTTTTGTCAAAATTGCCACCCATATATCTATTTACTTTTGCGCTTTTTTGTGTTAAAATATATATAGTATACTTTTGAAAGGATAATTTATATGCCAATTACAGAATTACTTGAAAGAAATGCCGAGTTATACGGCAATGATATTGCCCTGGTGGAGGTTAACCCCGAAATCACTGAAAACCGCCGTGTAACCTGGAAAGAATACAATCTCATTGAATCTGCTCCCGAAAGCCCATACCGCCGCGAAATCACCTGGTCGGTTTTCAACGAAAAGGCCAACAGATTTGCAAATATGCTCCTTGAAAGAGGGGTACAGAAGGGCGATAAGGTGGGAATTCTCCTTATGAACTGCCTTGAATGGCTGCCTATTTACTTCGGAATCCTCAAAGCAGGCGCGCTGGCTGTTCCGCTGAATTTCCGCTATACAGCCGATGAAATCAAATACTGCCTTGACCTTGCAGAGGTTGATGTACTTATGTTCGGCCCCGAATTTATCGGACGAGTTGAGGAAATCGCAGAAGAAATCAGCAAAAACCGACTCCTTTTCTATGTAGGAGAGGGCTGTCCTTCCTTTGCTGAGCATTACGACAGCAACGTTGCTAACTGCTCCAGTACAGCTCCTGCAATCGCCCTTACAGACAAGGACAATGCGGCTATATACTTCTCATCAGGAACTACAGGCTTCCCCAAGGCTATTCTTCACAACCACGAAAGCCTTGTTCATTCCGCAAAAGTTGAGCAGAATCACCACGGTCAGAGCCGCGAGGACGTATTCCTCTGCATTCCCCCACTCTACCATACAGGCGCTAAAATGCACTGGTTTGGCAGCTTACAGTCGGGAAGCAAGGCTGTACTTCTCAAAGGTGTAAAACCTAAGTCAATTATTGAAACAGCTTCAAATGAGGGTTGTACCATTGTATGGCTTCTCGTTCCGTGGGCGCAGGATATTCTTGACGCTATCGACCGCGGAGAAATAAATCTCAGCGAATACGACCTTTCCCCCTGGAGACTTATGCATATAGGCGCTCAGCCTGTTCCTCCTTCACTTATTGCACGCTGGAAGGAGAAATTCCCCAAACATCAGTATGACACAAACTATGGTCTCAGCGAGTCCATAGGCCCCGGCTGTGTACATCTGGGAGTTGAAAACATACACAAAGTCGGCGCTATCGGCAAGGCTGGTTACGGCTGGGAAACAAAAATTGCCGATGAAAACGGCAATGCGGTTGAACGCGGTCAGGTGGGCGAGCTTTACGTTAAAGGCCCGGGAGTTATGACTTGCTACTACCGTGACGGAAAAGCTACAGCAGAAACACTTAAGGACGGCTGGCTTCTCACAGGCGATATGGCGCAAGAGGACGAGGACGGCTTCATCTTCCTTGTTGACCGTAAAAAGGATGTTATTATCAGCGGAGGTGAAAACCTCTACCCTGTACAGATTGAAGACTTCCTCCGTTCGCACCCTGCTGTAAAGGATGTTGCAGTTATCGGACTTCCTGACAAGCGTTTAGGCGAAATTGCTGCTGCTATCATCTCTGTAAAGGACGGTATGACCTGCACAGAGGAGGATATTAACACATTCAGCCAGAAAATGCCGAGATATAAGCGTCCTCATAAGATTATTTTTGCCGATGTTCCGAGAAATCCCACAGGCAAAATTGAAAAGCCGAAGCTTCGTGAGATTTACTGCGGTGAAAGTCTTGTAGCTTCACAGATTAAGAATTAATGGGAAATGTCATACTGCTTATAGCAGGCGGCATAAAGCTTGCCCTTCCGTTTATCCTGATATACCTGTGGAGAAAAAGGACAAATACCCGATTTACTCCACTTCTGGCAGGACTTGGCTTGATACTCCTTGTCACATTAATACGAGGTGCAATCCGCAGCGGATTTGATAAAAGTGACTTTCTTGTAAATTTTACTCAGCAATCATTTTTAACCTCCGTACTGGAGGAGGGATGCAGATTTATTGCATTCGCCTATGTTCTGAAAAACTTTGACCGCCGTGAAGACGCGGTGTTTTACGGCATAGGACACGGATTTTTTGAGAGCGTTGGTTCCGGTTTTGCCACTCTCAATCTTATTGCTACAGATAAAGCCGCTGATTTGTCTATTCCAATGTCACATCTGTTTTTAAGCTGTCCTGCAACAATTATCGGAACTTTGTGGCATATCCTTATGTCTGTGCTGATGTTCCGGGCTGTGCGTAACGGTAAGGCGAAAATATATCTGCCTATAGCAGTTTTTCTTCATATGTTCACTAATTTTGCAAATACATTTTTACCTGTCGGTGCTGATATTATCTTTGCACTTATTGAAGTAACGATAATGTTTATTATAACATCAAAATTATATACACAAATGTCGCCATTTGACGATTATTCAACCACATAGCAAACAATGGGCGAGCAATACTCGCCCTGTATTTTTGAAAGGGCTATTATGGATATACTCTTAACTATTCTTGCAGTATTAATCATTATACTTCTGCTTTTTGCCATCATGATTCTTATGAAAATTGCAAAAACAAGAGGAACAGGAAAAAAAGAATTTTCTGAAACACAGAAAAAGATTGATATACTGGGAAAAACTGCTGAAAATCAGAACAGACTCATGCTGGAACAGCTTGTCCGTATGAATGAATCCCTTGTGTATCAGGTCAACAATTTAGGAGGCGAATTACGCCGTTCCAACGAGGCTCAGCAGAAAAAGGCTGTTGAAGCTCTTGAAAAAATTGAAGCGGATATGAAAACCCTTGACCGCGATAATCGTGAAAGTCTTGAAAAGATTATGACAGCTAATTCTGAGGGTATGGAAAAGCTCCGCCGTGAAAACAGCGAAAGCCTTGAAAAAATCAACAATACCGTCAGCGAAAAGCTGCAAAAGACGCTGAATGACCGCATTTCACAGTCCTTTGAAGCGGTAAACAAGCGGCTCACCGAGGTCTATGAGGGACTTGGCGAAATGAAAGCCGTTGCTTCGGGTGTATCGGATTTGAAAAAAGTCCTCTCCAACGTGAAAACCCGCGGAATTATGGGAGAAATTCAGCTTGGCGCAATACTTGCGGAAATTCTTGCTCCCGAACAGTATGGCGAGCAGATTGCTGTTATCCCCGATTCTTCGGAACGTGTGGATTTTGCTGTAAAATTGCCCGGCAGCGACGAGGGATGTGTATATCTGCCCATTGACTCGAAATTTCCCGGGGATACATATGCAAGGATTACATCAGCCTTTGAAAAAGGCGATTCTGCTGAGCTTAAAGCTGCCCGTTCTGCCCTTGAAACAGAAATGAAACGCTGTGCAAGAAGTATACGTTCAAAGTACGTAAAACCGCCGTATACTACCGATTTTGCAGTAATGTTCCTGCCCTTTGAGGGACTTTATGCTGAGGTTGTCAATATGGGGCTGGTGGAGATTTTACAGCGTGATTTCCGCATAAATATTGCTGGGCCGTCAACTATGGCTGCTATGCTCAACAGCCTGCAAATGGGCTTCCGCACCCTTGCAATTCAGAAGAAAAGCGGCGAAGTGTGGAAAATTCTTGAAGAAACAAAATCTGAATTTGCAAATTTTGAAACTGTCCTTGAATCCGCGAGAAATCGCCTGAGAATGGCTGATAAAGACCTGGAAAATCTTATCGGCACAAGAACAAACGCTATTAACCGCACTTTGAAAAATGTGGGGATTGATTTCAAAAACGACGATAAATAGCAAAAATCCCCGTCATCACGACGGGGATTTAAAATTATTCGTTATCTTTCTTTCTGAAAGCAATTGCACCTGTTACTGCTGAAAGTGCGAGTATACCAGCGATTGCGCCAACACCTGCATCTCCTGTCTTTGGTGAATCAGATGCCTTGGCTGTTGTAGTTGTTGCTTTCTTTGTTGTAGTCTTTTTAGCTGCTGTTGTCTTCTTTGTAGTTGCCTTTGCTGTAGTTGATACCTCTGTGGCAGCTACAGTTGTTTCTGTTGAAGGAGCAACTGTTGTAACTACTGCTGTTGTCTGTACGGGTGTTTCTGCATCAAGCGCTACAAATGTTGCTTTGATTGCTGAAGCAAAAGTTTCAGCTGCTGTGCCTTTATATCCGTTAACTGTAACCTTTGCGGCTGTTTCGCCAAGAACATCAGAAGCAATTGTCTTGATATTCTTTCCAAATGTGATTTTCACATTGTCAGCCATTGAGGTACTAACTGCAAGGCTTTTTACCTCTGTAACATTGTCAGAAAAATTAATTGTATCAATCTTTACGCTCATTGCAATTTTAGCTAAAGCACCAAAAAGCTGTTCCTGCTCTGCTGTCATAGAAGTATCTGTAATATTGATTGTCTGAATAACAGAACCATCAAAATTTATTGTGCTGCCCTTAAGCTCAGCTGACATACCTGTTGCTGTATCTTTTAATGAAACCTCATTAGTTGCGGTATTTACGGTGATTTCAGCTGTACCAAATTTACTGCTTAATACAGGTGAAACAACAGGTGCTTCTGTAACTGCTTGTGTAGGTGCCTCTGTTGGAGCAACTGTAGTAGTTTCAACTACCTCTGCTACTGTTGTTGTTGCAGGCTCAGTTGTCTCTGTACCCTCCGCAAATGCTGTTACAGCTGTTGCTGTTGATGAAATTGCCAGAGCCATTGCCCAAGCTGTGATTTTTCTGAATGACTTCATAAGTTTGTCCTCCTAATTGTGTTAAATGTAAAATGACTTGTTGTATATACGAACCGTATATACACTTATTATACCACACATATAGGAAAAGTCAATAGTTTTTCGGAATATTCACAAAACTTTCACAATCATAAGTCAAAACTAACAAAAATATTCATTTATATCAATCCCAGGTAGGATTTTTACCTGTTGAAACTGCTCCATAATATTCAAGAATCTTTGAAGCATCTGAGGAATCAGTTTTGCCGTCCTTATTAACATCTGCTGATTTTTTCTGTGCGTCAGTAAATGTAAGATTACCTCCTGTCTGGATAAGTCCGTATTCTGAAAGCACAAGAGAAGCGTCGGCAGAATCAACCTTGCCGTCCTCGTTTACATCGCCTAAATCAGCACTTGCTGCATTTCCGCCGATAACTGCAAATTTTCTGCCGTACTTTTCAGCGTATGCCTGTGCAGTTGAGCCAGCGTGGCCGTAAATTGTGCCGCTGAAAGCTGCTTCCCCTGTTTCATAGTCGTTGCTGTTGCAAATCGTAGTTTTGTAGTCATAAATCTTACATTCCGGATTGTTAAATGTAATAGAACTCAGCTTTTCACAGTTCTGGAATGCGCCGAATTTAATTTCTTTGATATTTGCAGAAAGTGTTACTGATTCCAGACCTGTGCAGTTGTAAAATACAGCATCTTCAAGTATAGTTACACCCTCGGGAATTTCAATTGAAGTTATGCCTCTGCAATCAAAAAATGCCGATTCTCCAATACTTGTAACACTGTCAGGAAGGATTATTGATGTCATATCTCTGAAATTATTGAATGCCATTTCACCTACATGAGTCACACCGCTTTTTACTTCAACGGTTACAATGTCAAACGTATAGTCATACCAGGGCTGCTTAAGGTCCCAATCATCCATTTCTCCTGTTCCGCTGATAGTAAGTTTACCATCGCTGTCGAACTGCCATACAACGTTGGCTCCCTCAGCACCACATTCACCTGATGCAACGATATCGGCTGCACTTGCAGTAAATTCAGGCATATCAACTGAAACTCCCTGAATAAATCCAATACTGCCAACTGTCAGCATTGCCGCAGCTGTAACAATTACAGCTGTTTTCTTCATACGATTCATAATTTAATATCCTTTCGTTATAAAATCAGAGTTATTAAACTCTTATTCAATTATAAATCATCTTGTTAATTTTGTCAATAAGAAATGCGGCAGAAAATCCACCGCATTTGTAAAATATGAATATTCGCCTTAATCCCAGGTAGGATTTTTACCTGTTGAAACTGCTCCATAATATTCAAGAATCTTTGAAGCATCTGAGGAATCGGTCTTGCCGTCCTTGTTAACATCGGCAGATTTTTTCTGTGTTTCGGTAAATGTAAGCCTGCCGCCTGTCTGAATAAGTCCGTATTCTGAAAGCACAAGAGATGAATCTGCTGAATCCACTTTTCCGTCCTCGTTTACATCGCCCGTAGCTATAGCAGGATAACGCGTATAATATTCCTCAAACCCTGAACGGATATACTCATGAGTTTTTTCAGTTTCCCAGAATATCTGTTCATTGACATTTCCCTCAGCAACTATGAAAGAAGATTCTTTTAACTCCAACACAATGACAAAATGGCCGCTATAGTGAATTATATCTCCCACTCGAATTTCAGCGGGATTAAACTTTTTTATCATTCTTGCAGGAAGATTGCCAAATGCTGCATCGCTGAGCATAAATGCGAAACCGGCACAGCCAAAGCCGGTGTTGTATATTCCGCCTTTCCAACTATAATAGTTGCTGTTATTCCAGGTTGTTCCCTCCGGATATTTGCTTTCCATTGCCATTATTGCATTATAGACTGATTTACTGTCAGGAGACGCTGATTTTTCCTCTGCAAATATCTGCGAAATATCTGTATTTATTGCCCCAGCATCACAGGGACACAATGAAATCCAATTGACAGAAGTCAATAACACAGATAAAACTATAGCAGAAGCTTTATTTAAAAATTGCATAAAAAAACATCCTTTCACCATATATAAAATCTATATAATTATTATACATCTGTGAAATTAATTTGTCAATAGAATACAAAGAATGTTTACAATTAAAGGCGCTGTAAAAAAAGAGTAAAAAAAGAAAAAAACTGCTGTCACGCAAAAAAATGCGTGACAGCAGTAATTTTTTGTGGTATTATTAAATTATGACGAAAAAAGTACCACAAGAATATTATAACACATATCAATTGAA
>JAFQHO010000004.1 GCA_017397925.1 Ruminococcus sp.
ATAAGACTTTGCTTTACATTCAATAAAAAAGCGTTCGCCGTTACTTTTGCCGCCCACCATTTTGATATCAACACCGGGTTCATGTGTCTTTTTCTCTTCAACTTTTTCTCTATGCCAGTTTCCGTCAATTTTATTGATCAAGTATTCTATAATTAATTCACTGATTTTTGAATGAGTTAATTTGTCTAATAATTTAATCTCTATACCCAACACTCCATATTTTTCTTGCTGTTCGGGAGTATAGTATAAATCCATATCTTCGGGTTTAGCAGACGCAATATCAGATTCGGTGTAGCCGCATTTTAACAAAGGTAATTCTTGATACAATTCAGCGAAGGAATCGAATCTATGTACAGCTATTACTTTCGTAATCAGCTTTTCTCCTGTTTCAGTTTGAGTGAATTCAATTATATCTCCGACTTTAATCTGTTTCCGCTTTTCGTCATTCAGTCGCAATTCAATTGTCTTTTGCCCAGAGCGTATCATTTCGAACGGTTCGGGATTAAGATTCATTTTGTGTTCCATTATTCAATCCTTTTCGTAATAAACAATCGTCATTTTATCGTTAATCTGCTCGGTTTTGCCTGTTTGGTGATAGCCGAGCTTTTCGTAAAGATGTAAGTTGCCTTTTTCCTGTAAGATCGTGTCGAGCTTCCAATGCTGCTTCCCATGAATACGCTCCGCTTCCTTTATCGCTTGCTGAGCGTAGCCCATATTTCTATATTCAGGCATTACGAAAATCGGAGATATTCTTTTCCGTGTAATTCCGTCTTTACAGTCTACAACACGAATCACGCCAACTTTTATATTATCTGCCATTATGAAGTAGTATGTCGTTTCGGGCTGGTTGAAGCGATACAGTATGTCCTCATATTTTTCTTTGGCAGGGCTAGTTTCTGTATCCTGATACTTAGCGTATAATTCGGAAAAAGCTTCTATCTGCATTTTCAGGATAGCATCCAAATCCTTATATTCAGCTTCAATAAGCTTTATGTCCATTCTATCCCTCATAACCATTGTATAAACGCTGTTTTATCTGTACAGTTGTAGCCTGCTCGTTTATAGAAATTAAGAGTACTTTCGCTTTTAGAGCCTGTAAGCAGCATCATTTTATAGCAATCAGCTGTGACCGCTAATTCCTTTGCATAGTTAAGACAAGCGGTTGCATAACCATTTCCTCTGTAATCAGCATGAGTGACAACATTTTCTATAAAGGCGTACGGACGGATGTTCCGTGTCAGGTTAGGAATAATCACGCACACACAGGAAGAAACAAGCTTACCGTCAACCTCACATACGATGATATGGTGATTCTCGTCGTTGCAAATTGCTGCCCAAGAATTATGTAAATGCTCGCTGTCCTCAGGTATTCCAAGTTCGTGCAAATGTGTATATAATTCGAGCAGATTGCTTAATTCATTATCTCTGATTTCTCTTATTATCATTTTCTCACCAAATTGTTATCAATATATTCCATATAAGGCTTGCGGTTATAAACGCTGTTGAGGTTGTTCTTATACCACTCAAATTCTTCTTTCAAGACTTCTTCAAGTGAAACAGTATCAGGCATAAGCTCATTTTGCTTGCTGATGTCAAGCACATATTCATAATCGTAGAAGCAGAAGTAATCTCTCTGTGCAACCTCTTTGCTTACGCTGATAAACTTAGCTGTTTTACCGGCAGCTTTATAACAACGATCTACCCATTCTTTGACGGTTACAATATCCTTGTTGCCAACATTGAAAATGTGTTTTTGGGGGTGCTTGTCTATTAGGACTTCAACAAAAAGGCAAAGATCGGATACATTGAAAAATTGCAGCTTCATATCGCCGTTTTGCGTTATATAGAACGGTCTGTCCTGCATAGCGCAGTCAAACGGAAACGCTTCACGGTAGAGGTTTTCATATGCGCCATAGAAATACGGAGGACGGAGAATGTAGGCGTTCGGAACTTTCGCTTGCAAGAATTGCTCCGCTTTCAGCTTGTTCATCCCGTAATCGCCCCAAACGGAGTTGTAACCGCAGAGCTGTTCCTCGGTAAACGGCTGCAGATTGGTTTCCAGATAAACAGCGCTGGAGCTGATAAAAATGTAATCATCAAATGAAACGCCGGAATCAAGCAGGGATTTGATATGTTCTTCCGTATATGCGGTTATATCGAGGATAAGGTCAAAGTGCTTGCCGTTGAGCCTATCGCCTAAAGCTGTTCTGTCACAGTTGATATGCGTTACGCCATTCACTTGTGGTCTACTTCCACGATTGATAACAGTAACTTCGTTGCCCTTAGAAACGAAATACTCCGCCGCATATTTACTGACAAAGGTTGTTCCACCTGTGATAAGAATTTTCATAGTTGCTCCTCCATATCAAAAACCGTTTCCGTCTCATATCAATTCTATCACGGATCTGATATTATGGCAATAGATATGCGTAAGGATTTAATAGCGGTTTTACCGCGTAGTCCGTCAACGTAGTTAGCGATCTCAGGGGGCTGGGGAGCTAATCATCAGCAAGCGCTTTTGCAAAAGTAATATTACTTTGCATTGCTTGCGAGTTGTGGATCCTACTGTTTTGTATCATCAATGATAAACGAAAATGATGTGTTTGATATTCTATTCCCCTGATATAATTTGTCCGCAAGCGCGAGTACACTTGCGGACATTTTTAGTGTTCTATGAATGCGCAGCCATCAACAAAGTTGACGATCTTGGGGTTCGGGGATTTGTCACCGGCAAGCATTTTTTGCGAATGGAGCTATGTGAACATTCTGCTAAAAATCGCCTTTATGCGCATAAAGGCATTGCTTGCGAGTTGCAATATTTGTGTTTTAGGCATGGTTTGAATCGGCAATTTAATCTTGTGAAGACAACTTTACTTCGTCAATCACATTAATCCTAATCAATTCTTTTGCCGGATAACAGTTTTCTCGCTTCTTTAAGATTCATCTCTGCGTTGAGCTTTCGGATATTTTGGTTATTGACCATCAGCGGCGTGCAGCGTTCAAGAATGCGATCATAGATCCGCATATGTGCCAAATCAGCATGATTCATTTCATCTATTGTCAGATTCGTTGTGATAATCAGCGGTTTCTTGCAGCGATAGCGGCTGTCAATAACGCTGAACACCTGTTCTAACGCAAAATCGGAATTGCGTTCTACCCCAAGATCATCTATAATCAGCAGGCTGTATTGATTAAGGCTGTCAATAAAAGCGTTGCGGTCTCCGTTATATATAGGTGACAGCGTATTCAGTATCTTTGAAAAGTTGGTCATCAAAACCGATACACCCTGTTCGATCAGCGCGTTTGCGATACAAGCGGCAATATAGGTCTTGCCTGTACCGACATTTCCCCATAGCAGTAAACCTCGGTTTTCCGATTTCATTCTGTCCCATTCGGTTACATACCGATGGGCTTTTTTGATTTCCTCCGGATTGTAACCCTTATCGTTCTCAAAAGTGTAGTCGTGCAAATTTCTGTCTTGTAAACCGTTCGCTTTCAGACGCTCTATCTGTATGAGGCGCTGGCGCTTTTGAAAATCTGCTTCTTTCTGTTCATCAGCTTCTCGCTGACATTTACATAGGATTGGTAGCATAATGATTTTATCGCTATGCTCAATTTTACATTGCCGCGGTGTGCGGCACTTTGAACAGTAGATCAACTTGTCCGTTTCATTCAGATATTCGTCGCTCTGTAGCGGTCGGGTTTGAAACAGATCATTTATACTCTCTTTGACTGAGTTCATAGACTCTCATTCTCCTTGCGTATGTATTTTCGTTCAGGTGGTGCAGGATTATCTTCCAGATACCACTTCCGAATCGTAGCAGCATGATTGGCGTAGTGTTTTCCTTTTAATTGCGTATATTCCGATAAGCGTTCAATGTATTCCAGAAAGGTCGGAACAGTCTGCTGTAATAAAGCGAGATCACTATCCGAAAGAAATACATTTTGATATTTGCCGTATGCTTTTCTCTTTCTTTTTTCTAATTCATTATTACTCTTTTCTTTATTACTTCCGGACAGGTATCTTTCCTCATGACAGACGGCTTTCTTTCCGCCACATAAACATTTTTCTGTCCGCCTCAAAGTCGGTTTTCTTTCTACCGGGATCTTGACAAAAATACGATTCGCTTTACCAACGCCTTGATGCTGTCGATCAATCAGCTTGTCCTTTTCCAGAGCGGATAAAGCGGTCTTAACCGACATTTCACTTTTATGGATAGCAGCGGCTATATCTTTGATGGGATAGTAGATGAAGATGTGACCGCGTTCATCAGTCCAACCATCATTCTTTTGTGAGAGTTTGGCACGGTTCAGCAGAATCATGTAGACGATTTTCGCCGTTTCACTCAGGCTTGTCCTCTCTAAGAGAAATTTAGGAAAAGCCATA